>DASZHY010000538.1:0-16006 GCA_035949675.1 Thermoanaerobaculia bacterium
GAGATGTTGTCCTTGAGGATGGTGGTGGCGCCGCGCGCGAGGAAGTCGCGCACCCCGGCCAGCTCCATCGTCCGCCCGACGTCCGTGAGGACGCTCTCGGGCTTGGTCTTGATCACGGCGACGCGTGGTTTCTTCATGGGCACGAGTTTACCTTGCCATGGCGCTAAATGGCGCTCAGGCGAAAAACCCCTGCACCGCCTCGCAGACCGCCTCGACCTCCTCGTTGGTGAGCTCGGGGAACATCGGCAGGCAGAGCACCTGTGCGGCGGCGGCGGTGGCCGCCGGTAGCTCGCCGGCAGGCACCGGGGGCGCCGCGGTGCCGGCGAGGGCAGGCTGGCGGTGCAGCGGCGAGGGATAGTGGATGGAAGTGGTCACCCCGTGCTCGGCGAGGTGGCGCATCAGGGCGTCGCGGCGGGACGTCCGCACCGTCAGCTGGTGATACACCGACAGGCTCCCCGGCGGGTCGGCCGGCGGCAGCGCCAGGTCGCCGGCGCCGGCGAGGCCGCCGTAGTAGCGGCAGGCCAGCTCGCGCCGCCGCGCGTTGTCGGCCTCGAGCAGCGTCAGGCGGCAGTTGAGCACCGCGGCCTGCAGGCTGTCGAGCCGGCTGTTGACCCCGATCTCGACGTGGTGGTAGCGCGTGGTCATGCCGTGGTTGGCCAGGCGGCGCGCCCGCTCGACCAGCTCGCCGTCGCTGCCGGTCACCGCACCGCCGTCGCCGAAGCAGCCCAGGTTCTTGGTGGGATAGAAGCTCCACGCCGCCAGCCGGCCGAGACCGCCGACGCGGCGGCCGCCGTGAAGCGCGCCGTGGGCCTGCGCCGCGTCTTCGAGCAGCCACAGCCCGTGACGGTCGCAAAGCCGCAGCACGGCGTCGACGTCGAACGGCCGGCCATAGAGATGGACGCCGATGATGCCCTTGGTGCGCGGGGTCACGCGCGCCGCGGCGTCGGCCGGGTCGAGGTTGAAAGTGGCGGCGTCGATGTCGCAGAAGACCGGCACGCCGCCGGCCAGGAGCACGGCCTCGACGGTGGCGAAGAAGCTGAACGCCGGGAGGATCACCTCGTCGCCGGCGCCGACGCCGAGGGCGCGCAGCGACAGGACCAGCGCGTCCGTGCCGTTGGCGACGCCGGCGCAGGCGGGAACCGCGAGGAAGTCGGCGAACCGGCGCTCGAACTCCCGCACCTCGGGCCCGAGGACGAAGGCGCTGGTCTCGAGGATGCGCTGCCAGCGCTGCTCGAGCGGCGCGGCGATCCGGCGCCTTGCGCGGCCAAGATCGAGATAGGGGACCTGCAAGGTCGTGGTCATGGGTCTCCGAGCCCGGCCAGCCGGCCGGCCGGCGCGCTCTCCAGGGCCTGCGCGGCTCCTCGGGGCGCGCCGCGACAGGCGAGGATATTGTACCCGCATGCTCTGGCGACTGCGGTTCTACTGGGTGGTCGGCGCCTGCGGCGGCACGCTGATGGCGCTCGAGATCCTGTCGAGCCGCATCCTGGCGCCCTACTTCGGCAACAGCGTCTATGTCTGGGGGTCGATCATCAGCGTCTTCCTGGCGGCGCTCTCGCTGGGCTACCTGTGGGGCGGACGGCTGGCCGACCGCCAGCCCAGCCTGGCGGCGCTGGCCCGCCTGCTGGCGCTGGCGGCAGCTTGCCAGGAAGCGCTGCTCCTCGGCGGTTCGCGCTTCGCCGCGGCGCTCGCCGACTGGACGGGAGCCTCGCCGGCCGGGACCCTGCTCACCGCCACCGCGCTCTTCGGGCCTGCCAGCGTGCTGCTCGCGACCGTCTCTCCCTATGCCGTCCGCCTGGCGGCGCGCGACCTCGGCCGGCTCGGCGACACCGCCGGGCGGCTCTACGCCCTCTCCACCCTCGGCAGCCTGGGCGGCACGCTGCTCGCGACCTTCGTGCTGATCCCGTTTCTCGAGCAGCGTCTCGTCCTGGCGCTGCTGACCGCGACGACCGCCGCCACCGCCCTTGCCGCCGCGGTGCCGGGGCGCGGCGGCGCCGCTGCTGCCGAGTCGAACGGCGCCGCACCCGGAAGACCGTCAGCGCCGCCGCGGGCGCTGCCGGCGGCGCTGCTGGCCAGCCTGGTGCTGGCCGCCGCCGGCGCGGCGTTCCTGCCTCACACCAGCACCGGCGCCGACCTGCTCTACGAGCGCACCACCCCCTACCAGACCCTGATCGTCAGGGAGCGCGGCGGCGTCCGCTACCTCGAGAGCGATCGCGTCCAGCAGGCGGCGGTCCAGCTCGCGGACGGCGAGCCGGCGATGCGGTACGCGCGGTTTGCGGCCGCCAGCCTGCTGCTCAACTCCCACCCGCGCCGGCTGCTCTCCCTGGGGATGGGAGGCGGCTCGGTGGGCTCTTACCTGCAGCGCCGGGTCGCCGGACTGGGCGTCGACTACGTGGACATCGATCCGGCGGTGCCGGAGCTCGCCCAGCGCTTCCTGCTGCTGCACCCCGGGCCGCGCACCACCATCACGATCGCCGACGGCAGGCGCTTCCTGGCCGGCGCCAGGGGCCGCGCCTGGGACTTCGTCTACTGCGACACCTATATCGGCAGGAGCGTGCCTTTCCATCTCACCACCATCGAGTTCCTCGACGAGGTGAAGCGCCACCTGGCCGCCAGCGGCACTTTCGGCCTGAACCTCGCGGCGGGCCTGACCGACCCCTTCTCGAAGGCGATGTACCGCACGGTCGCCGAGAGCTTTGCCGCGATCTATCTATTCCGGGTGGGAGGAGCCAGCAACGTGCTGGTCCTGGCGACCGACGCGCCGGGCCTGCTGCCAGGGCAGCTGGTGGCCCGCGCCCGCGACCTCGACCGCCTGCTGCCGGGCTTCGATCCATCCTTGACGGTCATGGCCCACGCCAGGGTGGGAGTCGGCCTGGATGCGAGCGACGTGCCCCTGCTGCGAGACGAGTTCGCGCCGGTGGACCGCCTGATCCATCTGGGAGCCGCGGCCCGCGGCGAGAACTGACCGCGGTGCAGCCGCGTTCACTGGCATAGATCCGACATCGGGACCTGAAACAGGTCGAAGGCGGCCGCGAGGTTCTTCATGGTGCCGGCGAAGGAGATCCCTTTGCCGTTGTCGCTGTCGCTCATGTCGAGCGCTTTTTCAGCCCCGCACACCCGCACGGGCTCGAGTTTCGCGGCCGGATTCACCTGCTGCATCAGCTCTAGATCGCCAAACAGCGGACGGCCGCTCACGCTCACCAGCATGACGTCCTTGGTGCCGGCGTAGATGAGCGACTCGTAGGCATCGGTGCGGGCCCCGCGGCGGATGACGACATAGTCGGCGAGATGATCCTTGGCCAGCCGCCCGACCTTGTCGGCAATGCGTGCCAGAGTCGCCGGATTCGCGGTCGCCATCTGTACCAGCTCCTTGGCGGAGAAAACGCGGGGGAACTGCTGATCGCTCCACAGGGCGGCATAACGCAGCTCGGCAATCATGCCGCTGCTGCCCGAAGGCGACCAGTCCGGGGAGATGGCCATGACGACACGCTTTTTCGCGGCCGCGACGTTGGTGGTCCTGCCGTAGAGCTCGATGTTGCTGCGCGGTGACCAGACGAGGCCGACGCCCGCCTTCCCCAGGTCGTCGAAGTCCTGCTCGGTCAGCGGCACGCCGTGAATGATGATCAAGCCAGGAGACAGGAACGCATGCGCACGCGCCATCCTCAGCTCGCGCGCCGCGCTGGCGTCGGTGCCTTCAGCCAGATGCATGAGAACGGGCTTCCCGCTCGCGAGCGCCGACCTGACGCTTGCCTCTTCCTCCGGCTTCAACTCGAGCGGAAAGATGCGGTACTGTGCGGGCTCCTGCCCGAAGTCGTTCCCGTAGTCCAGGTTGCGCGCCAGACCGAGGCTACAGTCCTGCTGCAGACTGCCGGTGACCGTCGTCGCGCCCCACACCAGCGCCTTCACCTCGCCGAAGCGCTCGAGGTCACATTCGGCCACGCTCCTGACTTTCGCCTGCGGACCGCTCAGCGCGACGGCATAGCTGTCCATCGCTTGCCACTCGTAGCGATCGCGTGTCAATCCGGGCGACCACCGGGGATGAACGTTCCAGGTCAGGTGATTGTGCAGATCGATGAGACCCGGATAGATGAACCCCCCGGTGTCGATCTCGCGTGTGCCTGCCGGTATCGTGACGGCTGCGCCGGCGCCGGCGATCTTTCCCTCCTGAACGAAAAGCACGCCATTCTCGATCACCTCGTCAGGCGTGACCAGCGTGCCGCGGAGCGCGTAGGAGTCGCCGAAGGCGGGGGTAGAGAGGAAGAAGACCAGGACGAGGAGGCGTCGCATGTATTTTCTCCCGAGTGCCGGCTCATGCCGGCTGACTAGAAAGCCACGATAGCAGTGTCTTGCTGCCCGCCCTCCTGGAACGCCTAGCGCACCGGTGCGGCCGGCAACACCAGCTCGGCGGCGAGGAACTCTGCGAAACGCTCGCTGCCGCGGTCGGAAAAATGCAAGGGGTCGGCGAAGTCCTCGTCCTGCCAGCCGATCCGCGCCGCGGCATCCACCAGCTGCACCCCTTCCTCGCCGCGCATGGCCCGCTGCACCTCGTTCAGCCGCTCGAGCTCGCCGGGGGCTGCCTCGGGCGCCAGGCCGGGAAGCCATTGCGCCAGGTACTTGAGATCCGTGGCCCGCTGCCGGCCGCGAATGCGGATGGTCTGGGTGACCAGCGCGAGGCGCGCCCCGTGAGCACGGGCGACGGCGGCCAGCGATCGCAGGTTGCGGCCGAACGTGGCGATGGCGGCCGGCGCCAGATGCGGCTGGCGCGGCTGGCGGGGATCGAGGCTCTCCCAGGGGTCGCCCGGCCTGGCCCAGGCGGCGGCCAGGCGCTCGAGCAGGACGCTGCGCGACCGCCACGGCAGGGGCGGGCGGTCGAAGCCCAAGGCCCGCAGCTCCAGCTCGGCATGCCCGTGCTCATAGTGGCGATCGAAGGGCTGGTAGCCTCCCGGCTGCAGGTCGTTGTCGCCCTGGTAGACGACCACCAGGGCCGGCTCCAGATCGACGTCGCGCAAGGCGAGCGAGATCAGGCTCTCGAGCGACGTCCACCCCGGGAAGCCCGCGTTCCAGACCTCGAGCCGCGGCCGGCGCCGCCGCAGCTTCTGTTCCAGCCGCCAGGGCCAGGTGCGGTCGTCGCTCGCGGCCAGCAGATCGAAGGTGGTCGAGCCGCCGGCACAGAGGACGCGCAGCGCTCCGGCCGGCCGCGCCAGCGGCCGTTCGGGCGAGCGGTAGCCGAGCGCGTTCCAGCCTGCCTGCTTGCCGAAGGCGTGGACCCGCGTGCCCTCGCGCGGCGCCGCATCGAGGAAGGGGTGGCGGCGGTAGAGGCGCAGCGCCTCGTCCTGCTGGGCGCGCACGCGGCTGGCGGCGGTGTGCGGCCAGGCGCCGGTCGAGAAGCGCAGCACGAGCCGCGTCGCGCCCTCGGCCAGCGCCAGGAGGCCGGCGGTGATCGCCAGGATGATCGCGGTGCGCAGCAGGATGCCGCCGGCACCAGGACGCGGGCGCCGGCGCTCCGCGGACGATCGCGCGGCGGCGGACACGGGCTACCCCGGATCGCCCGGCAGCCGGCGCAATGGATACCGCGTCCAGGGCGTGCTGTAGACGACCAGCTCGTCGCTGCCCATGGTCTTGTTGCCGGCCACGCGCAGGCGCAGCACGGGATCGAGCCCTAGCTGCGCGGCGAGATGCGGCAACCAGGCCGGAAAGATGGCCACGTAGTCCGGCCGGCGAGCGGCGACGGCTGCCGCCATCGCCCGTTCCCAGGGGACGCCCCGCGCCACCTGCCGCTCCACCTCGAGCCGCAGCTCGGGGTTGGCGATGCCGGCGAGGTCGACGATGCGGTTGGGGAGCAGGTACTTGAAGGCGCCGATGTCGTTGACCGCCAGCACCGCGCCGGCGGGCAGGCGCGGCGCCAGCCAACGCGCGGCGCGCACGTCGCTCGACTCGACGTCGTCCAGGTTGCGGGCGTAGAGACCGGCGCACTGCAGGAAGCTCGAGGCGGTCGGCCACAAGAGCAGCGCCATCAGCACCAGGCCGGCAGGCAGGCGCACCTTGCCGGCCTGGACTCCCGGGCCAAGCACGCCGGCGGCGCCTTCCAGGGCGACGGCGCCCAGCACCACCACCACCGGGAAGAGCGGGAAGTAGTAGCGGCCGAAGTTGCCGGCCAGGATCTTCCCCGGTGGGCTGAGCGTGGAGTAGACCAGGGGCAGCGCCACCAGCCACAGCGCCGGCAGCAGGCCGCGATCGCGGCGCGAGCCGAGGCGCGCCACCAGCGCCGCCACGCCGCCGCAGCACAGCAGGGTCATGGCCGGCTGCGGCCGCAGCAGGATCCCCATCACCCCGTAGACGTATTGCAGGTCGGGCAGCCAGTGCCGCATCCCGCCGCCCTTGGCGGCGAAGGTGGTGGGCAGGAAGCTTCCGCCGGCGATCCGGTAGAACAGCAGCGGTCCAGCGAGCACGCAGGCCGCCAGCAGCCCGCCCCGGGCGAGCTGCGCGAACGGCGGCCGGCGCCACCGCAGGGTCGCCCGGGCCGGCGGCGGCGCCGACGCCGGTGCCTTCTGGGCGGCGGCGCCGCCGCCGTCGCGGCCGAACAGCAAGCAGCTGTCGACGAAGGCGAGCGCCAGCAGCAGTAGGCCCTCGGGGCGGGCCAGCGCCGCCAGCGCCAGCACCGCGGGGGCGAGCGGCAGCGCCGCGGGTGCCGCCCGCTCGCGCAGGTGCCGCGCCATCCCCCACGTCGAGAGCAGCACGAAGAGGGGGATCTCCATGCCCGAGAGCGCCGACCAGACCAGCCAGCCGGTGCCCAGGGTGAGGCCGCCGGCGAGCGCCGCCAGCCCCGGCGACAGGTCGAGCTCCCGCGCCAGCCGCCAGGTGGCGTCGACGCCCGCCAGGTAGAGCAGCGCGCCGGCCAGCTGCGCCCAGGCGAGCGGGCTCCCCGGCAGGTACGCGAGCAGCGCCAGCAGCGCCGTCCACAGCGGCGCCGTCGAGCCGGTGACCAGCTCCCCGGCGTTGTACGACAG
This sequence comes from Thermoanaerobaculia bacterium, assembly GCA_035949675.1. Lineage (GTDB taxonomy): Bacteria > Acidobacteriota > Thermoanaerobaculia > Multivoradales > UBA5704 > JASLEW01. Next base: position 7,005 of record DASZHY010000538.1, read on the forward strand.
GCCGCGGCCGGCGGCCAGGTTGCGCGCGAACTGCAGGTGGATCCAGCTGTCGTCGAGCGGCCAGCCGAGGCCGCCGCCGAGCTGCCACAGCTCGATCCCCAGGTAGCCGAGACAGGCGGCGGCGCCCCCCACCAGCAGCCAGAGGCGGGCCGCGCCGATGGGGGCGCGACCGGCCGGGCCCGTGGCGGCACGCGGGGCCGGGCCCGTGGCGGCACGCGGGGCCGGGCCGGCGGCACCGGTGGGGGCAGGGGCAGGGGTGGCCGGACCAGCGCCGGGGCCGGCGGGCGTCGAGGCGGGAAGCGCCGTCGTCATCGGGAACGCAAGCATAGCGAAGATGCCCGCCGGCAGCAGCCCACTGCGAGTATGATTTGCGGCCGGATGTCCAGCCCACCGCTCGAAAAGCGCTTGCAGCGTGCGTCCCGCGTAGCCCTCTACAGCAGCCTGGCGCTGGCGATGGCCGCCGCCTACGGCATGGTCGCCACGCTCGATCGGCCGGTGGTCACCGCCGACACGGGCTGGATCGAGCACGACTACCTCCACGACCCGACGGTCGGCCTGCTGCAGCACTACGTCCAGATCGACACCAGCGAGGCGACCGGCGACGAGGTGGCGGGCGCCCGCTTCCTCGCCGCGCAGCTGGCCGCGGCCGGCATCCGCTCCGAGATCGAGGTGCTCGGCGGCAAGCACGCCAACCTGTTCGCGCAGCTCGACGGCCAGGACCCGCACCCGCTGGTGCTGCACAACCATGTCGACGTCTCCAACGTCGACCCCAAGGAATGGATCTTCCCGCCGTTTGCGGCGCACATCGAGCTGCCCTGGATCTGGGGCCGCGGCGTCTTCGACATGAAGAGCATCGCCATCGCGCAGCTGCTGGCGATGATCGATCTCAAGCAGAGCGGCCGGCCGCTGCGGCGCTCGGTGCTGTTCCTGGCCACCGGCGACGAGGAGTCCGACGAGAGCCGCCTCGGCGTGCAATGGGTGATCCGCCACCGGCCCGAGCTGGTGCAGCGCTTCTGGGCGGTGCTCACCGAGGGCGGCACCGTCGAGGCCCGCTCCCGCTCCGACGTCAAGTACTGGGGCACCGAGATCGGTCAGAAGCACTTCGCCAGGCTCACCGTGTGCAGCGGCAACCGCGAGCGCCTCGAGGACCTCCGCCGCTTCCTGCTGGAGCGCGGCTACACCGAGACCGACCTGCACCTGCAGCCCGAGATCGCCGCGGTGCTGAGGGACTACGGCCCCAGCCGCGACAGCGCGCGGATGCGCGGACCGCTGGCGCGCCCGGAGGACCTGCTGAGCGACGTCGGCGCCTTTCGCGCCATGCCGGCCTACGTGCGGTCGATGCTGCGCAACGAGGCGGTGCCCTTCCACGTCCTGCCGGCCAAGGGCGGCGGCTACCAGCTGCTGATCATGCTGCACCTGCTGCCGGGAGTGCGCGCCGCCGACGTCCGCGACCAGCTGCTGCCGCCCTGGCTGTTGCAAGGCCTGGCGGTGAGCCTGAGCGAGGTGCCCGGCAGCCCGCTGCCCAGCCCGACCACCCATCCGGCCTTCCGCGAGATCCTGACCACTTTGAAGACCGAGTACCCGGACTTCAGGGCCGGCCCCTTCTTCCTGCCGTGGACCGCCACCGACGCGCGCTTCTTCCGCGCCGCCGGCGTGCCGTCGTACGGCTTCTCGCCCTTCTTCATCATGAGCACCGACACCTACTCGGTGGACGCGCAGAACGAGCGCCTGGCGCTCCCCGGCTTTCTGCAAGGGGTCGAGCTGTACCGCAAGCTGGTGCGCCGCCTGGTGCTCTGATGCCGCGGCCGGCCCACCCTCCCGCCTGCGTCCTGCTGCTGTTCCTGCTGGTCCCCGCCGCCGCGGCGCTCGGCTGCGGCGCGGTCCACGGGGACTCGCCGCCGCGCCTGTCCGAGGCCGCCCGGTGGTTGCGCGGCTACGTGCAGATCGACACCACCAACCCGCCCGGCAACGAGCGCCCGGCCGCCGACTACCTGGCAGCCATCCTGGCGCGCGAGGGCATTCCCAGCCGGCTGTGGCTCTCGCCCACCGGGCGGGCCAGCCTCTCGGCGCGCTTGACCTCGCCGCGCAGCGGCGGGCGCGCCTTGCTGCTGCTCCATCACCTGGACGTGGTGGCGCCGGGGCCCGGCTGGACGGTACCGCCCTTCGCCGGCCTGCTGCGCGACGCCAGCTTGTGGGGACGCGGCACCTTGGACGACAAGGGCCTGGGGATCTGCGGCCTGGCCGCCCTCGTCGACCTGAAGCGGCGGCGCGCGGCGCTCGACCGCGACGTCCTCTTCCTGGCCGTGGCCGACGAGGAGAACGGCGGCGGCCAGGGCGCCGCCTGGCTGCTCGCCGGCCATCCCGAGCTCTTCGCCGGCGTCGAGGGGGTGATCGGCGAGGGCGGACGCAACCAGTTCTCCCAGCGGCTGCTGTGGTGGGGCGTGGAGGTGGCGCAGAAGCGGCCGCTGTGGCTCGAGGTGACCGCGCGCGGGCGCGGCGGGCACGGCTCGGCGCTCAACCCCGAGAGCGCCAACCACCAGCTGATCGCCGGGCTGGCGCGGCTGCTGGCGATGCCGGCTCACTGGCGGGTGACCGCGCCGGTGCGCGACTACCTGCGGGCGATCGCGCCCCTGCACAACCAGCACTGGCAGCACCTGCTCACCCACGTCGACGAGGCGATCGGCGACCAGGGACCGCGCGAGCCGATCTTCCCCGGCATGGCGAGCCTGTTCCTCGACACCGTGCAGGTGACGGCGCTCGGCGGCGGCGACCGCATCAACGTCGTCCCCTCAACCGCCCAGGCCAAGATCGACATCCGGCTGCTGCCCGACACCGATGGCGCGGCTTTCCTCGCCAAGGTCCGCGGCGCGCTCGGACCGCGGCTGCAGGTCGAGGTGCTGATGACCGCGCCGCCGGCGCCCGCCTCCCCGGCGTCCGGGCGCCTGTACGCCGCCATCCGGCAGGTCCTGGGCCGCGAGGCGCCGGTGGCGCCGATGCTGGATTCCGGCACCACCGACTCCCGCTTCTTCCGCGAGCGGCGCGTGCCGGCCTATGGGCTGTCGCCGTTCGCGCTCGGCCCGGACGACTCCGGCGGCATTCACGGCGCCGACGAGCATCTGCCGCTCGTGGAGCTCGATCGCGGCGTCGAGCGGATGAAGCGCGTCGTCACCGCATATGCCGCATCTGCCGCATCTGCCGCACATGCCGCCGATGCCGCGGCGCCGGCAGCGCCGGCGGCTGCGGACGCGCACGACTGACAACGCTTGGCCGGGGGAGAGCCTTTTTTTGGCACCCGCGCCCCGCCGCGGTCATGAACCCCCTTGGAATCAAGTACTTTTCAAGCGGCAAAACTGGCATATCTCTTGCCAAACCCCTCCTTACGCTTAGCTTCGCTTTACCAGCGGGGGGATAATGTGATGCATTGCCATTTGAACATAAGGCGAAAAGGTCAACGCGGCTTCACTTTGATCGAGATGCTCATCGTCGTCGCGGTCATCGGCATCATCGTCTCGATGTTGATCCCAAACCTTCTCGACGCCTTTCAGAAGGCGAAGCAGAAGCGCACCATGGGCGACATGAAGATCATCGGCACCGCGATGTTCTCGTGGATCACCGACCAGTCGGCCGCGGCAGCCGCCGGCGCCACCGCCAGCCAGGTCGACCTCACGCAGTACGGAACCCAGCTGAGCGTCGCCGACATGACCACCGTGCTGGTCTCGCAATACATCCAGTCGATCCCCACCCTCGACGGTTGGAAGAGCCCTTACCAGTACTACCTGCGCACCGACAACCCGCACGCGGCCCAGGTCATGGCGATCCGCTCGCTCGGGCGCGACAGGACAGCCGAGGGGGACGTCTACACCATCACCGCTTTCGATCCCACCGACTACGACAAAGACATCATCTGGGCCGACGGCTTCATGGCGCGTTACCCGCAGAAGAGGTAACCGCGGTTGATCCACCCCTCGCCGCCAGGCCCTCGCTCCGCCTGGTGGCGCCCGGCGCTGCTGGGCGGCGCCTGGCTGGCGGTGCTGTTCGGGCGGCTGCTGCCGCCCAGCCGCGCGCTGGCCAACCGCGACGTCCTGCTCTTCCATCTGCCGCTGCGCACCTGCTTCCGCAACCTGGCGGCCGCCGGCGTCCTGCCGGTCTGGAACCCGTGGCTCAACGGCGGCCAGCCGATCCTCTCGAACCCCAGCTACGCCGCGTTCTATCCGCCGACCTGGCTCGCGCTGCCGCTGCCGCCGGCGTACGCGTTGAGCGTGCTGGCGATGCTGCACGCCGCCATCGCCTTTGCCGGCGCCTGGCGGCTCGCCCGCCAGCTCGGCGCCGGGCGCGGCGCCGCCGCGCTGGCGGCGGTCGGCTACACCGGCAGCGGCGCGCTGCTGTCGCTGCTCGACGCCTACACCCTGTTCTGCAGCATGGCCTGGTTCCCCTGGGTGCTGGCCTTCGGCGACGCCGCCCTGCGCCGCCCGGCCGGCCGCGCCTGGCGGCGGCCGGCGCTCCTCGCCAGCCTGGCGCTCGCCATGCAGCTCCTCAACGGCGAGCCCTCGACCGTGATGGTGAGCGGCCTCGCCTTGCTGGCGCTGGCCGCCGCTTGCCTGCAGCGCAAGGCGCCGCACTTCCCGGCCGCCGCGTGGCGCGTCCTGGTGCCGCCGCTCGCCGCGGCCGCGCTGGCGGCGGTGCAGCTGGTCCCCACCGCCGGCCGTCTCGCCGGCAGCGTGCGCTCCCAGGGGCTGGCGCCCGAGGAGGCGACCCTCTGGTCGTCGCCTCCCGAGCGCCTGGTCGAGCTGGTCTTTCCCCGCTTCTTCGGCGACCCGGCACGGCAAGGCGCGGGCCTGTTCTTCGGCCGCGGCCTGCACGACCTCGACTACCCCTACGTGGCGTCGATCTATCCGGGGTTGCTGGTGACCCTGCTCGGCGCCGCCGCGCTCTGCCTGTGGCGCATCCCGCGGCGCGGCGCCTGGGTGCTGTGCCTGGCGGCCGGCGTCTTCCTGGCGCTCGGCCGCCACAATCCGCTCTACGAGCCGCTGCGAAGGCTGCTGCCGCCGCTTGCCGCGATGCGCTATCCGGAGAGGTTCATCCTCCTGGCCGCCGCGCCTCTCGCCATCGCCGCGGCCCTCGGCTGGCAGCGCCTGCTCGACGAGCGCCGGGCGGGCCGCGCGCAGGCGGCCGACCTGCCGCTGGCCCTGGGCCTGGTGATGCTCGCCACCGCGGGCCTGCTGACCGGCCTGCTCTACCGGGCCCCCGGCCTCGCCTGGTCCCTGCTCGCCGAGCATGCGCCGCTGCCGGTCACCGTCCAGGCGCTGGCGCGGGACCTCGCCTTCCTGCGCCGCGAGGCCTGGGCGGCGGTCGCCACCGCCGCGGCGACCACCGCGCTGCTCGGGCTCTGCCGCTGGCGGCGGCCGGGCGCCGGCCTGCTCTCCGCGCTCGCGGTGGCGCTGCTCGCCGGCGATCTCTGGCATTACGGCGGCGGCCTGGTGCGCACCGTGCCGGCTGCCGAGTACCAGAAGGAGCCGCAGCTGCTGCGCCAGCTGGCGCCACAGGGCTCGCGCCTCTTCGTGCAGACGGTCCCCGAGGAGCGCCAGCTGCGGCTCGCCCGGGGCGACGCCGACCTGGCGCTGTCGCGGGCCCTCCTGGTGCGCCTGCTCCCCTATTCGGCGGCGCTCTGGCGGGTCCCCTACGCCCTCAACGAGGACTTCGACCGGATGCTCACTCGCTGGGGGTCCACGGTCCTCTCGGTGCTGCACGCCGACCTGCGCCGGCAACCCGAGATGGCCCTGCGCCTGCTGGGCGCCTGGGGCGTCGGCGGCATGCTGTTGCGCGACTCGACCGCGGCCGGGAAGCCGGAGGAGGCCACGCCCCGCGAGCCGCCGGCAGCCCCGGTCTTCGTGCCCCGCCGGATCTCCTGGAACCCGTTCCGCATGCAGGTCTACCGCTTCGTGCCGCGGGTCAGCTTCCACCCCAGCTACGGCTCGGCCCTCTTCATCGCCCGCAGCCAGGGCCTCGCCGTGGATCGCCACGAGCATTGCGTGCGGGCCGAGGCGCCGCCGGCGACGCTCAGCTTCCCGGCGCCGCCGGCGCTGCTCGCCTTCCGGGACGAAAGCGGCAGGATCGAGCTGCGCTACCGGGCCGCGGCGGGGGGCTTCTTCGTCGTCGCCGCCACTTTCGACGACGGCTGGCGGGCCGCTGTGGACGGCGCGCCGGGGCGGGTCTACCCGACCGCCGCGGGCCAGCTGGGCGTCGAGCTGCCGGCGGGCGAGCACCGGCTGGAGCTGGCCTACCGCGATCGCCTGCTGCCGCTCGGCGCCGCGATCAGCCTGGCCGCCCTGCTCGCCGCGGCCTGCTGGCTGCTGGCGGGCGGACGGCCCAGGGGCACGGTCGCGTAGAATCCGGCGATCGTGGCCCCCCTGCGCCTCTTCCTCGACGCCTACGCGGCAGCGATGGGGCTGATCGCCGGCAGCTACCTGAACGTCGTCATCCACCGCCTGCCCAGGGGCCTCTCGACGGTGCTGCCGCGCTCGGCCTGCCCGGCGTGCGGCGCTCCGATCGCGGTCCGCGACAACCTGCCGCTGCTCTCCTTCGCGCTGCTCGGCGGCCGCTGCCGGGCCTGCAGGGCGCCCATCGCCTGGCGCTACCCGCTGATCGAGGCGGCCACGGCGCTCGTCTTCGTCGGCTGCAGCGAGCGCTTCGGCCTGTCGCTCGCGGCGCCGGCGGCGGCGCTGTTCTGCTGCCTGATGATCGCGCTCGGCATGATCGACCTGGAACACCTGATCCTGCCCGACCGCATCACGCTGCCGGGCATCGCGGTCGGCCTGGCGCTGCAACCCTGGCTGCCGTGGGGCGGCCTGTGGCAGGCGATGGCCGGAGCGCTGCTCGGAGCGGCGATCCTGCTGGCGATCTGGGGCGGCTGGTACCTCGTGCGGCATGAAGAGGGCATGGGGCTCGGGGACGTCAAGATGCTGGCCCTGATCGGCGCCTTCCTCGGCTGGAAGGGCACCCTGGTGGCGCTGCTGTTCGCGTCGTTCGCCGGCGCCCTGACCGGCCTGGCGCTGATCTGGCGGGGCGGCGCCGGCTTGCGCTCGAAGCTGCCGTTCGGCAGCTTCCTGGCGCTCGGCGGCCTCACCGCTCTCTTCGCCGGCCGCGAGCTCGCCGACTGGTACGCTGGGCTGCTATGAGCGCGGACGGAGCCGCGCCGGCGCCGGCGGCTGGGCGGCGGGACGACGGCGGGAAGCGGCCGCGGCTGGGCCTGCGCGACGAGCTGCTGTTCCTGGTGCCGGCGGCCGTGCTGCTGCTGGTGGTGCTCTCGACCTTCACCCTGTTCTCCTACCGCAGCGCGCTGCTGCGCCTCCGCGACGAGCGCCAGCAGGAGGCGGCACGGCTGGCGCGCGGCGTCGCCGATCGGCTGCTCGCAGCCGGCCCGGCCGGCGGCGCGGCCGTGCCTTCTCCCGACCGGCTGCGGCTGCTGGCGCCCGGCGCCCGCACCGTGGCGCTGCTCGACGCCCGCGGCATGGCGCTGGCGGCGGCCGGCGAGCTGCAGCCGCTGCAGCTACCGGAAGCGGGGCCGGCGGCGGGCCCGGGAGCGACGCCGCGGCTCCGGCCCTTCGCCACCGGTCCTGACGCCGATCTCCCGGATGCGGTCGCCGGCTTCGCGCCGCTGCTCGTCCGCCTGGCCGGCAGCGCGCCGGCCGGAGCCTCCGCAGCGCCGGGTCCAGCCGCGTCCGGCGCGCCGGCCGCCGTGCTCTACGTGCGGCTCGACCTCGACGCCGCCACCCTGGGCGCCCAGCTGCGCGCCATCCGCCTGCTCTGCTGGCTGGTGCTGCCGGTCAACAGCGCGCTGGTGGTGCTGGTCCTGCTCCTGCTGCGCCGGCTGTTGACTCCCTACGAGACGCTGCTCGCCCGTGCCCGCCAGCTCGGCCAGCCGGCCGCCGCGGGCGAGGACGAGGCCGAGTTCCTGATCGCGACCTTGGAGCGCGCCCTGGAGGCGCTCGGCGAACGGCAGCGTGCCCTCGCCGGCGCCTATCAGGAGGGGCAGGAGGGGCAGGAGGGGCAACAGGGGCAGGAGGGGCGGCGCGCCGACGACGACCTGGCGGCGATCGAGCGCACGCTCGCCGCCAGCCTCGAAAGCGGCCTGCTGCTGCTGGGCCGCGACGGCCGGGTGCTGTCGCTCAACGCCCTGGGCGCCGCGCTGCTCGGCGCCGCGCCGCCCGCCGCGGGAGCGCTGCCGCCGCTCGCCGGCGAGCTGCTGGCTCCCCACCCCGAGCTGCTGGCGCTGGTCGACACCGCGATCGCCCTGGGACGGCCGGTCAACCGCCAGGAGTGCACGCTGCGCGGCCCGGCCGGCGAGGCGCTGACCCTGGGGCTCAGCGTCCATCCGCTGCGGCGCGACGACGGCGCCGCCCGCGGTTACCTGGTGCTGTTCGCCGATCTCACCGAGGCGCGGCGCCGCGCCGAGGAGAGCCGGCTCAACGACCGCCTCGCCACGCTCGGCGAGATGGCTGCCGGCGTCGCCCACGAGCTGCGCAACAGCCTGGCCACCCTGCGCGGCTATCTCACCCTGATCGAGCGCCGGCCCGACGAGGAGTCGATCGCCGACTTCCTGGCCGAGATCCGCCGCGAGTCCGACCACCTGCAGCGGGTGCTCGAGGATTTCCTGGCCTTCGCCCGCCCCGGCACCGCCCGCCTGCAGCTCTTCTCGATGCAGGCGCTGGCGCACCGCGCCGCCGCCGACCCCGCGCTCGCCGGCGTCGAGGTCGAGGTGCGCGCCGCCGGCCGGCAGGCCGCCGCGCGGGCGCCGGGGGCGGAGCCGCCGGCCGAGGCGCCGCTGCTCGGCGACCCCCAGCTCATCGAGCGGGCGCTGCGCAACGTGCTGCACAACGCCGCCCAGGCCGAGCGCGAGGCTGGCCGCCGGGGACCGGTGGAGGTGCTCGTCGAAGACCTGCCGGCGGGCGTCGAGGTGACCGTCGCCGACCGCGGGCAGGGTGTCCCGCCGGAGGTGCGCGACC
>DASZHY010000539.1:0-8078 GCA_035949675.1 Thermoanaerobaculia bacterium
GGAAACAGCCGCCACAGCGCCCCGAGCGAGAGCAGGGTGGCGCAGCGCACCAGTCCCGCCTCGTCCCGCCACAAGCCGCCGGCATGAACGAAGCGCAGCCCGTGCGCCCATAGCACCGCCAGTCCAAGCAGCGCACCCGCCCCCCACTCCAGCTTGCGCACCTCGAATCTCATCCGCGGCGGTCAGCGCCCTTTCTGCACCACGACCTCGACGCGGCGGTTCTTCTGTCTCCCGGCTTCGGTGCCGTTGTCGGCCACCGGCCGGCTCTTGCCGAAGCCGCGCGTGGCGAGATGATCGGCCGCGATCTTCTCCCGCTCGACGAGCCAGCGTTTCACCGCCTCGGCGCGGCGCTCCGAGAGGGCTCGGTTGTAGGCGGCGTTGCCCTTGGCGTCGGTATGCCCCTGGATCTCGGCCCGGCCGGCCGGGTAGGCGCGTATCACCGTCGCCAGGCGCGCCAGCGCCGCCGCCGCGTCGGGCCGGATCTCGGCCTTGTCGAAATCGAACAGGACGTCCGCCGGCAGGCTCACCGTCACCTCGAGTGCCGACTCCGTGGCGCCGAGCGCCTGCATCGCCTGGTGCAGCTCCTGGACCGTCGCGGTGATGCCGCCGCGGGCGCCGGCGATGCCCTGTTCGGAGCCTTGGATCGCGAGCACATGACGCTCGACGTCGAGGGCGCGGTGCGTCCCCAGCCGGGCGACCGCCGCTTCGGCCGCGGCCTGCGTCGCCGCGTCCCAGGGATCCGGGTACGCCGGCCGCTCGCCGGCGCGCAGAGGCGCCGATCCCAGCAGCAGCGGCAGCAGCAGCGCCGCGCCGAGGCGTGGCCAGCGCATCACGAGTCCTGGATCGGCACGTCCTCGAAGGGCGGCATGCCGGGCAGTTGCAACGTCACTGACTTGACCTCCGGCGGCGGTGCCGGGAACTTCATCCAGATCGTGTAGCTCGCGCCGGGCGCCAGCCTCTGGAACCAGCGGTTGTTGTAGCCGGGGCGCAGGGCGGCAATGTAGGTGCCCTTCTCGTCCTTCAGGACTTCGTACTTCTTGCCAGCCCCGAGATCCATCACGTAGACCTCGGTGTAGGAGATGTCGGGCTCGGACTCGACGTTCCCCTGATTGCGCAGCACCACCCGGACGCTCAGCGTCGATCCCTTGCGGCGGAACTCCGTGACGTCGGCCACGACTCCCGGCCAGTTGCTCGTCTGCGTGGCCACCGCCGCGGCCGGGGCCGCGGGCGGCGCGGCCGCGGCGCCCGGCGTCGCCGGGCTGGGACTTGCGGTGGGCGCGGGTGCGGCGCCGGCGGGTGCGGGTGCGGCGCCGGCGGGTGCCGGTGCAGCGCCGGCGGGTGCGGTCGGCGGCGGCGCGGTGGCCGGAGCAGCCTGGGCCGGAGGCGCCGGAGCCGGGGTGGCGGGGGCCGCCGCGGGCGGGGCTGCGGCCGGGGGCGCGGCGCCGCCAGACGACGCGGTTTCCTGGCCCGCCGGCTTCGCCTGGCATCCCGCGACGAGCGCCAGGACCACCAGGAGCATCAGGAAAGAAAGTGGAAAAGAATGGATGCGCAGGGTGCGCATGGGTCCCTCCTCCAGCCGCGAAATGGCGATGCGCGACTGATCCAAGCATATACCTGGGCCCGCGGACCTGCCCCTGCGGCCGCGGCGGCCGCAGACCCATCCGGCCCATCCGCAGGGGGCGAACCCGGACCGGTCGAGCGTCTTGGCTGGGCGGACTCAGTTCAGGAGCTGATCGCGGTGGAGGGCGAAGGACAGGTCCTCGGTCTTTGCCAGACAGCTCGCATCCAGGCCTTCCAGGCTGCCAGCGAGGATGAAGGCTTCGATCATCCCACAGACGCACGGATCGGTGTCGTTGTGTCCGCGGTTGGGCAGGACGAGATGGCGCGCGTTGGCCAGCGCTTGCGCCTCTCGCTCCCCGTAGCGCGGCGGGGTCACATGATCGAGGGCGCCGTTGAGGACCAGGGTGGGCACGCTGGACTTGACCGGGTCCCAGAAGCCCTGCGGCAGCCAGCCCCGGGGCCACTCGCGGCAGGCGCTGACTTCCCGCCCGAGGCGAAATCCGCCCAGGAAGGTGCCCGCCGTCGCCGCCGGCAGCGCGGCGAGGTCGAAATGCAGGTCCTCGTTGCAGACGATCGACAGGTAGACACCCTTCGGAATCCCGCTTTCTTCCTTCGACGCGATTCTTGTGGCAAGGGGCTGATAGTCGCCTCGATAGGCGAGATGAATCAGCAAGGGGAGGTCGTGGATCCTGGAAGCCGAGAACAAAACACTCGTGACGAAGCGGCGCAAGACCTCGGCGTCGATCGTGACCGGCCCCGGGGTCGTGTCCACGCGCCACAACTTCGAATCTCGAGTCTCCGCCTCCGGGCCGGTCGCCGATGGGCTGACCGTGACCGCGACGGGTTTTTCGGCGAGGCGCCGCAGGAGGGAGCTGAACTCGTTTGCGAGCTCCGGGAAGGCGTCGTGACAGCCCGGCTGCCGGGCGCAGGCGGCGAAGGCCTGATCCAGCGCCTGCTGGGACGAGCGGGGATACTCGAGCCACATCGGCACGTCGAGAGGAAGGGTGCCTTGCAAGGCAATGGCCCGGACGCGGTCCGGATGCTGGCGCAGGTAGACCATCGCCGCCATGGTTCCGTAGGACACGCCGAAAAGGTCGACGCGCGGATAGCCGAGCCATCCTCGAACCTCGTCCAGGTCATCCATCGCGATGGGCGTCGTGTAGTAGCGCAGGTCGGCCTTCCGCTCCAGCTCTTTCCGGCAGCGGCGAACCGCTGCCAAGAAGCGGGTGTCGTCGCGATACTCGGCGTTCGTGGCTTCAGTGGACAGAGCGCACTCCAGGGGGTTGGACTTTCCGGTCCCCCGCTGGTCGACCAGGAGAACGTCGCGCTGCCGTCGCAGAAGGGGGAAGGCCTTCTCGAGGAAAGGCGCATAGCGCGTGGCTGGCGCGACTCCGCCGCCGGCCAGGAAGACCAGGGGATCCGCGGCGACGTCCGGACCCGCCGCCGGCAGCACGACGACGTTGAGCCCGATCTTTCTTCCCTTGCGGGTGGCACGGTTCTCATAGACCTCGAAACGGCCGCATAGGACCTGCTCGTCCACACCCGGCACCCGGCACGGCTTCAGCTTCTCGGCGACGCCGCGACCCGGCGCCGGGGGCGCGTGGGAGGCCCCGACCGAACCCAAGACCAGCAATGGCAACGCCATGAGGATCCCGGACACCCGTTGCCTCATCGCGGCCCGCTGCCTTCTCGTGCACGGGCGGCCGAGCTCCGCGCCGCCACGCAAGGTCGATCCGTCGAATGCTGGTGGCTGCATCACTGCCCCTACGAGGGCTGGCAGGAAAAAGTTGCGGGCGGTGCAGTTGCCGGCTTGACATGGATCGGCATGCTGCCGTAGATTGTAGTAGCAGTGACGTACGGAGTAGGAGGTAGAGGATGAAGAAGAGGAAGAAGCGTCTTTCCAAGGCCGAGACCCGGATCCTCGAGAAGTATTGGCAGCTCGGCACCGCTTCGGTGCGCGAAATCCTCGACAGCTTGCCCGAGGAGGAGCGGGTGGCCTACACGACCGTGCAGACCCTGGTCTACCGGCTCGAGCAGAAGGGCGCCCTGCGCAAGGTCAAGAAGATCGGCAATGCCCAACTGTTCGCGCCGGCGATCGACCAGAGCGAGTTCCGCAGCGGACTGGTGAGCGATCTCTTGGACCTCTTTGGCGGCTCGCCCCGCCTGCTGGTCTCGAACCTTCTCGAAACCGGTGCGATCACCCTGAAGGATCTCAAGGCGCTGCAGACCGCGGCGTCCGAGAAGAGCTCGGGGGGAGGGAAGGCACATGCCTGACCTGGCGCGGACCGTCTACTACCTCGGTGTCCACCTCCTCTACGCCTCGCTCGTCTGGCTCTGCGCCTGGCTCCTCACCTCCTCCCGTTTCGGCAGTGCCACCACCAAGTACTGGATCTGGGTCGCCACGGCACTCAACTTCATCTTCCCGACTGGTGCGATCCTCGATCGCCTCTGGTCCGACCATCTGCGCTGGGCCAAGCCGCTCCAGGTGATCGGCGCGGCCGGCGTCGCCGCCGCCGAACACAGCACCGCCGCCGCGGTCCTCGGTGCGGTGTGGCTGGCCGGTGCCAGCGTCATGCTCGTCCGTCTCATCCTGCGCATCCGGGCCGAGCGCCGCGACTCCCGCGCGGGAGCTGCCGCTCCCGTCGCGGCGTGGTTGGCGGGAGGGGTGCCGGTCAAGTATGCCGGCGGACCGCAGGCTCCTGCGGTCAGCGGTTTGCTCCGTCCGCACATCGCGCTGCCCCGCGGCATCGAGCGGCTCCTCAGCGGTCCCGAGCTCGATGCGGTGCTCATCCACGAGCTGACCCATGCCCGCCGGCGCGACAACCTGGTCCGTCTCGTCTATGAAGTAGGCCTCTGCGTGTTCTGGTTCCACCCGCTCGTGTGGGTCAGTGGGTCGCGTCTCGCGCTCTACCGCGAGCTCTCCTGCGACGAGTCGGTGATCCGGAGCAACCAGGGCGGCGACCTGATCTCGGCTCTCAGCAAGCTCGCCAATCCCCAGGAGGACCTGCTCCTCCAGGCATCTGCCGCGTCGTTCCTGAGCCATCGTCTGGCCAGCCTGGTGGCCGCCCGGCCGGGCGCCGGTCGCGCCGCGAATGCGCTGCTGGCGGTGGCGTTCGGCGCGGTCGTCGCCGGCGGTGTGCTGGAGACGATCGCCCACACCGCCTGTTGCTTCCTGAAGACGAGGTGATTCGTGAGAGGCGCTTTCCTTCTCTGCCTGGCGCTGTTCGCCGCGCCAGCGCAGGCCCCTGCCCAGGCCGTCGATGCGCTGAGTCCCCAGGTGCGCAAGTACGTCAAGGCCGGCACGGCGCGGGTGATCCTCGCGCACGTCGAGATCATCGACGGCACGGGTGGCCCGCCGGTGGCGGACCAGAACATCACGATCGAAGCCGGCAAGATCACCGCGATCCTCCCGGGCGCCGATCCAGCGCCGGGCGACGGCACCACGATCCTCGACCTGCGCGGCCACGCGGTCCTGCCGGGGATCGTCGGCATGCACGACCATCTCTTCGCGCTGGTGCTGCCCGGCCTCGGCCCCGAAAACGACTACAACCGGCCCGCGATGTTCGTGCCGATGACCTACTCGGCGCCGCGGCTATACCTTGCCAACGGCGTGACGACGATCCGCACTGCCGGCAGCATCGAGCCGCAGACGGAGCTGCGCCTGAAGCAGGCGATCGAAGGGGGCCTCGTGCCGGGGCCCCACATGGATGTCACCGGGCCCTACCTCGAGGGGATCTCGAGCGCCAACCCGAACCTCCAAATGCGTCAGCTGAGCGGCCCGGCCGACGCGCGCGAGACGGTCGCCTACTGGGCGGACCGCGGGGTCACCTCGTTCAAGGCCTACCAGGACATCACCCGCGAGGAGATGCGCGCCGCGCTCGCGGAGGTGCATCGTCGGGGTCTCAAGATGACCGGTCACCTCTGCTCGGTGAGCTATCCGGAAGCGATCGAGCTCGGCATCGACAACCTCGAGCACGGCTTCTTCGTCAACACCGAGCGCGATCCCGACAAGAAGCCCGACACCTGCAGCGCGAGCCGGGGCGACTACACGCTCGAACACACCCTGCCCGGGAGCCCCGAGGCACAGCGGCTCATCCAGATGCTCGTCCGCCACCATGTCGCGCTCACCTCGACCCTGGTTGGCACCGCGGCGTCCCGGCCGAGCGATGGCTCGCTGGACGGCAAGCCGCTCGTGCGACCGGCGATCCTCGAGGCGATGGCCCCGGCAGCGCGCGACGCCTACCTCTACAGCCGCATCCAGCCCCGTTCGCCCGACTCGAAGGTCGACCTCCTGCTCCGCCGGGAGATGGATCTCGAGCGGGAGTTCGTGGCTGCCGGCGGCCTGCTCCTGGCCGGGCCGGATCCGGTGGGGCTCGGCGGCAACCTGCCGGGCTTCGGGGATCAGCGCGAGATCGAGCTCCTCGTCGAGGCCGGTTTCGCACCGGTCGCGGCCATCCGGATCGCGACCCTCAACGGCGCCATCTTCCTCGGCCGCGACCAGCAGGTCGGTTCGATCGCCCTCGGCAAGAATGCCGACCTGGTGGTGGTCAAGGGCGATCCGGCGACGCGCATCGCCGACGTCGAAAACGTCGAGGTCGTGTTCAAGGACGGCGTGGGCTACGACACCAAGCTGCTCCTGGACTCGGTCAAGGGGCGCTACGGGCAGTATTGATCGGGCGCGCGGCACGCGCCGGCGGCCGGCGAGCCGCTGGCGACGTTATCGTGGGAGCCACGCCGCGACGGTGGTGCCGCCGCTCGGGTTGCGGCGAATGGTCACGTCCCCGGCAGGTGAATGGGATAGCTTCCAGCTGATGGCTGTCTTCCCCGCTGTGCCTGCCCGGCGGGTGCGCGGGTCGTCCTCGTGGCGTCCTCTTCTCGCCTGGCGGGATCGCCGGCGGGCCCTGACGGCGGTCGACGCTATCGTCGGCGATCTCCGCACGCTCCTCCTGCCGCCGCAAGGCTCCGCGTCGGTCTGGGACCTGGCGTCCTCAGCTCTGTGCCTGACCTACCTGGCGCGAGCCACGGGCGAGACCGGCGACGCCCTGGCGGCGCAGACCCTGCTCGACGCCGCCATCGACCTCGCCGGCGGCGGCGAGCGGCTGCCGATGAGCCTCCATCGCGGCGCCGCCGGACTTGCCTGGATCCTCCATCACGCGGCGAGGGTGCTCGGGGTCGAGGGCGCCGCGGACGCCACGCAGGCCCTCGACGAAGAGCTGCTTGGGTACCTGCGGGGCCCCGGGGACATCGCTGAGCCGTACGATCTGCTCGACGGGCTCCTTGGGCTGGGGGTGTACGGCTTCGAATCCGGAAGCCGCCCACTGGTGGAGAGGGTCGTCCAGCGGTTGGCGGCACGTAACGAGGTCGTCGCCGAGGGTCTTGCCTGGCATACCCCTCCGCAGAGCGGGGACCGGAATTGGTTCCCCGAGGGCCATCTGAACCTGGGGCTCGCGCACGGCGTCGCGGGCGTGATCGCCTTCCTGGCCGCCGCCATGGAGGAGGGGATCGAACGCGACGCGGCTCGCCCGCTGCTGCTCGACGCGGTCCACTGGCTGCGCCGACAGCGCCTGCCGGACGGCGGGCCGCGCGTCTTTCCTTGGGCGGTCGCTCCCGGGCGGCCGCCGGTAGCTCAGGGCCTCGACCCGGGGTGGGCCTACGCGGATGCGGGCATTGCCGCGGCGCTTGCCCACGCCGCCCGCGCGCTCGGAGACGCGGACCTCCTCGAGGAAGCCCTCGCGGTGGCCGCACGGGAGGCCGCGCGCATGGACGAGCTGCCGGCGCGCCATCCCGGCATCGGCTTCGGACCGGCGGGCTACGCGCAGATCTTCGCGCGCCTCTACCAGCAGACGGGCCGGCCGGTCTTCCGGCGCGCTGCCCGCCGGGAGGTCCTTCGCCTCCTGGAGATGCGAGCGCCCGGAATTGGCGTCGGCGGGTTCTCGCCGGTGGATCCAGCGGACCGACCGCGCGGTGCGGACTCGAGCTTCCTGGGAGGCGCCAGCGGCATCGGCCTCGTCCTGCTGGGCGCCGCGACCGGCGTCGATCCCCTGTGGGACCGGCTCCTTCTGCTCTCTCCTCTCCGCCTGGTACCCCTATCCTGAAACGCATCCCGCGAGAACCCCTGGCTCTATTTCCGTGGCCTCGCGCACCTTCATGCTTAGGTGGACGTTCATTCCTGGCCAACAAGAGCGGTCGGGGAAAGGAGAAACGGCGATGAAGAAACAGAAGACCGAGTTGAAGAAGCTGAGGATCGACAAAGAGACCCTGCTCCCCCTGGGATCACACCAGATAGAGCAGCTCGCAGGGGGATATCCAATTTCACCGGTCGGGCACTTGACCACTACCAAGTTTATCCACGCCTAAGCGGTTCGCTGCGGCACCCCCTCCTCTCCACACCCTCTTTCCTCGAGCCCCTTTCCTTCGGGAGAGGGGCTTGAGGTCACACGCCGAGTCCCCGACCAGCCGTCGCTGTCTGCGCCACCCGAGTTGAGGGCAGCCGGCGCGACGAATTCATCTCACGGATA
>DASZHY010000540.1:0-17290 GCA_035949675.1 Thermoanaerobaculia bacterium
ATTAGCGAAGCTCTCACGGTAGATCCAGAGCCAACCCCAGACGGCAAAATAGTGTCCATAGCTGTTTTGTTCGCCGGAGCCAAGATCGCGACGACCCTTGGCGCAGGTGGCAAGCCGTTCACTGACGAGGAAATCGCTGAGGTTAGAGAAGGGAAGCGCTTTTTGTATTACTATGGTGTCTTTTCCTATGATGACGGCTTCGGTGGCACCAGAGAGACGCGCTGCTGCTTCTACTACAATCGAGATACCGCCTCTTGGGATTGGGCGCACGTAGGTAACCGCGTTACCTGAGAACGCAGTGAGCGGGTGTGGTGTATAGGTGGTCATCGCCAAATCCTCTTACTCAGCGGCCACAACACATAGACAAAAATCAACCCTGAAGAAACTGCACCATTCGCGGCGGTGACAATGAGCAACGCGATAAAGAGGCTCTTGCCCATGACACTCGAATCCTGGAATTCGTGCGTCACGGCTCGGGACCTGGTGCGTGACTTCCGGGAGAGACAGAAGAGACGGCGCCGCTATCGCCTTTTGTTTGTCGGCGCTTGACCTTCACTGAGGACATGGAACGGCGGGAGCGGGGTCCGAGGCGAGCGCCGCCGCTGGCATCAGATAGACGGCGCGATTGGTGCGCGGAACGACGCGGAGCGAGTGGAGGAAGGTGGCATCGAACTGGCTGGGCTGGCGCAGGGCGTCTTCCAGCAGGTAGTCCCAAGCGGTGCCGCGCGCGCCGGCAAGCGGTGCGTTGGCGTCGAAGCCCGAGGCGGCCGGGTCGCCCGGCACCGCGGCCGAGAAGTCGATGCTGGCGCCCTCCGGTGCGATCTGGACTCGGCTTTCGAGCAGAAAGACCTCGGGCGCCGGCCCGCTCAGCTGGGCGAGAGCGCGCAGCACCAGCCTGCCGACTGCGCGGTGGGCGTTGTGGCATGTGGTGCCGTGCCGCGGATCGAACGTGATGACGGTCCGCGGCGCGACGCTCGCAATGGCGCCGGCGAGCCGCGCGAGCAGGACCTCGTCGCCGCCCACGGCGTCGTCCCACGCCCAGCGCACGGCCGCCGGATCGGGGCCGGCGACGTCGGGCAGCGATCCCTGGAGCAGCTGGGCGTGGAAGAGCCGGGCCGCGGCGCGCATCTCGCCGCTGCGCACCGTCCCGAGGTCGGGATGGCAACCCGCCGGCAGGCGGCACGCGCCGTTCTCGCCGCGGGTCGCGACCAGGAAAGCGCAGCGGCGGCCGCCGGCGGCGCAAAGCTCGCCCAGGAGCGGCGCGAGCAACACCTCGTCGTCGGGATGGGCGCCGATCCACAGCACCCGGCCGGGGGGGATCACGGCCGTAGCGGTCTGGGCGGCCGCGCCAAGTTCCGCGGGCTCCTCGCCGGCCGCGCCGAGCGGTGCGGGCTCTTCACACGGAGGCGGCGTCGCCGGGAGGGGCGCCCCCAGCGTCAGCAGCACCAGACCGAGGGCAAGGGACTTCATGTCCTGCTGTCCGGGAGCCGCCGTTCCGCAGTCACTTGCTCACGCCCCAGCTGCGCTTGATGGCGGCGGTGAGCGACTGCTTGACCTCGTCGAAGTCCTGCCACGGGTCGGCGGCAAGGCCCTCCAGGCATTCGGGGAGATTGACGATCGTGTAGGTGTCGGCGCGCACGCCGCCGGCCAGCTCCTCCCAGGCCAGCGGCGTCGAGACCGGGGCGCCGGGGCGCGACCGCGAGGAGTAGGCGGCGATCGAGGTGGCGCCGCGGCCGTTGCGCAGGTAATCGACGAAGATGCGGCCCTTGCGCCGGGCCTTGAGCGGATTGGTGGTGTAGCGGTCGGGCTGGCTCGCGGCCATGGTTTCGGCCACGGCGCGGGTGAAGTCTTTCATCTCGTCCCAGCCGTGGCGCCGGGCGAGCGGCAGCACGACGTGGAGCCCCTTGCCGCCGGTGGTCTTGAGGAAGCTGCGCAGGCCGCTCGCGGCCAGCAGGTCGCGCAAGTCCACGGCGGCTTCCGCCACCCGCTCCCAGGGCAGACCCACGTCGGGGTCGAGGTCGAAGACGGCGTAGTCGGGACGCTCGATCTGGTCGCGGTGCGCGCCCCAGATGTGTATCTCGAGGACCCCCATCTGGACCAGCGAGACGAGGCCGGCCAGCGAGTCGATCGCGCCGTAGGGTACCGTCTTGCCGCCCTCCTCGATGGCGACGCGGAGCACGGCCGCCGGGAACTGCTCGGTGAGGTGCTTCTGGTAGAAGCATTCGCCGCCCTGGCCCTCCGGGCAGCGCACCAGCACCAGGGGACGGTTCGCGAGGTGGGGCACGATCCAGCCGGCGATCCGCTCGTAGTACTTAGCGAGGTCGCGCTTGGTCAGCCCCTGGTCCGGGAAGATCACCTTGTCGGGGTGGGTTAGCCGCACTCCCGCGACCTCCGCGTTCTGAGAGCTGGCGGGCCGGCGCGGGCCCGGATTGGGGTTGTCGGGCTCGGTCGGGCCGGCCGCCGGCTTCGAGCGGGAGGTGAGCGGGGTCCGATGCGCCTTGCCAGCGGGCGGCGCGGCCGTGGCCTTCTTCCTGCCGGGCGTCTTCTTCGTCGTCTTCGGGGTGGCAGACTGGCCCGCGTCCGGCGGCGGCTCCGGCAGCTCGCGCCGCACCTCGCGGGCCGGCTTGTCCTCCCGCAGCCCCTGGAAGGTGGGATGGCGCAGGAAGCCGTCGCGGGTCCATTCGGTGAACGCCACCTCGCAGACCAGCTTGGGCTCCACCCAATGAGCGCCCTTCGCTTCGGCGCCGCGCGGCGGATTGGCGAAGGGCGGCGTCTTGCGCTCGCTCCGCTCCAGCAGGCGGCGCAGGTCCAGCAGCGCCTGGGCGGTGAAGCCGGTGCCGACCTTGCCGGCGTAGACGAGCTTGTCGCCCTCGTGGACCCCCAGCAGCAGGGCGCCGAGCCCGGCGCGCGCGCCCTCGGGCTCGGTGAAGCCGCCGATCACCATCTCCTGGCGCTGCAAGCACTTGACCTTGAGCCATTCCTTGCTGCGGCCGCCGCGGTACGGCAGGTCGGCACGCTTGGAGACGATCCCTTCCAGGCCGTAATGGCAAGCCTGACGGTAGAAGTCCTCGCCCTGGCCGGTGACGTGATCGCTCCACCGCAGCGGGCCCTCGCCCGCCGTCGCACCCGCGGCGTCGAGCAGGCGGCGCAGCGCCTCCTTGCGCTCGGCGAGCGGCGCCGGGCGCAGGTCGTAGCCGTCCAGATACAGGAGGTCGAAGACGAAGTAGACCATGGCGGCGCCCGGCACTCCGCCGTTGCCGAGGGACTCCTGCAGCGCCTGGAAGCTGGTCTTGCCGTCGGGCAGCAGCACCGTCACCTCGCCGTCGAGCGCCAGCGAGTCGACCGGCAGCGCGGCCGCCGCCGCCGCGACCGGCGTAAAGCGGTCCGTCCAGTCCTTGCCGTGGCGGGTGAGCAGGCGCGCCTTGCCGCGAGCGACCTCGCAGACCATCCGGTAGCCGTCGAACTTGATCTCGTGCAGCCAGTGCTCGCCCGCGGGCGGTGCGCTGACCAGGGTCGCCAGCTCGGGCTCGATGGTGCGTGGCAGCGCCCCCCGGCGCGCCCCCGGCACCGCGGCGGCCAGCTCCCGCAGCTGCCGCCCGGCGGCGGCTTGGCCCTTGGCGCCCGCGGCGGTGCTTCGACTCTTGGCGCCCTTGGCGGCGGCGGCTCGGCCCTTGGCGCCCTTGGCCTTGGCGGCCCCCGCCGCCGCCGCCGGTTTGAGCTCGGTCGCGCCGTCAGGGCCCCACACTCGCGCCGGGTCGGCGGCGATCTCCTCGATGGTCTGGTCGCTCTCGACGCTTCGCACCTGCTCGCGCACCAGCGCGTCGTCGCTGCCCTGGCGCGCGGTCTCGTCGTTCTCCTTGATCAGCAGCCAGTTCTCATGGTTGTCGCCGGCTCGCTGACCGGTCATGCGCACCAGGGTCCAGCCGCCGCGCAGCTTCTCGCCGTGGAGCTCGAGCTTGAGCTTGCCCTTGCTCCAGGCCGCGAGCGGTTCACCTTCGAGCGACTTCCAGGTGCCGCGGTCCCAGAGCTGCACGGTGCCGCCGCCATACTCCCCGGCGGGGATGATGCCCTCGAAGCTGCCGTACTCGATCGGGTGGTCTTCGACCTGTACCGCCAGCCGCTTCTCGTGTGGATCGAGGCTCGGCCCCTTGGGCACCGCCCAGCTCTTGAGCACGCCGTCCATTTCCAGGCGGAGGTCGTAGTGCAGACGCCGCGCCGCGTGCTTCTGCACCACGAAGGCGAGCCCGGCCGCTGCCTCCGCCCGTTTCCGCCGTCGCGGCCGCGCGGCGCCCGCCGGCTCCGGCGTGCGCGAGAAGTCCCGTTTCCTGCGGTATTGCTCGAGGGCCACGGCCTCAGGCGCTCCGCTTGGCGCGGTGGCGGGCCGGCGTGGCCTGCCGGCGCTTCGGCGGCCGCCGGGCGGCGCCGGTGGGCTTGGCGGCTGCCCTCACCGCGGGCGTGGTTGTCCGCCCAGCCCGCCGCGCGCCTGGCCCGCCTTCCTCGACGCTGCGCTTGAGCAGGGACATGAGGTCGAGCACCTTGCCGCGGGCTGGCGGCCGCGGCGCCGCCTCCTCGGCGCCGGCCTCGAGCTGGCCGGCGGCGACCCGGCCGTCGATCATGGCCTTGACGTCGACGCGGAAGTCGTCGCGGTAGCTCTCCGGGTCCCACTTGCCGACCATGGCCGCGACCAGCCGCTGCGCCATCTGCAGCTCTTTCTCGGTCACCCCCTGCTTGCCCGACGGCAGGTCGAGCTCGCTGGCGTCGCGCAGCTCGTCCTGGAAGCGCATCAGGTTGAGCACGATCGCATCGTCCACCGGCACGACCGCGGCGAGATACTGGCGGGTGCGGATGACCACCTTCGCGATCCCCACCTTGCCGCTGCGCCGCAAGGTCTCGCGCAGCAGCGCGTAGGCCTTCGCGCCCTTGCGTTCCGGCGCCAGGTAATAGGGCTTTTCGAAATGGATCGGGCTGATGTCGGCGAGGTCCACGAATTCGATGATCTCGACCGTTTGAGTCGAGACGGGATTGGCGCGCTTCAGGTCCTCGTCGGAGAGCACCACATAGCGCTTGGGCTCGAACTCGAAGCCGCGCACGGTGTCCTCCCACCGCACCTCCTTGCCGGTCTTGGAGTTGATGCGCTGATAGTGGATCGGGGCCAGGTTGCGGCGGTCGAGCAGGTTGAAGTGCAGCTCCTTGCTCTTCTCCGCGGTGTACAAGCCGACGGGGATGTTCACCAGCCCGAAGCTGATGCTGCCCTTCCAGATCGATCGCGGCATGATGGGATCCTCCAAACGCCTGATGGGTCAGCAAGATACGTGCCGCGAGCCGCACCGGGCACGACCGCGGGCGGCGCCGGCGGCCGCCGGCGCCGCCGGTCCGGCCGAACCTCCGCTGATTTGTGAGAAGCTCGGTGCCGGAGGCGCACCGATGAGCATCGGCAAGCATAGCAAGCCCGACCCCGGGCCGGTCCGGCCGCGAAGGCGCAGCCACCGGGTCGACCCGGTGCCGAGGTGCAGTCGGCCGGGCCGAGCCCTCCTGACGGTGCTGTGCTCGCTGGGCCTCATGGCCTGCGCCTGTGCCCTTGCCGGCTGCGGCCGCGGGCCCCAGGCGCGAGGCGCCGGAGCGCCCGCCGCTTCCGGCCGCCACGCGGCGAGCACGCCGAAGGAGGTGGAGATCCAGGAGAACCCGGTCAAGACCGGCATCGAGGCCGGCGACGCCAGCCTGGCCGACAAGGTGCGAGCGCGGCTCGCCGGCGACCCGCAGCTGCGCCTGCTGCGCATCGAGGTCGACGCCGAGGCGGGCAGGGTGACCCTGTGGGGCCACGTTGGCCGTGCCGAGGAGCGCTCAGCCGCCGAGCAGCAGGCGCGGCGGACCCCGGGAGTCACCTCGGTCATTAATTTGATCAAGGTCGGGAACGGTTGACACCACCGCCTGGACGCCGCGGGCGGGCCGGCCGCGTGCGGCCTCACGGCCCCGGGTTCGATTCTTGCTTTCTGTCTCTCATTCGAGGCGCGGCGCGCAGAGTGCGCGTCTTGGCCTCAGGGACATGTCGCATGTCCACCCTGGACATCCGACGCCCCCCTCCCCCAGGAGGAAGCTATGAAGGCTAGAGCGTTCCATCTCGCGGCGGGTCTGCTGGCGGGCCTGTCACTGGCGCTGTGGCTCGGTTGCGGCAGAGACTCCGGCATCGAGATCAAGCGGGACGGCCAGGGCAACGAGCACATCCATGTCGACAACAACAAGGTCCAGGCCGACCTCCACAAGGCCGGCCAGGAGATGAGCAAGGACGTACACAACCTCGGCAACGCGGTGGAGCGCGGAGCGCGCGAAGCCGACCAGCGCTTCGGGCCGGTGGCACGCGAGACCCTGAAGGACGCGGCGCTCACCGCGCGGGTGAAGGCGCGGCTGATCGCCGCCCCCGACCTGGGAGGCATCAGCATCCACGTCAGCTCGCGGGACGGCCAGGTGACGCTCGACGGCACCGTGGCCTCGGCAGAGAACCGTCTGGACGCCGAGAAGATCACTCGCCGCACGGAAGGCGTGCGGGAGGTGATCGATCATCTGCAGGTAGGCCCCGCCGGCTGACCGGGGCACGGCGTCGGAGGCCGCAGCGGCCGCCCGCCTACCGGGCGTAGAGCCTGTGAGATCCTGCTCTCATGGGCCGGCTCTTCTCGCCGCCGCTCGCGGGGGCGGCGCTGCTCCTCGCCTCCGCGCTCGCGCCGCAAGCGGCCGGCGCTGCCGCGGCGGGCTCGCTCCTCGCGCCGCCCGCCGCCGGCGCCGTCTCGGCGGGCCCGCTGCTCGTGGTCGAGGCTCCTCCCGCCCTGCGCCAGGCGGCGGCGCGGGTGCGTGCCATCCAACCAGCCGCCTTCGCCGAGGTCATGAGCTTGCTGGGGCTCGCCGAACCGGGGCCGCCCATCCTGGTGCGGCTCGAGCCCGAGGGCGCGGGCGCGGCGCGCGCCGTGGCGCCCTGGATCGCCGGCTTCGCCGAGCCTGGCACCGCCACGATCGTGCTCTTCCCGGCGCGGACGCCGTCGTATCCCAACTCCTCGCTCGACGACCTGCTGCGCCACGAGGTGGCGCACGTCCTGACCGCCCGCGCCGCCGCCGGTCGGCCGCTGCCGCGCTGGTTCGACGAAGGCCTGGCGATGATCGCCGGCGGCACCTGGGGCGCCAACGACCACGCCCGCTTCCTGCTCGAGCTGATGGTCGATCCCGGCGTGCCGCTCGCCGGCCTCGACCGCCGCTTCGCCGGCACCGAGCGGCAGGTGGCGGGTGCCTATGCCGTCGCCGGCGCCTTCGTGCGCGACCTGGTGCAGCAGCATGGCGCCGGCGCGCCCGGCCGCATTCTCGCCGCCGTCGCCGCCGGGGCGCCGTTCCCCGAGGCGTTCCAGGCCGGCACCGGCACCACCCTCGAGGCGGCCGAGACGGGCTTCTGGCGCCGCCATTCGCTGCAGCGGTGGCTGCCGCTCGCGACCAGCTCGACGACGCTGTGGCTCGGCATCACCCTGCTGGCCCTCTACGCGGCCCGGCGCCGCCGCCTTCGCGATGCCGCCCTGCGCGCCGTCTGGGAGCAGGAGGACCGCTCCTCGCAGGGCACCCGCGAAGGCGATGCCGCCGCCGGCCCCTCGAGCGGTCCCGAAAACTCTGCGGGCGGCACCTAGATCTTTAAGGATACAAGTGTGCCGCGAGCCGGGGTTGCCGGCGTCGCTCTGATGCCGGACTGGGCTGCGGTCCAATGAGGAGGGTTGTGATGAGCCGTGCAATCTGCAAGCAAGCTGTTGCCGTGTTGGCCCTGATGGCGATCCTGTCGATGATTGCGGCGGCACCTGCACAGGCCGGCCCCCGGGCGGCCGGCGCCAAGGCCCCCGTGAGCAGTGGTTGGACCTGGATCTCCACGCTCTGGGAGCGCCTCGCGGCGCTGGTCCACGGCGTGGGCGCCGCCACGCCGCTGGACAGCCCGTGGATCAATCCTGACGGCGGTAACCACCCGTAGGCATTACGCCCGGCGCTTGCCAGCCGTGAGACGTGCGTGGTCGAGCCGGCGCGGTCCGGCGAGGTGAGTGCCGGAGCGCATTTTGGATCTCTTCGAGCTTGCAGTCTGCTGATGTAAGCTCTTGTCACGGGAGGAGACAGCCATGAGCGAGCATCCGACCGCGGCCGAGCTGGAAGGCTTGGTCCGCGGCGACCTGACCCGGGATCAGGCGAGGCTGGTGGTGCGTCATCTGCTGCGGGGATGCGAAAGCTGCGTGGCTTTCATCGCTCCTTACGCTTCGATGCTGCTCGATGGCTCGGATCGTGTCGGTCGCTTCCAGCTTGCGCGGGTGTCCACGCCGGCCGCGCCCGCCGGCCGCCCCGCCGCCGCGAATGCTGCTGCCGGCCGGTTCTCGCGCCGCGGCCGCCTGGGCGGCGCGGCAGCAGCCGCGACGGCGACGGCGGACTCGCAGCTGTCGCCGCCCCTGCCGATGACCACGGCGGCGGCGGCCGCGGCCGCGGCTGTCGCGGCGCCTGCCGGAGTGCAGGGATCCAGCGAGGAGCCCGACCGGACGTTGCTCGAGAATGCCTATGACCGCGCCATCGACCGCGCCTTTGCGGCGGTCATGCGGCATGGCGAGAGAGCAGCCCGGAACAGCGCCAGGGCCCATGAGGCGCTGACCCAGCTCGGCAGCGAGGGTCTCGAAGCCTTGGGTGAGCTGCCAGCCGACCTGCGCGGCTTCGCGGGTTACGAGGCTCTGCTCGAGCGCAGCTGGGCCTTGCGCCGCGAGGACCCCAAGCAGATGGTGAAGCTGGCGGAGCTGGCCGCGGTGGCCGCGGCCGGCCTCGGCGAAGAGGATTTCAGCGCCCTACAGGTGCAGGACTTCCAGGCGCGGGCGGCGATCGAGCTGGCCAATGCTTATCGCGTCATGGAAAGGCTGGACGAGGCGCAGTCCAGCCTCGAAGCCGCGCGCGGGTATGTCCTGGATGGCAGCCAGGACCGGCTGCTGGGAGCCCGGCTGCTGGAGGTGGAAGCCAACGTCCATGCCGACTGCGGCGAGCTCGCGGCGGCGCTGACGGCCCTGGACGCGGCGCTGCGCACCTATCGCCGCTACGGCGATCCGCACCTGGCCGGCCGCAGCTTGATCAAGAAGGGGCTGTACATCGCCCGCAGCGGGCGCCGGCAGGAGGCGATCGACCTGCTCACCGAGGGGCTCGAGATGATCGATCCGGGGCAGGACGGCCCGCTGGTGCTGGCGGCCGTCCACAACACCGCGTGCTGCCTGAGGGAGGACGGCCGCTGCCGCGAGGCGCGGTCGCTCCTGTGGCGGCACCTCGGCCTCTACGAGCAGCATGCCGGCCGCCAGGACCGCCTCAAGCTGCGCTGGCTGCAGGCACAGATCTACGCCGGTCTCGACGACCTCGCCCGCGCCGAGCGCGCCTTCGAGGAGGTGCGGCCGGGTCTGCGTGAAGCGGGCCGCCTGCACGGCGAAGCGCTGGCCACCGTCGAGCTGGCGGCCGTGCGCCTGCGGCAAGGCAGCGAGGAGACGGCGCGAGAGCTGGCCCTCGAAGGCGCCCAGCTGTTCCTCGGCCTCGAGATCAACCGGGATACCGCGGCCGCCCTGGAGGACCTCAAGTCGCGCCTGGAGAGATCTCCCACGGTCACGCTGGAGCAGGTGGGCCAGATCCTGCAGCTGCTGCGCGACGCGGCGCCCGACGAGAAGCCAAGCCTGCTCGTCCGCTCCGCCTGAACGCGGTCAGGGCTCGCGGTCGGGCTCTCCTGCCGCCGGCGGGCCCGTGATGCCGATGAGCTTGCGCAGCGAGGAGCGCACCATCTCGTCGATCTTGTCGAGCTCGGCGATCTCGACGCGCTCGGCGGGACCGGCCGGGCCGCGTCCCTGGGGCGCCCTGGCGCGCAAGCTGTCCGGATCCCCGTACATCTGCTCCAGCATGCGGTACAGGCGGTCCTCCTCGGGTCCGGCGTCGCCCGCATGCGGAAAGGCCGCCGCGAAGAACCGCCCGGGCGAGAAGCCGATGGCGCGCAGGATGCTCAGGAGGTACTCGATCTTGAGGCCAAGGCCGCCGCGCAGCAGGCGGGTGATGGTGCCGACCCGCCACCCCAGCTGGCGCTCGATGTCTCGGTAGGTATGGTTCGACAGCCGGATCGCGTTCTTGAGCAGCGAGACGATGCGCTCACTTTCGGCGGTTGTCATTTTGACATCCTACATTGCATTTAGCGCCAGCGGAAGATCCTGAGCGCCAGCAGGAAGCAGGCGACGCCCCAGGCGGCCAGGATCGCGAGCTGCGCCGCCACCGCCGGCAACGGCCGCCCCTCGGTGATGATGCCACGGAGGGCGTCGTTGAGCGCGGTCAGCGGCAGCGCCCGGATGAGCGGCTGCACCCGCCCCGGGAACCTGTCGGAAGAGAAGAAGACCCCCGACAGCAGCCACATCGGCAGCATCACCAGGTTGGCGAGGCCGCTCGCTCCCTCGATGGTCTTGGTCCGAGAGGCGATCAGCAGCCCCATGCCGCAGAAGGTCATGGCGCCGATCAGGCTGGCGACCAGCAGCAGCCAGAGCGAGCCGCGCACGGCGACGCCGAAGACCAGCCAGCCGACGCCGACCAGGATGAGGATCTCGGGCAGCAGGAAGACGAGCCGTCCCAGGACCTGCGCCAGGAGGTAGTGGCTGCGGCGCATCGGCGTCGCCACCAGCCGCTTCAGCAGCTGCTTCTGGCGGGCGGTGGTGATGCCGAAAGCCAGGCTCCAGATGCCGGTCCCCATGAGGTTCAGGCCGAGCAGGCCGGGGATGAGGAAGTCGATGTAGCGCGAGCCTTTCTCGGTGACCAGCTCGCTGCGGACGGCGACGACGTCGGCGCGGCCGGCGGCGCGCTGCAACGCGTCCTCGGCCTCGAGCCGGGCGATGCGCGAGTCGGGGCGGGTCTGGTCGAACCGGAAGATCCAGGGCCGCCTGAGCCCGGTCTCGCCCTGCCGGGAATCGACGGGATCGACGGGGTCGCCGGGCTCGATCAGCAGCGAGATCCGGCCGGTGCGCAGCGCCTCCCTGCCTTCCGGCGGCGACATCGTCTTGACGAGCAGGACGGGGGAACGCGCCAGCGCCGCGGCGGCGCGCTCGGTCCCGGCTCCCGCCGCGATGCCGATCGGGATGCGGTCGGGCGCCTTGTCGCGGAACGCCAGGCCCAGGGCGATGGCGAGCAGCAGCGGGAAGGCGAAGACCCAGAAGAGCGCTTCGGGCTCGCGCACGAACTCCCGGTAGCGCGACAGGGTCAGCTGCAGCAGCGGCGAGTGCCGGTCGCTCATCATTCCTCTCGCAGCGCCCGGCCGGTGAGCGCGACGAAGACGTCCTCGAGAGTCGCACGATGGGTCGACAGGTGCACCAGGCGGGCTCCCGACCGCTCGACGGCCGACAGCAGGGCCGGCACGCCGGAAATCAGGGACGCCACGCCCAGCATCCAGTTGGCGCCCAGGCGGCGCACCTCGCGGACTCCCTCGAGGTGCAGCAGGCTCTCGCGCGGCATCTCCGGCTCGGACGCGAACTCGACGACGTCGGCGGCGTGGAGCGAGGCGATCAGCTCGGCGGGAGTGCCGAGAGCGATGACCCGCCCATGGTCGATGATCGCCACCCGGTCGCAGAGACGCTCGGCCTCCTCCATGTAGTGAGTGGTCAGGGCAATGGTGCCGCCGCCCGCCCGGAACTCGCTCACCTGCTCCCAGAGCTGCAAGCGGCTCTGCGGGTCGAGCCCGGTCGTCGGCTCGTCGAGGAAGAGGAGCTCCGGATCTCCCACCAGCGCGCAGGCGACGGCCAGGCGTTGCTTCTGGCCGCCGGAGAGCTTGCCCACCGGTGCGTCACGCTTCTCCTCCAGGGCGAGGCGCGTCAACACCTGCTCGGGATCACGCCCGCGCAGGTAGAAGGAGCGAAACAGCCGCAGCGTCTCGATCACCGTGAGCTTGGGGCTGAGCTGCGTCTCCTGCAGCGCCAGCCCCAGGCGCTGGCGCAGGGCATGGCTCGCCCTGCCCCAGGCGGAGCCCAGCACCTCGACCTCGCCGGCGTCGGGGAGGGTGAGTCCCTCGAGGATCTCGAGCGTGGTGGTCTTGCCGGCGCCGTTGGGGCCGAGCAAGCCGAAGCACTCGCCGCGACGCACTTCGAGGTCCAGGCCGTCGACGGCGGTCACCTCGCCGTAGCGCTTGACCAGGCCGCGGCAGCGCGCGGCGACCTCCGGCGCGGGCGGGGAGGGCGGCAGGGTTTGCGGGGGAGCCTCGAGCAGCGGTTCGGTCATGGCGGCGCGCAGAAGATCGGCCGGCAAAGCTAGCACACTTGCGCGTCAGGCGGGCGACGGCCCCCGCGGGCCCCTCGGGGCAGCGTCCTGGCACGAGGGCGCTCCCCCGCGCGGGTAACAACGAGGTGGCGCCGCGGGGCGCGGCGTCACCCGCTGCCAGGCTGCTCGCTACTTGAAGTAGCCGTTCACGTCGAGCAGGAACTGGGTGCCGGTCGCTCCGACGTTCTGCACCGCCACGGTGCCCGTGCCGTCGGTCGCCAGCATCAGGATCGCGTTGTTGGCCCGGACCCGGCCGGCGATGAAGTTGATGTTGCTGGTGCCCAGCGGCAGGGCATTGCCGGGAAAGAGGCTGAGGACGCCGGTGCTGGCGCCGATGACGGTCACGTTGGCCGACACCGCGGTCGCCGAGGCGGGGATGCCGCAGCTGCCGGAGATCGTGAAGCTCCGCGTCGCGCCGCCCACCAGCGCCGGACCGCCCAGCGCGCCGTTGGGGTTGCGGGTGTCGAGCACCCGGCAGGGCGTCACCGTGTAGAAGTGGGAAGTGACAGGCGCCGGCGCGTAGAAGTAGCTGCCGCCCAGGGTGCTCGCCGCGCCGCCGCCGTCGGTCACCACCACGTCCACCGTGCCGGTCGCATGGGCGCCGGTCGTGGCGGTGATCGTGCCCGGGCCGGAGACGACGACGCTGGTTGCCGCCACGCCGCCGATCTTCACCGTGTCGCCGCTCCGGAAGTTGCTGCCGAAGATGACGACCGGCGTGCCGCCCGCAACCGGTCCGTGGTTCGGGCTGATGGCCGTGACGACCGGCGGCGGCGGGCCTGATGCCGTCATGCAGACGCCCAGGGCGCTGGTGACGTTGCTCTGGAGCACGGCGACGACGCGCGGATGAAAGACCATCGAGACGCCGCAGCCGCCCAAGAGGTTGCAATAGCTCATCATCGTGCCGGTCACGCCGGTGACGCCGTTGAGGGTGGTCACGGCCGGGCAGCTGGTGGGACCGGAGTAGCAGCCGGGCTCCTGGGCGAAGCACATGTCGATCGGCGGGCTGTAGCAATGAGTGTGCTCCGACCCGAAGTTGTGGCCGATCTCGTGACCGAAGACCTCCGCGTCGCCGGCCAGGTAGTCGACCAGGAACACCTGGTCGAAGCTGTAGCCGTTCGTGGTGCTGCACAAGCCGCCGACATTGGCGATGCCTGAGGAAGAGCTGTTGTCGGGCTCCTTGCCCGACAGCATCGCCGCGAGAGTGCGGCTGACCGAGCCGTAGTTCGTGCTCCAATAGGACGCGAACTCGTTGAGCTCGGCGCCGTTGGCGCTGCCATTGGGGTTGACGGTGTAGGGATCGGTGGCGGCCGAGGTCCGCAGGATGGTGTCGCCGATCAGCAGCTGCACCTGGACGTCGCGCTCGTACATGACGTTGATGGCGGCGAACAGGCTGGCGATGTAGTTGGTGGCCTGGGTGGTGTCGTTGTTGAACTTGTTCGCCATGAACTGGTGGTCGGTATCGACGGCGATCGTCGCCAGGTTGAATGAGCCGCTGGCGATGACGGCCCCGGGTTCCCGTGGCGCGCGCCCGGTCGAGGAATCCTCGCCTGCCGCCGCTCCCCGCAGGAGCGGCACCAGGGTCTCCTCACTGCAATGCCAGGTGGGCTTCTTGCCTCCGGTCGCGCCGGCCAGGAAGGCCTCGGCCGTGGCCACCAGGTGAAGGCCGGCCTTTCCCGGCACCAGCGGCCGGAGCTGATACCGGCCTGCCGCCGAATTGCTCAGGCTCTCGAAAATGCCGCTCACCGGGTCCGCCGAGATGAAGATTCCTGACTCGGGATCATCCACCTCGGTACCCCAGAAGAAGACCAGGCGCGAGCGTGGCAGCTCGCGGACGCCGCCGGCGTCGACCTGCAGGACGCGGGCGCCGGGGGCGTATACCTCGTGGCGCGCGATCACGACGTCTCTGCGCGCTCCCGGCGCCACCGGCCAGCCGGAGATGAGCACCCGCTCGCCGGGCCGGACACGCAGCAGCGCCGGCAGCAGCTCCGCATCGAAGCGGACCAGTTCGGCGGCGCTCGCGAGGTCCGGGGCCTTGACCATTTGGACCGGGGCACCCGGCGAGTCCTGAGCCAGGGCCTGCGCTGTCGGGATCGAGGGGATCGAGGAGAGATCGAGGGTGGATGCCGCCAACGGGTGCAGGCTGCCGGCGCCGAAGCCGGCACCGAAGGCCGCAATGGCCGCGATGGCGGCTAGCGACGTGAAGGACGTTTGAACAGCTGAAGCCGCCTGGGCGATGAGGGCCGGCATCAGGGAGACTGCCAGCCGGCGACACGCCTGGGCGAGGGGAAGACTACGGCAAGGATCCAACATGCAACGCTCCTGAATCGCGACGTGCTGCTGACTGATGGCCGCGCATGAGCTTATCGCTATTTGCCCCTATGCGCCAGATTCGATCGAACTTGCCGTCCGGCTGGCAGCCGACGCCCGGAACCGTCAGACCGCCGGCGGCCCGGGCGCCTTGCACCCGGGCCGCCGTCGTTCCACCCCCCCAAGCCGCGCCATCCCTCGCCCGCGGCACCCATCCGCGAATCTCTCTGGCTGCGCGAAGACCTGTGCATTGCCCGCGCCAGCTCCGCCGCTCCGAGGCGAGCCGCGCGAGGGTCTCGGTTCCTTCACCCAAATCATTGACAACAATGCAATTGTGGTCAAATTGCCGGTTGCGCCGGGGGCCTGCGGGTCAGCGCCGGCGCCGAAAAATGTCAGGGTCGACGGTCACAGCTCGTCAGCCGATGTCGGTCGCAGCGGGCTGGCAGTGCACCACGATCTCGGGAGGCTCTCCCGAGGCCCCGGCCGGCGCCACGGCGTCCACCGTCGCGACGCCGCCGCTCTGCAACGCGCCGAACAGCAACTCCTGGGTGAGCGGGCGCTTGACCGTCTCGTCGAGGACGCGGGCGAGCGGCCGCGCACCGAAGGCCGGGTCGTAGCCGCGCTCCGCGAGCAGGCGGCGGGCGCCGGGGGTCAGCTCGACCCGCACGGCCTTGGGAGCGAGCTGCACGACGAGCTCGGCGATCAGCTTGTCGACGATCTGCTCCATCACCTCGCGGGAGAGCGGGCGGAACTGCAGCTTGGCGTCCAAGCGGTTGCGGAACTCGGGGCTGAAGAGGCGCTCATACGCGCGCTCGGTGTCGGAGTCGCGGGAGTCGCGGGCGTCGCGAGCATCGCGGGCGTCGCGGCCGCTGCGCACCGGGGCCCCGGCGCTTCCGGAGAGTCCGTCGCCCTCGCCGGCGGCGAAACCGAACGGCCGGCGCGCCATCTCGCGGGCGCCGAGGTTCGAGGTCATCAGCAGGATGACGTGGCGGAAATCGGTGCGCTTGCCGTTGGCATCGGTCAGCGTCCCGTGGTCCATCACCTGGAGCAGCAGGTTGAAGACGTCTTCATGCGCCTTTTCGACCTCGTCGAGCAGCAGCACGGCGTGCGGGTTCTTCGCCACCGCCTCGGTCAGCAGCCCGCCGCGGTCGAAGCCGACGTAGCCGGGCGGCGCCCCCACCAGCCGCGACACGGTGTGGCGCTCCATGTACTCGCTCATGTCGAAGCGCAGGAAGCTGATGCCCAGCGCCAGCGCCAGCTGCCGCGCCAGCTCGGTCTTGCCCACGCCGGTGGGGCCGGTGAGCAGGAAGCAGCCGACGGGCCGTTCGCGTTCGCGCAGGCCGGCACGGGCCACCTGGATCGACGCCACCAGCCGGTCGACCGCCTCGCTCTGGCCGAAGACCGCCTTTTCCAGCTCCTCCCGCAGCCCGCGCAGCCGTTCGCGGTCATCGCCCTGGACGCGGCGGGCGGGAATCTGGGCCATGGTGGCGAGCACCGCCTCGACGTCGGCGACGTCCACGACCGGCTGCGGCGCGATGGCTGAAGCAGGCGCGGCGGACGCGGGAGCCTCGGCGGGCGCGGGAACCTCGGCGGGCGCGGCGGCCGCGGCGGGTGCGGCAGCCACGGCGGTCAGGGCGACGGTGGCCCCGGCCTCGTCCAGCAGGTCGATGGCGCTGTCCGGTAGCCGCCGGTCACGCAGGTAGCGGCTGGCGAGCTCCGCCGCGGCGGCGATGCCCGCGTCGGTGTAGCGCACGCCGTGGTGCTCCTCGTAGCGGCTGCGCAAGCCGCCGAAGATGCGCACCGTCTCGTCGACCGTGGGCTCCATCACCTCGACCTTCTGGAAGCGGCGGGCGAGCGCCTGGTCGCGCTCGAAGCTCTGGCGGAACTCCTCCCAGGTGGTCGCCCCGATGCAACGCAGGCCGCCGTGCTGGAGCGCCGGCTTGAGCAGGTTCGAAGCGTCCATGGTGCCGCGCCCCGCGCTGCCGGCGCCGATGAGGTTGTGGATCTCGTCGATGAACAGGACCGGGCTGGGCTGGGCCGCGAGCGAGGCCAGCACCGCCTTGAGCCGGTTCTCGAAGTCGCCGCGGTAGCGGGTGCCGGCGAGCAGCGCGCCGAGGTCGAGGCGATAGATGCGGGTGTCGCGGAACGCTGCCGGCACCTCGCCACGGGCGATGCGCAACGCCAGGCCCTCGACCAGGGCGGTCTTGCCGACTCCCGGGTCGCCGACGTAGATCGGGTTGTTCTTGCGCCGCCGCTTGAGGATGTGGAGGGTGCGCGCCAGCTCGGTCTCGCGGCCGATCAAGGGATCGATGCCGCCGCGCCGCGCCAGCTCGGTCAGGTCCTGGGTGAAGGCCGTGAGCACCTCGTCGGCGTCGCGCGGCGCCGGCGCCTCCTCCTCCTGCGCCTCCTGCGCCTCCTGCGCCTGCCGATCATCGTCGTCGGGCTCCGAGCCCTCCAGGCCCGGCGCCGCGGCAGGTCTGGCGGCTGCCGCTTCGCCCCTGGCCGGCAGGCTGCGGCGGGGGGCCGCCCTGCCCTGGTGCAGCTTCGAGATGCCGTGCGCCAGGTAGCTGACCACGTCGAGGCGCGTCACGCCCTGGCTTTCCAGCAGCTCGGCCGCTGGCGAATCGACCTCGGACAGCATCGCCACCAGCACGTCGGCGCCCTGGATCTCGGTCTTGCC
>DASZHY010000541.1:0-3683 GCA_035949675.1 Thermoanaerobaculia bacterium
CGACCGCAGCCTGCTCCAGTGCGGCGGCCACGAACCCCGGCGCTCGCTCGCCCAGCGGCACGTCGAGGGCGCTGCCGCCGCGCGCATCCGCTGCCAGCATGTCCGCGAGCCTGCGGGCCAGTGCCGGGTCCTGCTCGGCGATCTGCAGCAGCTTTGCGGCGCGGATCTCGTGGCTGGATTCCGCGAGCTGGTCGAAGAGCGTCTCCCAGGCTCCCCGCGGTAACGGCTCGGTTGAGGGAATCACCATCGAAAGCGGGCGACCGGGCTCACCATCTCGGGGCGAGCTTGCAGCGGTGCGCTCGATCGGCATCAGGTCCGCCCCGAGAGGGCCGTCTGGAGGAAGGCTCTGGCGCGACGCCAATCGCGCTTCAACGAGGTCGCCGCGAAGAAGCACGGCTCGACCGACCGGCCGCGGCAGCAGATGGTGGGACGAACGCGCCACATGAACGACGGCGGCTGCTTCCTTCCCACCGACTTTCGCACGATGCTTCCCCGAGAGGGCGTTGTGACGTTGAGTATACACCCCTGGCCGAGCGAGAGCGGTCGAGGCGGCACCGGTGCTCAGCCTCGATCCGCGGCAACCGCAGCGGCGAGGCTGCCCCCGCGCAGCGGAAGAGGTAATATTCAGCTGTGCAACCTGGTTGGAGGAGAATGGACCATGCCTCTCTATGAATATCGCTGCCGCGGCTGCGGCAACCAGTTCGAGGTCTTGCAGCGGCTCGGCGAGGGCGCCGAGGGATTGGCCTGCACGAGCTGTGGCGCGGCGGCGCTCGACAAGCAGTTCTCGACCTTCGCCACCGGCGGCAGCGCGTCCGAGTCGACGTCCGGGTGCGACGCTCCCGATTGCGGCGCCGGGGCCGGGGCCGGCGCTTGCCGCGGCGGCGGCGCCTGCTCCTGGGACTCCCTCAACTGACTCAGACCACGGGTTCTTCCGGCGGCGCCGGCGCGGCGAGGATCGCCGCGAGACAGCCAAGAGCGGCTTCCAGACGGTCCCGCTCGGCGACCGGGCCGAGGCAGACGCGCACGGCGGCGGGGGCTGCGGCCGGCTCGACGACGAACGGCGCAGCCGGGTTCACCGCCACTCCGCGCCGCCGCGCCTCCTCGATGAAAGGCTCGACGCTCCACGGAGCGGGCAGCTCCAGCCATAGATGGCTGCTGGCTGGATGAGAGGCGTACCTGAAGCCACCCAGCGCGGCCTTGGCGATCTCCTGGCGGCGTTGCGCTTCTCGCCGCTTGGCTGCCGCGATGCCGCCGGCCGAGCCATCGACGATCCAGCGGGTGGCCAGGTCGACGAGGGTGGGCGCGGTGACCAGGCCGGTCGCGGCGACCTCGGCTTGCAGCCTCGGCACCAGCTGCTCAGGTGAGATCAGGTAGCCGACGCGCAGCCCTGGGACGAACGCCTTCCCGCAGCTGACGACGTAGCAGGTGCGTTCGGGAGCGAGCGCCGCCAGCGCCGGCGGCGCGTCGGGCAGCAGGAACTCATAGACGGCGTCCTCGATCACCATCATCTCGCATCGCCGGACCAGCGCCACGAGCTCATGCCGTCTCGCCTCGGGCATGATCGCCGAGGTCGGGTTGTGCAGCGACGGCTGGCAGAAGAGCACGCCGCCCCGCCGGCCGTCGCACTGCTCGGCGAGCGCCGCGGGCACCAGGCCCTCCTCGTCGATGGCCACCGCCCGGATCTCGAGCCCCAGGGTTCGCGCCGCCGCCTTGATCCCAGGGTAGGTCAGGGCCTCCGCGTACACGACGTCGCCGGGGCGCGCCAGCGCGGCCAGGGCGACGAGGATCGCATGCTGTGCGCCGCTGGTGACGACGACCTCCGCGGCGCGCGGCGCCCAGGAGCCTCGCCGCACCCAGGCGGCGCCGGCGCTCCGGTGGTCGGCGGCGCCGCCCGGGGGGTAGCGCCGTTCGAGACCCTCCCAGAGCGGCGGGCCGCCGGCGGACCCCTGCCTCGAGGCGCCCGGCACGCCGCCGCGGATCGTCACGAAGTTAGCGGTCAGCTCGACGAGATCCGGACCGGCCGCGACGGGCGCACCCCCGGCAGTCGGCGCCACGAAGGTGCCCCGTCCCACGTCTCCTCGCACCAGGCCCCGATCGGCGGCCTCGCGATAGGCGCGGCTCGCCGTCACGACCGTGGTTTTCAGGGCGCGAGCCAGCTCGCGGTGCGTGGGCAGGCGGACGCCAGGTTGCAAGCGCCCGGCCGAGATGTCTTCCTCCATTGCCAGGGCCACCCTGCGGTACAGCGGACCCGTCGAACCTGCCAGCCAGGGCTTCCACATTGTCATAGCCTATTGTACTACTTGACGCAGGTTATCTCGGCTTCTAGTCTTTCTCCAGGGGGAACGCTGGCCACATTGTACTACTACAATCGGATGACGAGACCAACATGCGAAGGGGTTCCGCCCGGGACACCGGGCTGTCCCGCGCCCCGCGAAACGCTTCTCTCAGGGAGATCCGGCAGATGATCTTGTACCACGTCGACGCTTTCACCGACCGGCCCTTCGGCGGCAATCCGGCCGCCGTCTGTCTGCTTCCGCAGCCGCGCGACGAGTCCTGGATGCACGCCCTGGCGACGGAGCTCAACCTGCCCATGACCGCCTTCGTTCACTCGGACGGCGCGCCGGATTGCTTCCGCCTGCGCTGGTTTGGCCGGCGCGGGGAGACCCAGCTGTGCGGCCACGCCACCCTGGCGACAGCTCACGTCCTGTGGCAGAGCGCCGCGGCGCGGCCCGGCGAGCCGATCCGTTTCTTGACCGCAAGCGGACCGCTGCATGCCCGTCAGCTCGCCGCGGGATGGATCGAGCTCGACTTCCCGGCTGAGGTCGCGGTGAGCGAACCCCGGCCGGAGCTGGCTGAGGCCCTCGGTGTGGCGGCACGCTGGATCGGTCGCAACCGACTCCACTTCCTGGTCGAGGTGGAGAGCGAAAGCGCGGTCCACGCCGTGCAGCCGGATTTCCAGCGGCTGGAAGCCCTCCTGGCGCCGGCTCGTGGCGTGATCGTCACCGCCCGCGCCGCCGGCGCCGAGGCCTCCGCCCCCCAGGCCTCCGCCCCCCAGGCCAGCGCCCATGGGGCCGATGCTCAGGGCGCGTATGACTTCGTCTCCCGCTTCTTTGCTCCAGCGATGGGGATCTACGAGGACCAGGTCACCGGCTCGGCGCACTGCGCGCTCGGACCGTACTGGGCGGCGAAGCTCGGCAAGATGGAGCTGGCTGCCTTCCAGGCGTCGCCCCGTGGCGGCACCCTGAGGGTTCGCGTCGCCGGCGACCGGGTCTTCCTCTCCGGCCAGGCGGTCAGCCTGCTGCGCAGCGAGCTGCTCTCCGACGCAAAGAAGGAGACCCAATGACGACGGAGGTCATTCTCAAGCGCTTCGAGCACCCTGACGAGACGCGAGTCTTCGAGAAAGGCCGGTTCGAGACCGTGCGGCTGGGAGGCCTCACCATCGGCCGCGCCAGCTACGAGCCCGGGTGGCGATGGTCGACTCACGTCGGGCCGCTGACCGGGGAGGATCTCTGCGGCGTCGAGCACGTGGGGATGGTGATCGCCGGCCGCGCCGCCGTGGGGTTTCGCGACGGCACGCAGATCGAGCTTGCCGCCGGTTCGCTCTTTTACATCCCGCCGGTGCCGCACGACAGCTGGGTGATCGGAGACGAGCCCTACGTCTCCCTGCATTTCCACGGCGCGGA
>DASZHY010000542.1:0-10536 GCA_035949675.1 Thermoanaerobaculia bacterium
TGCTTGCTCGCCGCCGCGTAGTTGCCGCGGTCGTAGGACTGGATGCCGTCGCGCAGCAGATCGAGGTAGAACGGGTCAATGGCGGCATGGGCCGCCGCGGCGCCGCCGAGCGCGAGGGCGCCCGCCAGGCCCGCCGCGCCTGCCATCCTTCCCAGCGCGGCGAGCCTCGCCGCGGCGTGCGCCACCGCGCCGGCAGCGGCGGTAGCAGACAAGGTCCGCGCGGTCATCTGGTGATGGGGGTGAAGCGCAGCGCCGCCGGCGGACCGGGGGCGTCTTGCCGCTCGGCGCCGCCGGCCCGGGAGGGCAGCGGCTGGTCGGCGATCACCGCCCCCGGGTTGGCGGCGAGCAGCTCGCGGGCTGCCTCCTCGCCCCAGCGCGCGGCGACCACCTCCCAAGCCCGCCTCAGGCCGGGCGGCCGGCGCTTCAGGTCGTGCGCGTCGCTGGCCACGAAGTGGACCAGCCCCATGTCGATGAGGCGGCTGGCGTCGGCCTGGGCACGGCGGCCGAAATCGCCGGTCAGGCTCATCGCGGTCACCTGCGCCAGGGCGCCGAGCGAGACCAGGTGCGCGACGGCCGCCGGTTGCGCGGCCATCCAGTGGATGAACTCGGGATGGGCGAGGATCGGCCGCCAGCCGGCGACCGACAGCTCGTGCACCAGGTCGGCGGCCTCCGGCAAGCCGGCCTCGGACCCGAACTCGAGCAGCAGGTAGCGCGAGCCGGCGAGCGGCAGCGGGCCTTCCGCGTCGTCCTCGCGCAGGGCCAGCATCTCGGCCAGCAGCCGCGGATCGACGCGGATCTCGCCGCCGCCCAGGATGCGCGGCCTGGGGCCGACCGCCTCCTGCAGCTTCCGGCGCAGCGCCGCGAGCTGCGCGCGGTCGCAGTTCCACCAGTCGCTCTTGCGCTGATGCGGCGTGGCGACCATCGCCTCGCAGCCGGCGGCATCCGCGAGGCGGCACATCTCGACCGCCTGCTCGAGGCTCTGCGGGCCGTCGTCGATCCCGGGCAGGATATGGCAGTGCAGGTCGATCATCGGGGATCGCCGGTCCGCGGTTCCGCCCGCCGCGCTCAGGCGGCGGACCCGGCCTGGGGCGGCGCGGCCGGCTTCTCGGCCGCGACGTAGGTCTCGTAGGCGCGGTAGCGCCTGCCGAGCCCCGAATGCGTCGAACGATACCGGTTGAGCACGGCGCCGAGGATGCGGACGTCGGCCTGGCGCAGGCGGTCCCGGCACTGGCGCGCCTCCTCGCGGGTCACCTTGCCGCTGCGCAGGGTCAGCACCACGCCGTCGGCGATGACGCCGACGATGGTCGCGTCGGTGACCGCCAGCGCCGGCGGCGTGTCGATGATGATGTACTCGAAGCGGGTGCGCGCGGCGCGCAGCCAATCGAACATGCGGTCGGAGGAGAGCAGCTCCGAGGGGTTGGGAGCGATCGGGCCCGAGGGGGTGACCCACAGGTTGGGGATGGTCGTCGGGAGCACGATCTCGTCGGCCTCCACCGTCGACGTCAGGTGGCTCACCAGGCCGGTCTGGTTGGAGATCTTGAACACCTGGTGGAGACGGGGCTTGCGCAGGTCGGCGTCGACGATCAACACCGGCCGGCCGAGCTGTGCGAGGACGATCGCCAGGTTGGTGGCGGTCGCCGTCTTGCCCTCGCCCGCCGCCGCCGAGGTCACCGCCACCACCTTGAGCTCACGGGCGCTCGACAGCAGCAGCGCGGTGCGCAGCGACCGGTAGGCCTCGGAGATCTGGGTGCGCGGCAGCTCGTGCGGCACCAGCTCGATCTGGGTCGGCGCGTTGCCGCCCTTCTTCCTTTCCAGCCAACCCGCGGGGCCGCCCTGACTGCCAGCGGTGCCAGCGGTGCCGGAGGCGGCGGCGCCGCCGGCGGCGTCCGGAGCCAGGGCCGACGCCTTGGCGCCGCGCCCGGGCCGCACCCGCGCGACCGGCGCCGGCTCGGCGCCGTAGCCGTATCCATAGCCGTAACCGTAGCGCCCGGAGTAGCCGTAGGCCTTGCCGGCCTCGTCGATGTCCTGGATGACGGCCAGCGTGGGCAGGCCAATCTTCCGCTCGACCTCGTCGGCGGTCTTGACCGTGCGGTCGAGGAACTCGATCAGCAGCGCGGCGCCGACGCCGAGCAGCAGCCCGAACAGCAAGCCGTAGGACACGTCCTTGCGCATGGAGGGGTAAAACGGGCCGCCGGGGACCAGCGCGCGGTCTACGACGTGGACGTTGGAGTCGCGGGTGTCCTGCAGGCGGGCCTGCACCTCGTTCTCCGACTGCTCGCGCAGCAGCTTGTCGAGCAGCTCGCGGCGGGTCTTGATCTCGACGCCGAGGTTCTGGAACTCGGCGGCTTGCGAGTTCTGGTCCATCGCCTGCGACTTCAGCTTGTTGATCTCGGCCTCGATCGCCTGCTCCTGGCGCAACGCCGTCTCGTAGGCGGCGTAGGCGCTCTTGCGCGTCGTGTCGACGGCCTCGTGCACCACCGCGGTGATGTGCTGCTTGGTCTTCTCGATCTCCCCTTTGAGCGCCACCATCGCCGGCCACTCCGGCTTGTAGATCTTGAGCCTGGCGTCGTAGTCCCGCTCCATCTTCAGCTCGTCGGAGCGCAAGCTCCCCACCACCCCAGGTTGCAGGCTGTCGGCGATGGTCTCGGGGGGAGCGGTCAGCAGGCCCTTGTAGCTCGCCTCCTTGTCGATGCGCGCGTTCTTGGCGTCGATGTAGCTGTTGTTGAGCGCCTGCAGCCGCTGCAGGGTGACGTTCGAGCTCGGCTCCATGGTGACGATGTCGGTGCGGCGGCTGAACGCCTGCAGCTTCGCCTCCTTGTCGTCGATCTCTTTCTTGAGCGCCTCGACCTGCGAGCTGAGGAAGGTCGAGGTCTTGCCGGCGCTGGTGAACCGGTACTCGATCCCCATGTCGATGAAGGCGTCGGCAAAGCCGTTGGCGGCGCGCGCGGCGAAGGCCGGGGAGGAAGCCCGATAGCTGATCTCGACCAGCTGGGTGTTGCGCACCGGCTCGACTCCGAGGCCCCCGCGCAGCCGGTCGGCGAGGCCACCCAAGGCCGCCTGGTCGTCGTCGGCGTTCACCGCAGGCGTGGCCGCGCGGCCGGCGGGCCGGGGGTTGAAGGACGCATCGGACAGCAGGTCGAGCCGCTTGACCACCCGTTCGGCGAGGCCGCGGCTCTCGAGCAGCTTGTACTCGGTCGGGTAATACTCGGCGTCGAAGTAGCTTTCGAGCCAGGGTGCCTGGCTGCTCAGCGCCGGCGCCAGGGTGCGCCGCTCGATCTGGATGATCGCCGAGGCCATGTACGCCTTGGGCGTGATGGCGTAGTGGATGGCCCCGGCCGCCGTGCAAACCAGGCAGGCGGCGGCCACCAGTTTCCAGTGGCGCCGCACCATGGCCAGGTACTCGGCGAGGTTGAACTCGGACTCGTGCTCGACGGGCAGGAGATCCAGCTCGTCCTGGAGCGGCTGCTGCGTTTGCAAGGGTGCGTTCAAAAGAAACTCTCCTTCACCACGACCACGTCCCCCTGGCGCAGCTCGACGTCCGCATCCTTGCCGGACAGGATTCGCTTGTAGTCGGCTTCGATCTCGGGGGTGCCGGCGGTCGCGTCCGCGCGCTTGACGCGGAGGGACTTGGCGGCGCGGTCGGTCAGGCCGCCGGCGCGGGCGATGGCGGCGAGCAGGGTGATCCGTTCGGTGCTCTTGAAGGACACGGCGCCGGGCCGGGCCACCGCACCCAGGCAATAGACGGTGATCTCGACCGCGGCCGGCACGTTGATCAGGTCGTTGGCCAGGAGCGGGATGTTGGCCCGCGGGTCGGCGCGCACCAGGAGGTCTTCGACGGGAATGGCCACCTGGTCGGACAGGCCGTTGTCGGCGCGGCGCAGCACGTAGATCACGCTGCCGTGGTCGGCGTCGATGCCGCCGGTGGCGGTGAGCGCCTCGAGCAGCGTCCAGCGCCCGGAGAACGCCAGGCTTCCCGGTTGCTTGACGGCGCCGATGACCGAGATCGGCCGGGAGCGGAACTCCTGCACCTTGACCTCGACCGTGGCGCGCTGCGCGTACTTCTCCTCGAGCATGGTCTTGATCTTCTGCGCCACCTCGGCCTCGGTGAGACCGGCGACCTGCAGGTCGGCGAGAGGCGGCAGGCTGATGGTGCCGTCTTCGGAGACCCGGTGCTGCGGCGGCTCGTTGAGCTCAGGCATCTCGAAAACCCGGATCTCGAGCAGGTCCCGGGCGCCGATGCGGTAACCCGGCGCGACGGCCTGCTCGCCGGCCACCGGTGCGGCGAGCAGAAAGAGGGCCGGCAAAACCCATGCGCGTATTGCTATCTTCTTCACGGCACTAATCTTACCGCCACCATGGTACAGCAATCGTCGCCGCAGGGGAAGCCCTCGACCGGGGGTGGGAGACGGCGCGGCGGGCGCGGCGCGACGGGCGGCGGCGGGCCCGGCGGCGGCCGGGCCTCAAGGCACCCCCGACGGGGGCTGTCCGGCGGACACCGTGACGGTGAACCCGAGGACCGCGAGCGTCCTTCCGCCGCCGGGCAGGTTCGAGTCGTAACGGGTGTGCGAGCCCGCGAGGCCGAGGACGGCGCCGCGCCAGAGGTCGAAGCCGATCGCCCCGCCGTAGGAGGTGAGCTTGTCGGCCCGCCGCGCCACGCCGCGGGCGAAGGCGGTGTAGTCGAGGCTGCCGGTCTCGCCGAAGACGCTGGCCCGGGCGCGCCGCCCCAGCTGCAGGTGCAAGGAAGCCCCGTGCCGCAGGTCGTCGAAGTACGAGTAGCCGGGCAGCAGCGAGTAGACGAGGTTGCGGTTGGCGTAGACGAAGATCTCCACCGGGCGGGCGATCTCGTAGGAGACGGTGACGTGACCGGTGGGCTTGTCGAACTTGGCGAACGCCGCGCCCTGCTTGGCGGTGAGTGAGCGCTGGGCGACGTCCGCCTCGAAGTACAGGCGGCCGTGCTCGCGGCTCAGCTCGAGGACCGGCGCGGTGCCGGAGTTCGAGTGGTTGACGGCGCCGGACTGGCGGTCGGCGAAGGTGACGTCGGAGTGCTCGGCGCCGAGGCCCACGAGCCAGTTCCCCGGCCGCCAGCGCAATCCCGCGCGCTCCACGCTCTCGTCGCGGTCGAGCTCGGCGAGGAGTGCCACGTTGGGGTCCTTCCTGGTGTCGCCGAGGGCGCGCTGGCGCAGCAGCCCGCCGGAGACGAAGACGGAGATGGCGCCGGTCAGGCGCAGGTCGATGCTGGCCTCGGCGTGCTCGGCCCGCGCGCTGGTCAGGCGCGGCACCTCGGCGGTGAGGACCTGCTGCTGCGCGTCGCTCCCCGCCTTGGCCTGCACGGTCAGGTGGTTCCAGAAGCCGTCGAGACCGGCGCCGTAGAGGCCGTCGAGCCGCCGCCGCTCGTGCTCCTTCTGCCACCATACGTACTGCGGCAGCGCGTAGCCGCTGAACGTCGCGTCCGGGCCCGTGGGGAGATAGGCGCGGAAGCCGCCGCTCGCCGTCGCGGTGAAGTCGGATGGTGTCGAGTTGGCGGCGCCGCCCAGGAGGTTCCTGACGTACTCGACGTCTTTGAGCGAGATCTCGGGCGCGACGCGCAGCGGCCCCAGCCGCAGCCGGGCGGCGGCCACCCGCTTGGCGAGCTCGCCCTTGCGGTCGATCGGGCGCCCGGTGGGTCCGCCGGGGGTCGTATACTGCGCGAATTGCGCTCCCGCTGACACCGCGACGAGGAACAGGAGGATTCCGCTGACGAATCGGGTGAGCAGTCGCATGGTTTCTCCAGACAGGCCCGAGGTCACGTCCAAGGTCCGGGGAAAAGTCGCGCCATGATACGCCATTCGGGCGTGGCGCTGACCGCGCTGCTGGCCGCCTTCCTGCTCTGGGCGCCGCTGCCGTTCGGCGGCGTCACCAGCTGGGGGGAGGCCAGCATGCAGGTCCTGGCGTTTTGCGCCCTCGCCCTGGCCATGGCCGCGATCGAGCGCCCTACCGATCTGCGGCCGGCGGCGCTGCCGGCGGCGGCGCTCGCCGGGGTGGCGCTGATCGGCTTGCTGCAAGCGCTGCCCTTGCCCGCGGCCGTGGTCTCCTTGCTGTCGCCCGAGCATGCCCGCCTGCACGGCCAGGCCGCGGCGCTGTTGGGCACGGCGGCTGCCGGCCCGGCACGCCTGAGCCTCGCCCCCGCCGCCACCTTCGGCGCGGCTCTCACCTGGGCCGCCGCCGCGGCGTGCCTGCTGGCGGGCGCCGCTGCCGGCCGGCGGCGCTACCGCCGCCGCTGGCTGGGCGGGGCGGTGGTAGCCGGCGCCCTCGTCCAGATCTTCTTCGGCGCCCGCAACGCCAACGCCGGCGAGCGCACGCTGTGGGGGGTGGAGGTGCCCATCGCCGCCTCGCGGCTGCGCGGCACCTTCTTCAACCCCAATCATCTCGCGGTGTACCTGGAGATCGCGCTGGCGCTGGTGTTCGCGTGGGGTTGGTGGGCGGCGCGGCGAGCCCGCGCCGAGCTCGCCCTGGACCGGCGGGTGCTGTCGTTCGCTCCGCCGGCTCTCGTCTGGCTGACCCTCTTCGCCGGGCTTACCTTCACCGCGTCGCGCGGCGGCCTGGCGGCGGCGCTGGTCGGCATCCTCGTGCAGGGCGTGCTGCTGGCCACCGTGCAGCGCCGCTGGGCGCCGGCGATGCTGGGGGCGGCCGCCGCCGTCGCCGGGATCGCCGCGGCGCTCGCCATGGGCTTGCAGGCGGGGCCGGCGCGGATGCTCGCCACCATGCCGTTCGACGTCAGCCTGGGGGCGCGGCGGCAAGCCTGGTCGGCGACCTGGGCGCTGTGGAAGAGCTTCCCGATCACCGGCACCGGCCTGGGCACCTTCCGCGACGCCTTCACGCTGCAGCAGCCCGCCGGCCTGGACGG
Organism: Thermoanaerobaculia bacterium; assembly: GCA_035949675.1. GTDB lineage: Bacteria > Acidobacteriota > Thermoanaerobaculia > Multivoradales > UBA5704 > JASLEW01. Next base: position 6,884 of record DASZHY010000542.1, read on the forward strand.
CACCTGGTGGCACGCCCACAGCGGACCGCTCGAGCTGCTGGCAACCGCCGGGCTGGCCGGTCCGCTGCTGCTCGGCGCCGGGCTGGCCGCCCTGGTGGTGCGTTTGATCGCGGTGCTGCGCCGCGGCCGGCGGTCGGAGGACCGGGCGGCCGGGCTGGCCGTGCTGGGCGCGTTGGCCGCGGTCGGCGTTCACGAATGGTTCGACTTCGGTCTCACCCTGCCGGCCAACGCCCTCACCCTGGCGATCCTGGCCGGCGCCGCGTCCTCAGCGCGGCTCGGCTCCGCTCCCCCCGCCCCCCCCGGCGGAAATACCGGCGGCCGCGGTCCCGGCTCCGGTCCCGCCGGCGTCCGGACGCGCCAGGCGGACGGCGCCGGGAAGCACGGCGCCGCCGGCGACGGTCTCGACCTCGAGAAGGTGAAGCCCCGGCGCAAGCGGAGCGTGAAGCGCCAGGACGGTCCCGGGCGAGACGGCGAAGGTCCCTAGGATCGCGTCGTCCAGGCGCACCTCGGCGGCGGCGCCGCGCGCCGGGGCCAGGTCGATGGCGAGCTCGAGGCCGGGAGCGCCGGCCGCCGCCAGCAGCTCGAGCCGCGGCAAGCCGCCCTGAAACGTCCAGGCGGCGGCGGGCCATTCGCGGGCCGCGAGCCGCGCCAGCTCGCGCCCCGCGGCGGCCTCGGCGGCGGCGTTCTCGGCGAGGCGCGCCGCCGCGGCGCGCACCTGCCAGTAGCTGGGAATCTGCGTCCAGGACTGGGGGATCTCGGCCAGCGCCGCCTCGACCAGCTGCCCCTTTACGGGGTCGGCGAGGGCGGCGCGGTCGGCGCCGCCGGTGCCCCGGGCCGCGCGGTCGACCCGATCGTCGCGCTCGTCGCGCCCGATGCGATCACCGTGGGCATCGCGGTCCGCACCGTCGGTGAGCAGCTTCGCCTTGAGCAGCCGGTACGCGGCCCAGTCATCGGTCCAGGCAGTCGCGTAGGTCCGTTCCAGCACCTCGGCGCGCGGCAGGTCGCCGGTGACCAGCGCCGCCATCGCGTCGATGCGCGGGTCCAGGTCGCGGCAGAAGCCGGCCAGGCGGCGCAGGGCGCGGGGCGACAGCGGGCAGCGGTCGAGCCGGCAGCGTTCGAGGCTCCAGACCAGGTGCTTTTCGAGGCGCTCGGCGGTATGGCGGTCGACGGAGCCGGGCGGGCAGCTCTCGAGGGCGCGGGTGAGCAGGTCGAGGTAGCGCCGGCCGGTGCGCGCCTCGGTGGCGACTTCGAGGAACAGGGCGCGCGAGTCGCTGCTGGCGCGCCGCTCCTCGGCCGCGGCGAGACGCCGGGTCAGGCTCGCCTGCAAGGCCAGGTCCCAGCGTTCGCGCGCCGCGCAGAAACCGTCCCAGTCGGCCTGCTGGGCGTAGATCTGCTGCAGCTGCGCCCAGGCCTCGGGGGTGGCCGGCACGACCTCGAACGCCTCCTGGCGGCTGGCGGCGGTCCCCAGCCAGTGACCGATGAGCCCCGTGAACGCCGCCGGGTTGGCAAAGGCACGGGCGAGCAGCTGCCGCTCGCGCGCGCGCTTGGCGGGCGAGAGCGCCGGCCAGAGCTCGAGGTAGGCGCCGGCGAGCAGGCGGGCCGCCTCGTCGCGGCCGGGTGCCAGGTCGATCGCCGTGTCGAGCGGCCGCTCCCAGGCGGGTGCGGCGGTGAACAGCCGGGGGTCGTGGGCGAGCGACCAGGAGAGATAGGTGGCGGCGCCCATGACCATGGCCGCATCCCAGGCGGCCGGCCGTTCGGCGAGCACGGCGCCGGCCAGGCTGGCGGTTTCCTCCAGCCGGGAGGCGCCCTCGGCCCGCTGGCGGGCCTCGACGGCCGGCGGCAGGTCGGCATGGCGGGCCGGTTCGAGCTCGGCGCCCAGCGAGGCGCGGGCCGCCCGCAGGTCGACCCGGCCGGGATCGGGCTCGTGCTCGAGCTCGCGCGGCGCCAGCACGCCGCCGCGGACCAGCCAGGCGGACATCTGCTCCTGGCGGGCGGCGAGCGCGCGCTGGCGGACGATCGGCACCGCCGCCAGGGCGAGCGCCAGCACGGCGAGGGCGGCGCGCGCGGCGGCCGCGCCCGGACGGCGGGCGGGCCGGGCGGGCTGGCGCGGTCGGCCCGGTTGGCCCGAGCGGGTCGAGCGGGCCACGGTGGGCGGGCGCCGAGGGCCCTTGCCGGCAGGGGGCTGGGAGGCCGGCTGACGCTTCGACATGTTTCGCGATGATAGCAGCGGCCGCCGCCGCCGCTCGGCTATGCTGCTTTGATGGCTCGGCTGATGGCTCGCCTGATGGCTCGCCGGGAGGTCCGCTTCCGTCCGCCGGCGCTGACGATGGGGCCGGCGGTCCGCTGGATGCTGCGGCGCGCCTTCGGGCCGGTTGGAGAAGGTGCGCCGCCGGGTTTGCCTGACGTCGAGCCGCCGGCGGTGATCGAGCTGTGCCGCCGCTTCGAGCTTTCCGGCCGGGTGGCGGCGCGGCAGGGGCGGACGCGGCTGGCGGCGCAGCTGGGCGCGGCGGCGGCGGAGGAGCTGGCGCGCGACCGCGCGAGGGCCGCCGCGGTGGGGCTACGGATTGGCGCGCTCGCCGAGCGGGTGACCGCGGTCGCGGTGCAGCTCGGGCTGACGCCGATCCTGCTCAAGTTCGCGGCGCTCGAGCTCGGCGGCGTGCTGGCGCCGGGCAGCCGTGAGGCCTGCGACCTCGACGTGCTGGTGCCCTCGGAACGCGCCGCCGAGCTGCAACGGGCGCTGATCGGCGACGGCTTCCGCGCCTCGCCGCTGCCGCCGTACGAGCATCAGCTGGCCGCCCTGGAGAGCCCGGACGGGATCGTCGAGGTGCACCGCGCGCTGCTTGGCGTGCGGGTGGCCGGCAGGCGCTCGGCGACCGCCGAGGACCTGGCGCGCGAGGGGCTGCTGCGTCCCTTGCCGGCGCTGGCCGGCAGGGCCGCGGCGCCGGTGCCGGCGGTCGCCGCCGCCCATGCCCTGGTGCACGGCATCGCGCAGCACGGCTGGACGCCGCACGCCAACTCGCTGCTCAAGATGGTCGGCGATCTCATCGATCTGGGCTTCGCCGGGGCCGACGGAGCGGAGCTGGCGCGGCGCGCCGCGGCGTGGACCGCCCGCGAGCTGGCGCCCGGCGAGGTGGAGGCGGCGCGGCGGCTCTGCGTGGCGCTGGCGGCGGGCGACGGCCTGGATGGGTGGGAGGAGTCGCGGGCGCCGGAGGCCGTGCTGCTGCGGCACGCCCTGGCCGGGCGGCTCGATCCGGGCTACGAGCGGTCGCTGCGCCTCGCGCTGTTTGGCCGCCGGCCGAGCGACGCGCCGGAGGCGGCGCGGCTGGCCCGCGCGGTGGCAGCGACGGTATGGCTGAGCCGCGCGCAGGTGGACGCTATCTACGGGCCGCCGCGCCGGCGCTTGGGGTATCTCGCTCGGCGGCTGGGGCGGCCGTTCGATCTTCTCCTCCGGGGCCTGCGTGGCCTCCGGGGCAGACCGCCTGCGGGGCAGCCCCCCGGTCCGGGGTAGCCGGACCTCCTCCCCTCCGGCTGTCGATCCCTCCGCCGATATGTCGTGATCACCCCGCCGCTGCCGGGAGGCGCTTGTATACTCCGGCGCCGTGGCTCGACGTGCTTCTTCTCGCGGTGGCCGCGGTGGCGGTGGCCGCACCAGT
>DASZHY010000543.1:0-8089 GCA_035949675.1 Thermoanaerobaculia bacterium
GGCCGGCGCGGCCCGGGTCCCGGCCGCCGCCACCGTCCTCACCGGCCCGGTAGCGCGAGGAGACCTGGCCACCGTCGAGCGCCAGATGGAAGCCCTCCGCGCCATCGCCCCCGAGAAGCTGCCGCTGGCGATGGAGCTGGCCCGAGAAACCCTCCGCCAGAAGGCCGGCGCCCATCCCGGCGAAAGCCACCAGGCCCTCCTCGAGTGGATCGAGAGCAACTCGAGGAGAAAAGATTCGTAAACACGGCCGGGGCACGGGCGGCCAGAGATCCGATTGACGGCAGGGTCTGACTCCACTTCAGGTCGCCGGAGAGCCGATTACCGGAAGGGTCTGACTCCACTACGGGTCGCCGAAGGGCCGATTGCCGGAAGGGTCTGACTCCACTACGGGTCACCGAAGGGCCGATTGCCGGAAGGATCCGACTCCACTACAGGTGGCCGGAGAGCCGATTACCGAAGAGGGGGGAGGCCACGCCGGAGAGCGATGGCCGGAGAGGGGAGGCCGAGCCGGGTAAACATCCCGGGTGGCGACTCAAGAGGCGAGGCAAGATCCCCGATCGCAGCAAGAAGCCCGGCCGAGCCTCGGCGTCGCCACCCGGGATGTTTTCCCGGCTCGGCCGGCCGGATGCCGGCCGGGATGTTTACCCGGCGCGGCCGGGGGGGCCCCTCGGAGGTGTGTTATGCTGCAAAGCCCGTCTTAGGCTAAGTCCACTATGGTTTTTTTCAATTACAGCACCATGCAGATGGCCGCCAAGGTCGTGTACTACGGCCCGGGTCTGTGCGGCAAAACTACGAACCTTCACTACATTTACGGCCATACCACCAACGACTCCCGCGGCGAGATGGTATCGCTGGAGACCGAAACCGACCGCACGCTCTTTTTCGACCTCCTGCCGCTGGACGTCGGCTCGATTGCTGGTTTCAATACGCGCATCCAGCTATACACAGTCCCTGGGCAGGTTTTCTACAATACGACCCGTAAACTCGTGCTCAAGGGCGTCGACGGCGTGGTCTTCGTGGTCGATTCCCAGCGCGCCATGCAGCAGGCCAACCTGGACTCCTTCCGCAATCTCGAGGAAAACCTGGCGGAGATGGGACTCTCGATCGACAGCCTGCCGCTGGTCTTGCAGTACAACAAGCGCGACCTCGCCGACATCTGCTCGATCGAGGAGCTGAACCAGGCCATCAACCGTCAGGGGTGGCCCTGGTACGAGTCTTCGGCGGTCTCCGGCCAGGGAGTCTTCGAGACCCTGAAGGGGATCTCGAAGCACACCCTGCTGGCGCTCAAGAAGCGCCTGGGACGCACCGGCGCCGACGCGCCGGCGCGGCTCTCGGCTCCCGGATCAGGGCTGCAGCGGCCCGGTGCCCAGCCGGGAACCGCGACGGCGCCGACGCCCCCTGCCCCGCCCATGGCGGCGGCCTCTATGGCGCAACCGGCGGCCGCCCCGCTATCGCCGCCCCCATCGACCCCAGCGTCAGCGGCAGCCGGGTCTGCCGCCGCGAGCCAGCCGGAGTGGCAGCCGCCGGCGTCTCCCTCGGCGCCCATGAGCGCCGAGCCGCCGGCAGCGGCGAACCCGACAGCTCCGTCGCCGGGGGCCGCCGCGGCGGCCCAGGTGGGCCGGCCGAGCGCCGGCGCTTCGCCAGCCCCCTCCGTCCCCACCGCGCCGGCCGCGGCGGGCGCCGCACCGCGCTCCGCCAAGAGCTCGACCGGCAAGAGCCGCTCAGTCGACGTGCTGAGCGAGCTCGAGAAGCTGCGGCGCGAGGCGATGCAGCCGGCGCCTTCGGCCACCGGTACCCATGCCACCGCCCAGCCGCCGTCAGCGGCTTCGCTGCTCGCGTCCCGTGCCGCGCCCGCGCGGGCCAGGACCGGCGCTGCCGGCGTCTCCAGCAATGGCCGCGCCGAGCTCTCCCGCAACATCGAGATGACGCTCAAGCGCTCCGAGTTCCTCCGCGCCCGGCGCATCCTGCTGAGCTTCCAGGTCGAAGACGACCAGCACAGGGTGGTCGACGCGGTGCGTGACCTGCAAGTCGAGATCAAGGACATCGCCGATCTCGAAAAGCTGCTGCTGCGCTTCAACATCGCCTTGCATGCCAAGGAATGAGGCATTCGGGGATCGCCGGCTGTCCCCGCCCCTCGTCGTAGCCATCACGCCATGAGGTGCCCCTTCTGCTCCGAGAACCGCGACCGGGTCGTCGACTCGCGCGAGAGCCGTGACGGCATCACCATCAGGCGGCGGCGCGAGTGCGTGAGCTGCGGGCGGCGCTTCACCTCCTACGAGCAGATCGACGACATCCCCTACATGGTGGTCAAGCACGACGGCTCGCGCGAGGAGTTCAGCCGCAAGAAGCTGCTGTCCGGCCTGCAGAAGGCGTGCGAGAAGCGGCCGGTTGCGACGCGCAACCTGGAGGCGATCGTCGGCGAGGCCGAGGCCATGCTGCACGACCGCGAGGACCGCGAGATCACGACGCGGGAGATCGGCGCAGTCGTGATGGAAAGGCTGCGCGAGCTCGACCAGGTTGCCTACGTGCGCTTCGCGTCGGTGTACCGGCGCTTCGAGGACCTGGGCGCCTTCATGGACGTGCTCAAGAGCCTGATCCAGCCCGGCCCCGCCGCCGGCAAGGAAACGCCCGGCGAGCCCGCGGTGACGAGCACCGCCAAGCCGGCGGAGCCGTCGCGATGACCGGCCGCTATGCCTCTCTCTACCTGCTGTCGCGTTTCCAGGTCGAGCTCGATCGCTTGCTGCAGGAAGCCATGGGGCTGCCGGAGGACGAGCTCAAGGCCGGCGTCTGGCAGCCTGCCGTCGACATCGTCGACACCGGCAAGTCGATCCTGATCCTGGTCGAGGTGCCCGGTTTCTCGGCCGCCGATCTGACGGTGGAGGTCAAGGGCCAGCTGCTGGTGGTGTCGGGCCAGAAGCCGGCGCCGGCGTCGGGCGACGACTTCAAGTTCCACTGTCTGGAGCGCAGCCACGGACGGTGCGGCCGCGAGATCCAGCTTTTTTGGCCGGTGAACAGCCATCGCGGCACTGCCCGGCTGGCGGCGGGATTGCTCACCATCGAGTTCCCCAAGATCGAGGACAAGCGCCTGGCGGCTCGCCGTTTGCATGTCGAGGAGCTGCCCGAGGGGGAACCATGAGCCGTACGGAGTCGCCGGACGAGGCGATCAAGATCCCCGACGTCTTGCCGGTGCTGCCGCTCAAAGACGCGGTCGTCTATCCCTACATCATCCTGCCGCTGTCGGTCGGACGCGACAAGAGCGTGCTGGCGGTCGACCGCGCGCTCGCCGAGAGCCGCGTCATCATGCTGGTGGCGCAGCGCGACGGCGCGCTCGACAACCCCGGCGAAGGCGACCTGCACGAGGTCGGCACGGCCGCGGTGATCATGCGCATGCTCAAGCTGCCGGACGGCCGCATCCGCATCCTGGTGCAGGGGCTGGCGCGCGCGCGCGTCAAGCACATCAGCCAGGTGGACCCTTACCTGCAAGCCAAGATCGAGCGCCTCGAAGAGCCTCCCGCCGCCGCCGGAACGATGGAGATCGAAGCCCTGGTGAGGAGCGTCAAGGACAGCCTCGACCGCGCCGTGACGCTGGGCAAGGGAATCTCTCCGGAAGTGATGGTGATCGCCGCCAACCTCGAAGAGCCGGGTCGGCTCGCCGACCTCGCCGCCAGCAACCTCGACCTCAAGCTCGCCGAGGCGCAGGACATCCTCGAGACCGTCGACGTGGTGGCGCGGCTGCGCAAGGTGAGCGATCTGTTGGCGCACGAGATCCAGGTGCTGACCATGCAGCAGGAGATCTCGTCGCAGGCGCGCGGCGAGATCGATCGCAGCCAGCGCGAGTACTTCCTGCGCCAGCAGCTCAAGGCCATTCAGCAGGAGCTCGGCGAGGGCGAGGAGCTGGGCGAAGAGATCGCCGTCTACCGCCAGCTCGCCGAGGACAAGAAGCTGAGCAAGGAGGGACGCGAGGAGCTCGAGCGCCAGATCCGGCGGCTCGAGCGCAGCCATCCGGAGAGCGCCGAGACCCAGATCATCCGCACCTACCTCGACTGGCTCACGGCGCTGCCGTGGGAGACGCTCTCCGAGGACGACCTCGACCTCGCGCACGCGCAGCAGGTGCTCGACGAGGACCACTACGACCTCGAGAAGATCAAGGAGCGGATCCTCGAGTACCTGGCGGTGCGCAAGCTCAAGTCCGACACGCGCGGCCCGATCCTCTGCTTCGTCGGACCGCCCGGCGTCGGCAAGACCTCGCTCGGCCGCTCGATCGCACGCTCGCTCGGCCGCCGCTTCGTCCGCCTGTCGCTGGGCGGAGTCCGCGACGAGGCCGAGATCCGCGGCCATCGCCGCACCTACGTCGGAGCGCTGCCCGGGCGCATCCTGCAAGGCATCCGGCAGGCGGGCACGAGCAACCCTGTGTTCGTGCTCGACGAGATCGACAAGATCGGCGCCGATTTTCGCGGCGATCCGTCGTCGGCGCTGCTGGAGGTGCTCGACCCGGAGCAGAACTGGAGCTTCGTCGATCATTATCTGGGGCTCGCCTACGACCTCTCGCGCGTGCTGTTCATCGCCACCGCCAACATGCTCGAGCCGATTCAACCGGCTTTTCTCGACCGGATGGAGGTCATCCGGCTGACCGGCTACACCGAAGAGGAAAAGCTGCAGATCGCCGAGCGTCACCTGGTGCCCAAGCAGATGCGGGAGAACGGCGTCACCGGCGAGCACATCGTGTTCACGCCCGACGGCATCCGGCAGGTGATCGCCGGTTACACCAAGGAGGCCGGGCTGCGCAACCTGGAGCGCGAGCTGGCTGCCATCTGCCGCAAGGTGGCCGTGCGCGCGGCGCGCGGCGAGGCCGTGCAGGTGACGGTGGGGCCAGTCCAGGTCGAGGAGTTCCTGGGGGTGCGCAAGCATTTCGCCGAGGAGCTGCTGGAGCGCGACCGGGTGGGCGTCGCGACCGGTCTCGCCTGGACCGCGGTCGGCGGCGATCTGCTGTTCATCGAGGTGGTGGCGGTGCCGGGCAAGGGACAGCTGCTGCTCACCGGCCAGCTCGGCGACGTGATGAAAGAATCGGCGCAAGCGGCTCTCAGCTACGCCCGCGCCTGGGCGGGAAGCCACGAGCTGTCGCCCGACTATTTCGCCACTCACGACATCCACATTCACGTGCCGGCGGGCTCGATCCCCAAGGACGGCCCTTCGGCGGGCATCACGATCGGCACCGCCATCCTGTCGGTGCTCACCGGCAAGGCGGTCAACCGGCGGGTGGCGATGACCGGCGAGATCACACTGCGCGGCGACGTGCTGCCGATTGGCGGCCTCAAGGAGAAAGTGCTGGCGGCGAAGCTCGCGGGTATCCACACCGTGATCATCCCCAAGCTCAATCACCGCGACTTGACCGAAGTGCCCGAGGCCATCAAGAAAGGCCTCGGCTTCCATTTCGTCGAGCACATGGAAGAGGTGCTCGAGCTGGCGTTGCTGGCGCCCATGGCGATCGCGTCGCCGACGGGCGCCGACGCTGCCAAGCGCCAGGTCCAAGCGCCGGCAACGGCGCGCCCAATCAAGCCGCCGGCAACGGCGCGCCGAATCAAGCCGCAGCCACCGGCGCGCCCGATCAAGCCACCGGCAACCGCGCGCCCGATCAAGCCGCCGGCAACGGCGCGCCCGATCAAGCCGCCGCCAGCGGCGCGCCCCATCAAGCCGCCGCCGCCGGCGCGCCAGATCAAGCCGCGGTCGACGGCGCGCCGCATCAAGCCGCCGCCAACGGCCGCGCGCTGATGCACCGCTGCGCCGCCATGCTGCCGCGCCGCTCGCGCCGCTGGCGCTGCCCGCGCTAGGTATCATTCCTGGACAGCGCCTCCCTGGGCGCCAGGTTCGTTCGTCTCGAGGAGTTTCGCTTAGTGGCTCGCATGCTCCAAGGCGAAGACCGGCTGCTGCGCTGGCTGCGCCGGCAGCTCGATCGCCAGGAGGGGCCGCCACGAGGGCTCCCGCGGCCACGCTCGCGCCGGCCCCCTGCCCGAGGTGCGCCGCAGATCGGCGACGATGCGGCGATCCTGCCCGGCGGCGGCCCTTTCGCGGTGACCGTCGACAGCCAGATTGCCGGCGTGCACTTCCCTCCCGGCCTCGACGCCGCGGTGATTGCCCGGCGGCTGCTGGCGGTCAATCTGTCCGATCTGGCGGCGATGGGCGCGGCGCCGGCGTACGCGTTTCTGGCGTTGACCGCGGGCCCCGGTTTCGATCACCGGCGTTTCTTTCGCGCTTTGCTCGCGGCTTGCGCGCACCACCGGCTGCGGCTTGCCGGCGGCGACCTCTCGCGCGGCCCCGCGGGCGACTGTGATGCCCCTGGCTCCGATCACTTTCCCGGCTCCGACGGAGCGGTGATCGCGACGCTGACGTTGCTCGGCCGCCATCGCCGGCGCGCGCGCTGGTTGCGGCGCTCCAGCGCCGCGGCGGGTCATCGGCTGTGGCTCGGCGGCACCGCCGGCGAATCGGCGGCCGGACGGCTGCTGATCGGCGCCGGCGCACGGCTCGCCGGCGGACGAGTGATCCTGCCCGCGGGTTGGGCAGACCGGGAAACAGGGCGGCCGCTCGCCGGCGCCGCGCGGTGCGCCGTGCGCCGTCACCTGCTGCCGGTGCCACAGCTGGCGCTCGGCCAGTGGCTGGCAAGGCAAAGGGCGGGAGCGGCGATCGACGTCTCCGACGGCGTCGCCCGCGACCTGTACCGTCTCTGTATCGAGAGCGGCGTGGGGGCGCGTATCGAAGCCGCCGAGCTGCCGCTCGCCCCGGATTTCAATGCTCTGTGCGCCGCGCTAGGCGTCGATCCGCAGCAGCTGGCGCTCGGCGGCGGCGAGGATTACGTGCTGCTGTTCACGCTCCCAGCCGGCATCGAGCCGCCAGCCCGCTTCGGCTGCCGCTGCATCGGCGCGATCACCTCGCGACGGCGCCTGACGCTCATCGCGCACGGTACGGTCGCGGAACTGCCGCCTGCCGGCTGGGATCACCTGGGCGGCGCTTGACGCCGCGCAGCCGAGCGCGAGAGAGACCCTCGGCCACACGATCAGCCAAATAAAAAACCCGGCCGCGCGCCCGCGGGCCGGGGTTTGGTGCATCGAGGATCACGGCGCGACAATCGCCGGGGTCGCCGGGGTCGCCGGGGTGCTGTTCAGATCAGCACGCGACAATCACCGGGGGCGCCGGGGTCGCCGGGTGCTGGTCAGACCAGCTTGCGCAGACCCTTGGCCAGCGCGCCAAATCGCTTCTCGACGTCTTTCCGGAACCGCTCCAGGTCGCGGACGCGCCGTGCCAGGACTTTTTCGACGCGGCCGGCGGCGGCACCCAAAGCCGACTTCGGCGGACGTCCGCGTCGCGCCGTGCCGGGAGCCGCCCGGCGACCGTTTCGCGGCCGGCGGCCGCCGCGGCCGCTCTCCTGGCGCAGGCTGCGGAACACGTCCACCGCTTCGCGGTGGAACCGGCGCGCGCGGCCTTTGCCCTCGTGCGGCAGCCGATTGGAATAGAGACGCACGTAGCGCACCAGCGTCGGATAGGAGATCCCCGTCGTCTTGCTGATCTCGGTCAACGTCAGCAGGCCCGCGGTCTTGGCCCGCCCTGCAGCCAACCGTTTCGTCCGGCCGGAGCCGGGCGGACGGCCGACACGGCCGCGCCGGACCGGACGGCCACGGCGGCCAGCAGCGGCGGCGGCTTTACGGGGACGCCCAGGCGGCCGGCCGCGGCGCGCGGGCGTCGCCGGCTGGACCTTCCGGGGCCGGCCGGGACCTCTGCGAGCGGTCTTCACGGCCGCTCCGGCGCCTGCGCGCCGTCCTGCCGATCGCCGGCCGGCGGCGCCGGCCCGCTTGGTTCCCTTGGCCGCGGCGGCGGGGCGGCGGCTGCCGGCGGCGGGCCTGCCCGGCCGCCTCTTGGTTCTCTTGGTCGCGGTGCCGGCGCTACTGGCGGCGGCGTTCTTGCGCGGCCGGCCACGCTTGCCTGCGTTCTCGCTGCGGAGCTCCGCGAACACCGGCAGCGCATGCTCCGGATAGCGCTGCTTCCGCCCGGTGCCTACCGATGGGATGCGGTCCTGGTACGTCTTCTTGTAGCGCTGCAG
>DASZHY010000544.1:0-12480 GCA_035949675.1 Thermoanaerobaculia bacterium
GCTTGGCCCTATGGACCCGTGATCCCGAGCCTCTACCATAGGTTCAAGAGCTACGGCGCCGACCCGATCACCGATCTGGTCTATGTGCCCGGCCCTACCGGCGAGCTCTACCCCCCCCTCCCCACAGATACGGACACCCTAAGCGTGCTCAACAAGGTCTGGCAACAGTACGGCAGATACTCGGCCGTTCAGCTCACCAATCTGAGCCACGCGCCCGGTTCCCCGTGGGCACAGGCTTGGGGCCAAGGGGAGCAAAGCGGGATACCCATCGACAATGGGGTGATTCACAGCTACTTCCTCAAAACTGCCCGGTCGCGCCAAGCTACGTGACCCCGGAAGACGTGGATCTCCCGCCTGACCAAGGGGCAGCAGGCGATCGGATACCCGTAAGCGAAATAGTCGCCGCCGATGCCTCCCCGGCACCAGATGAGGTTACCGCAGCAGCCCTGATCGAAGAGCGGTACAAGACCGGAACGAAGGGTCGTCGCCAGGACATTGATGAGCGTAAGAAGTACGCCGCGCTGATCTTCTGGCTTCTCTGCACTTGGCTGGTCGCACTGTTCGGCTTGCTAGTCTCGTGCGGCCTCCATCGTCTTGATCTCAGCGACAAGGTTCTGATCGCGGTCATCACAGGAACGACCGCCGACGTTTTTGGAATCTTCTATATCGTCGTCGCCTATCTGTTCCCGAAAGAGAAGAAACCGTAGGTCCCTGCGGCAACTCAATCTACCTCGCGCAGAGCGCCCGCGCCAAGCGCATGCTCTCCCAGGTGCAGCCCATCGCGATCAGCAACCGCTCGACGGCCGCCAGGGGGGGCCGGCGCCGCCTGGACTTGTAGGCGCAGATCGTATTGACGGGGATGCCGCTTTCTCGCTCAAGCTGCCGCAGCGTCCAGCCGGCGGTCGAGGAGGGGTTCGGCGGGCGGGCTGACTACGCGATGCTGCTCAAGCTCTACGGCACGCCCCAGGAGGCCGAGAAGCGCTACTCCCCGGCCGAGTGCATCGGCTGCACGAAGACGCGCATCCAGGGCAGCCCCGACCCGAAGCTTGTATCGACCTCCTATGTCGAGCGCCAGAACCTCACCATGCGGATGTCGATGCGCCGGTTCACCCGCCTGACGAACGCCTTCTCGAAGAGTGTCGAGCACCATGCGGCTGCCGTCGCTCTGCATTTCATGTATTACAACTTCTGCCGGCCGCATATGACGCTCAAAGGTCGGACGCCCGCCCAGGCGGCCGGCGTGACCTCGCGGCGCTGGACCGTCGAGGACCTGATCCGGCTCCTCGAAGCGGCTGAAAATCCAAAGGATTGAAACTGAGCCACCACCGTCGGTCCCGGCTGTTTGACAGGGCATTCGAGGGTTTGCTAGCCTTCTCTCCCCTGACGGCAGCGGCTGTTTTGGGAGATGCAGGCCCGTAGCTCAGCTGGTTAGAGCGCTACGTTGACATCGTAGAGGTCAGCGGTTCAAGTCCGCTCGGGCCTACCATGAACGAGTCGCACGACGATACGAGACCCTCTGCACGAAGCCAGGCTTTCCGCCGTTCCGCAAGCGCCCGCGATGACTCATCTGCCTCAGATGGCGGCTCCGATCCTCGCGCTCGCTCTCCTCGCCGGCGGCCGCGGCTCCGCCTGTCGCCTGTCGCGGCACTCGTTGCTCGTCGCGGCCGGCAGCCTGCAGAACCTGCTCGACTACGGCATCAGGCGCTTAGCTCAGTTGGTTAGAGCGCTACCTTCACACGGTAGAGGTCAGCGGTTCGAGCCCGCTAGCGCCTACCACCCCTTCTCCGCGTGATCCTCTCCGCTCCTTCCGCTCCCTTCGGGATGCACTGCGGCACGCCTCCCCGTCGCCCGAGAAACTGTTGATACCGGGCGCTGTTTGATGGCGACGACGACTGAGGCAGTGCGCCTCACCTTGCCCGATGGCACGGTCCGCGAGGTGACGGCGGGGACCACGCCGCTCGAGGTGGCGGCGGCGATCGGTCCGCGCCTGGCGCGCGACGCGATCGGCGCCGAGGTCGACGGCAAGCGCGTGGACCTGCGCCAGCCCCTCGCCGGCGGCGGCGCCTTCCGCATCTTCACCGCCAAGAGCCCGGAGGCCGGCGAGTTCCTGCGCCACAGCGCGGAGCACGTGCTGGCGGACGCCGTCAAACGCCTGTGGCCCGAGGTCGAGATCGACGTCGGCAGGCGGGACCACAGCGAGAAGTTCCAATACGACTTCCGCTTCCCGCGCGCTTTCACCGCCGAAGACCTGGCCGCGATCGAGGACAAGATGCGGGAGATCCTGGCGGAGGGCAGCGAGCTCGAGCGCCTCGAGGTGAGCCGCGAGCAGGCCGCGGCGCTGTTCCGCGAGCTCGGCGAGACGCTCAAGCTCGAGCGCCTGGCCGAGATCCCGCCCGGCGAGCCGATCACGCTCTTCCGCCATGGACGGTTCACCGATCTCTGCCGCGGCCCGCACGCCCAGCGGACCTCGCAGATCGGCGCCGTCAAGCTGCTCGAGTCGTCGGGATCGTTCTTCAAAGGCGACGAGGCCGGAGAGCGCCTGCAGCGCATCTACGGCACCGCCTTCGCCACCCCCGAGGAGCTGGACGCCTACCTGGCGCGGCTCGAGGAGGCCCGGGCGCGCGATCACCGGCGCCTCGGCCAGGAGCTGGACCTGTTCAGCTTCAACCCGCTGGCGCCGGCGTCGCCGTTCATGCATCCCAAGGGGGCGGTGATCTACAACGGTTTGATGGAGTACACCCGCGAGGTCAACGCCCACTACGGGTATGCGGAGGTGGTCACGCCGCAGATCCTCGACGTCGAGCTGTGGCGGACCTCCGGGCATCTCGCCAACTACGCCGAGTCGATGTTCTTCACCGAGGCTGACGGCAAGCAGTTCGCGGTCAAACCGATGAACTGCCCTGGCAACTGCCTGATCTTCGCCACGCGCCTGCGCTCCTACCGCGAGCTGCCGGTGCGCTATGCCGATTTCGGCCGGCTGCACCGCTACGAGCGCAGCGGCGTCACCAGCGGTCTCTTCCGGGTGCGCTCCTTCTCCCAGGACGACGCGCACATCTTCTTGATGGAGGAGCAGATCGAGACCGAGGTGCTGCGCGCCATCGAGATGATCATGGAGGTCTACCGCACCCTTGGCTTCACCAAGGTGGGCGTCGAGCTGTCGACGCGGCCGGAGAAGTCGATCGGCACCGCGGAGACCTGGCGCCGGGCCGAGGCGGCGCTCACGCGCGCGCTCGACAGCCACGGCCTCGACTACACCGTCAACCCGGGCGACGGCGCCTTCTACGGCCCCAAGATCGACTTCCACATCGGCGACGCCCTCGGGCGCACCTGGCAGCTCGGCACCGTTCAGCTCGACTACCAGATGCCCGAGCGCTTCGGCCTGCGCTACGTCGGAGCGGACGGCGGCGAGCACCAGCCGGTGTTGATCCACCGCGCCATGCTGGGCTCGATCGAGCGCTTCATGGCCATCCTGATCGAGCAGACCGCCGGCGCCATGCCGCTGTGGCTGGCGCCGGTCCAGGCGGTGGTGCTGCCGGTCTCCGAGAAGTTTGCCGCCTACGGCGAGAAGGTTCATGCCGAGCTGCTGGCGGCAGGGCTGCGCGCCGAGGCCGATCTGCGCAACGAGAAGCTCGGTTACAAGATCCGCGAGGCGCAGCTGCAGAAGGTGCCATACATGCTGGTGGTGGGCGGCCGCGAGCAGGAAGCGGGCGCCGTGGCGGTGCGGCGGCGCTCCGGCGAGGACCTGGGTGCCATGCCTTTGCCCGAGCTCACGGCGCGGGTCCGCGGCCTGGTCGCCAGCCGCAGCCTGGAGCTGTGACCGCCGCGCCGCCGAGCGCCTGCCTGCAGCTGCTGCAGCCAGTGCCGCCGCCCGCCGCGGTTGAAAGGTTGTGTCCAAGCGCCCCGCCCCACGATCGCCGTTTCGACGATCGGGAGCTGCGAAGGGGACGGGGCTGAGCTCGATTTCCGGGCCGTGAGGCTCGACGCTCTCGAGGAGGTGAGCAGATCATCGATAAGACGACGAGGATCAACGACAGGATCAGGGTGCGGGAAGTGCGCCTGGTCGACGCGGACGGCTCGCAGGCTGGAATCGTCGCGGTCGAGGAGGCGTTGCGCCGCGCCCAGGAGCAGGCGCTCGACCTGGTCGAGGTGGCGCCGACGGCCAAGCCGCCGGTGTGCCGCATCATGGACTTCGGCAAGTTCTTGTATCAGCAGAAGAAGAAGGCGCACGAGTCCAAGCGCAAGCAGAAGATCATCCACATCAAGGAGGTCAAGTTCCGTCCCAACATCGACGAGCACGACTACGACTTCAAGCTGAAGAACGTGGTGCGGTTCCTCGATGACGGCGACAAGGTCAAGGCCACCGTGCAGTTCCGCGGCCGCGAGATGGCCCGCACCGATCTCGGCCACAAGCTGCTGCGAAGGGTGGCGGAAGACGTCGGGGAGCGAGGGATGCTAGAATCCCACCCGGAAATGGCGGGCAATCGGATGCACGTCATCTTCGGACCGCCCCGCCAGGCGGTCAAGAAGCCAACCGCCTGATTCCGGCGATCCCCGTGACCTCCTGAGATCCGGGGCGGCACGGCTCAGATGCCCGGTTCGCCCCGATCGTGGGCCGCGCCTGCTTGCGCGGGTCACGACGGCTGGAAAGACAACTGGTGGCCGAAGCGAAGGGGAGGGGGCGTCCCCTTCCCCCCCGGAGGGGTTGGGAAGGGGATCGAGGGGTTGCGGGGGGCGACCCGATAGACGCTTCGAGTAGTCCTCGAACGCCCGCTGGTGGCACCTGTTGCATGGCATGGGATTGCCGGAGGCCGTTGAAACAAAGGAGAAGAGCTTGCCCAAGCAGAAGACGCACAAGGGAGCCGCCAAGCGCTTCAAGGTCACGGGCGGCGGCAAGGTGCTGCGGCACCATGCCATGCATAGCCACATGCTGACCGGGAAGACGACGAAGCGGAAGCGCAACCTGCGCAAGTCAGCCGAGGTCGGGTCGGCGTTCGCCGGCACGATCAAGGAAATGCTGCACAACTAGGGCTAACGCCCGAAGCTCCAACCAGGGCGCCGGCGGGACGGACCTGCCCCCCGGAAGCCCAGGCCCGCGACGCGGCCACCTCTTTGCGAGTCGCTCGCCGCGGCCATGACCGCTGCCGCCACCCCCGACGGGGCGCGCCAGCAGAAACGAGGTTCGAAGATGGCACGTGTCAAACGCGGCACCAAGAGAACGGATCGCCGCAAGAAGATCCTCGCCCGCGCCAAGGGCTACTACGGCACCCACTCCAAGAGCCACCGCATCGCCAAGCAGGCGGTCGACAAGGCGCTTGCCTATGCCTACCGCGACCGCCGGCAGAAGAAGCGTCAGCTGCGCGCCCTCTGGATCGTGCGCATCAACGCTGCGGCGCGGCTGCACGGCCTCTCCTACAGCCGGTTGATCGCCGGGCTCAGGGCGGCGGGCTCGCTGCTGGACCGCAAGGTCCTGGCCGACATGGCGGTGCGCGATGCGCAGGCCTTCGCCGGTCTGGCGGAGGCGGCGCGCCAGGCGCTCGCGGCCGCAGAGAAGGAGGCCGCGGCGCCGGCGGCACCCGCGGCCGGCGCCGGGTCCGCGCCGCCCGCCGCAGCCCAGGGGCACTGAGGTGGCCGACCGCCGGGAAGCCCCGGCGGCGGGCGGCACCGGCGCCGCCGGCGATCGCCCCGCGGAGCTGGCGGATCTCGAGGCCGCCATCCATGCCGCGAGCCGCCGCCTGGCCGAGCTGCACGAGATGAACCAGCAGCTGGCGCGCCGCGTCGGCGAGCTGGAGGCGCAGCTCGCCGGGCGCGGCAACGCCGAGACCGGCGCGGGCCCGACCGTCGCCGGCGAGCGTGGTCAGGCCGCAGTTGCCCTCGACGCCGAGCGGCTGGAGGTCCGGCGCCGCGTCGAGGCGCTGGCCCGGCGTCTGGAGCAGCTGGCCGCCGCCGCCGGCTGACCTGCCCGGTTCAGCGAGGCCGCCGCTGCCGCCGCCGGTTGACCTGCCCGGTTCGGCGAGTCCGGCCGCGACCGCCCCCGGTTGACCCCGGCCGGCCCGGCGCGCCACTCGATCAGAGGTCGGCGCCCACGGCCTGCCCGATGTGGGTGAAGCCGTCGCGGGCCAGCAGGGCGAGCAGCTCGCTATTGATCCGCCCCGGCAGCGCGGGCCCCTCGTAGACCAGGGCCGTGTAGAGCTGCACCAGAGAGGCGCCGGCGCGCAGGCGGGCGTAGGCCTCGGCCCCGCTGTCGACGCCGCCGGCGCTGATCAGCACCGCGCCGCTGCCGCCGTCGCGGAGGCGGCGGGCGATGGCGCCGCAGACCTGCCGGCTCCTGTCCCGCAAGACCTGCCCCGAGAGGCCGCCGGCACCGCGGGCCCCCGGCAGCAGCGCGTAATCGGTGCTGGTGTTGGTGGCCACGATCCCCGCGGCACCGGCGTCCACCGCGGCTGCCGCCAGGCCGGCGGCGGCTTCGGGCTCCAGGTCGGGAGCGAGCTTGACCAGCACCGGCGTCTGGGTGACCGCCCGCGCCGCGCCCAGCAGATCGCGGACGAAGGCCTCGTTCTGCAGGTCGCGCAGCCCGGGAGTGTTGGGCGACGAGAGGTTCACCACCAGGTAGTCGGCCATGCTGCCCAGGCCGCCCAGCAGCGACGTGTAGTCGGCGAGGGCCGCGGCTGCCGGTGTGTCGCGTCCCTTGCCGACGTTGACGCCCAGGGGCGCCCCGAACGGGCGCCGGCCTGGCTCCAGTCGGCGCCACCGGGCCGCCCGCAGTAGCCTAAGGCGCATCGCCTCGCAGCCCTGGTTGTTGAAGCCCAGAGCATTCTGCAGGCTGCGCTCGGCGGGGTAGCGAAAGAGGCGCGGGCGGGGGTTGCCAGGCTGGGGCCGCGGGGTGACGGTCCCGACCTCCACGAAGCCGAAGCCGAGCGCGGCCATGGCCTCGACCACCACCGCGTCCTTGTCGAAGCCGGCGGCGAGCCCCACCGGGTTCGGGAACTCGAGCCCGAGCAAGGTCTGGCGCAGGGCCGGATCGGCGACGCGATGGCGCCCGGCGAGCAGGCGGGTCGCCCCCGGCACCGCCTGGGCCAGGCGCAGGGCTGCGATCGCCAGCCCGTGCGCCCGCTCGGGCTCCAATCGGAACAGCAGCGGGCGCAACAACCGGTAGAGCGGCGGGTATGGCGGCACGGGGCGCACGGGGCGAAGTGTACCCCCTCCCTCCCTGTCGTGTGACAAAGCTGTGGTATAGTCCCGATTCGGCCAAACCGCTGGCATCACGCAACTTGTTGCCCGGTGTAGCCGGAAGGGCCGCGGACGTGGCAGCCATGCCGAGAGCCAGCACAGAAGTCGAGATTTTTGGCGCGGTGTACAGCGTTCGCGGTGGCGAAGACCGCGGGTACCTTCAGGGCGTGGCCGATCTCGTGGACCGCAAGATGCGCGAGGTCGCCCAGCACGTGAATACGGCCGATACGGCACGCATCGCGATCCTGGCGGCGCTCAATCTGGCTGACGAACTGTTGAGATTGGAGAAGCGGCAGGAAGGGGAACGGGTCCAGATCAGGGAGAAGGTGGCTGAGCTGACCGAGGAATTGACCGGAGCCTTGAAGAGTTAGAGGATGGCAGACGATGCCGGCTCGACTCATATGAAAACCGATGTTGCATTCCCTGCGCGGTTCGTGGTGGGTACCACGATTGTAGAACCAACATACATACTGCGGGAGTCTTTTACCCGCGTGGCCCGTGCCAGCCTCGATCCCTCAAGGATTATGAGGACGCTAACGGCTCGTGGAGCGGACACCCACCTGGTGCGTTTCAGGTTCTAAACGCCGGCCCCCACGGCCGCGCAGGGAATGTGTTGACCCTCGTGCTTCTCGCCTGATCGTTCCCAGGCCCCCCTGTGCATCGGGGGTACTTGGTGAACTACCAAATCACGCTCCTCGCGGCGGCAGTGCTCGCCGCGTTGACCATACCGCTCGTCTGGTGGGTGTTGCTGCGCCGCGCCGCCCGCCGGCTCCACGCCGAGGCCAAGCAACAGGCCGCCAAGACGGTCGAGGACGCCGAACGCACCGGCGAGACCATCCGCCGCGAGGCGGAGATCGCGGCGCGCGAAAAGCTCCTGCAGGCGCGCGCCGAGCACGAGCAGGCGTCGCGCAAGCGCCGCGCCGAGCTCGAGGGGATCGAGCGCCGCCTCACCCAGAAGGAAGACAACCTCGACAAGCGCGGCGACGAAGTGGCGCGGCGCGAGCGCGACCTGGCGCAGGGCGAGCGCGGCCTGGCGCAGCGCGAAAAGACGATCGAGGGCCAGCAGCTGGAGGTCGCCGCGATGTTCGAGCTCGAGCGCACGCGGCTCGAGCAGATTGCCGGCTTGACCGCGCAGCAGGCGCGCGAGGAGCTGATCAAGGCGATGGAGGACGACGCCCGCATCGAGGCGGCGCACATCGTCAAGCGCATCGAGGACGAGGCCCGCGAGCAGGCGCACAAGCAGGCGCAGCGCATCATCGGCATGGCGGTGCAGCGCTCGGCGTCCGACTACGTCTCGGAGACCACGGTCTCGGTGGTGATGCTGCCCAACGACGAGATGAAGGGGCGCATCATCGGCCGCGAGGGCCGCAACATCCGCGCTCTCGAGATGGCGACCGGCGTCGACCTGATCGTCGACGACACTCCCGAGGCCGTCATCCTGTCGGGCTTCGACCCGTACCGGCGGGAGGTGGCGCGGGTGGCCTTGGAGCGCCTGATCGGCGACGGCCGCATCCATCCGGCGCGCATCGAAGAGGTGGTCGAGAAGGTGAAAGCCGAGTTCGACCAGAAGATCCTCCACGAAGGCGAGTCGGCGCTGCTCGAGCTGGCCATCCCCGGCATGCACCCCGAGCTGGTCCGGCTGCTCGGCCGCCTGCGCTACCGCACCTCGTACGGCCAGAACGTGCTGCAGCACAGCCGCGAGGTGGCGTTCCTGGCCGGCACCATGGCGGCCGAGCTGAAGGCCAACGTGCAGGTCGCCCGCCGCGCCGGCCTGGTGCACGACATCGGCAAGGCGATCGACCGCGAGATGGACGGCACCCACCTGCAGATCGGCATCGACCTGCTGCGCAAGTTCGGCGAGACCGAGGACGTGGTCCATGCGATGGCCTGCCATCATGGCGACTACGACCCGCAGACGGTCGAGGCGGTGCTGGTTACCGCCGCCGACGCGCTGTCGGCGGCGCGGCCCGGCGCCCGTCGCGAGATCCTGGAGACCTACGTCAAGCGGCTCGAGAAGCTCGAGGAGATCGCCTCCGGCTTCAAGGGAGTGCAGAAGACCTTCGCCATCCAGGCCGGCCGCGAGATCCGCATCATCGTCGACAGCGGCAAGATCAGCGACGAGCAGGCGCTCTGGCTCTCCAAGGACATCGCGCGCAAGATCGAAGCCGAGCTGACGTATCCCGGGCAGATCAAGGTCACGGTCATCCGCGAAACCCGGTCCATCGAGTACGCCAAGTGAGGCTGCTGTTCGTCGGGGACGTGGTCGGCCGGCCGGGCCGGACGGCGGTCAGGAACCTGCTGCCGCGCCTGATCGACCGGCAGCGCGCCGACTTCGTGGTGGTCAACGTCGAGAATGCGGCGGGCGGCTTCGGCATCACTCCCGAGGTGATGGCCGAGCTCGCCGACCTGCAGATCGATTGTTTCACCACCGGCAATCACGTCTGGGACAAGAAAGAAGGGGTCGAGCTGCTGGACCGCGAGCCGCGCCTGCTGCGGCCGGCCAACTATCCCGCGGGCAATCCTGGCAAGGGGGTCTACGTCGGCGAGACCGCGGCCGGGGTGCCGGTCGGGATCCTCAACCTCGAGGGGCGGGTGTTCATGAGCAACCTCGACTCGCCGTTCCTGGTCGCCGACCGGCTGCTCGGCGAGCTGCGGCGCGACGTCAAGGTGGTGATGATCGATTTCCACGCCGATGCCACCAGCGAGAAGCAGGCGCTGGCGTTCTATCTCGACGGCAGGGTCAGCGCCGTCCTCGGCACCCACACCCACGTGCCGACCGCCGACGAGCGCGTGCTGCCTGGCGGCACGGCGCTGCTGACCGACGTCGGCATGACCGGCCCCTACCAGTCGATCATCGGCATGCGCGCCGACAAGGTGCTCAAGCGCTTCCTCCTGCAGACCTCGTTCCCCTTCGAGGTCGCCAAGCGCGACGTCCGCCTGGCCGCGGCGGTGGTCGATGTCGACGAGGAGACTGGCAAGGCCCGAGGCATCGAGCGGTTCCTGATCCCTGACGCGTCCGCGGGATAGAGACAACCCGAGGGGTTCAGCGCGCGCCCGGGCGGTAGGTGAGCCACAGGTTGCGGCCGTAGATCAGCAGGCCGGCGGATTGGCCCAGGATGAAGACCGGGTCGCGCTTGAAGATCGCGTAGCCCAGAAGGGTCGCACCGCCGGCGAGGCTCAGGTACCAGAAGGAGCGCGGTACTACGCTGGCCTTCAGCCGCTCCGACGCGATCCACTGGACGAGGAAGCGACCGGAGAAGAGGAGCTGTCCGAGCAGTCCGAGGGCGAGCCAATAGCGGTCCGGTTGCAAACCTCGACCTCCTGTGCCAGCCGCCGGTCGATCCAGCGCGTTTGCAGCCACCGCACTCCCAGCAGATCGGTGGAGGCGCGCCAGATGCGGTTGCGGATGTTGTACTTGGGCTCGCCGAAGCGGCGCGGCCGGTGACGGACCTCGACCTCGGCGATGCGGGCCCCCTCCATGCGCAGCAGCGTCGGCAGAAAGCGATGCATGCCGTTCCAGACCGGGATGCGCCGCAGGTACTCCGCGCGGCAGGCCCTTAGGGTGCAGCCGACGTCGGTCACCGACTCGCGGGTGAGCCGGTTGCGCACGGCGTTGGCGATCCCCGACGACAGCCGGCGCGTCCAGCTGTCGCGCCGGTTCACCCGCACGCCGCAGACCACGTCGCAGGCGCCGGCCGCCTCGGTGTCTGAGCCAGGGGAGCCAGGGCCGCCCTCGAGCCGCGCCAGCAGGCGTGGAATGTCCGCCGGGTCGTTCTGCAGGTCGGCGTCTAAGGTGACCACGATGGCGCCGCGGGCGTGGCGGAAACCGGCGTCCAGGGCCGCCGACTGGCCGGCGTTGCGAGCCTGCCTGATGACCCGCAGCGCCGGGTCCTGGCTGGCCAGCCGGATCATCGCGGCGAGGCTGCCGTCGGTCGATCCGTCGTCGACCAGCAGCACCTCGTAAGGCCGGCCCAGGGGCTGCATCGTCTGCCGGATCTCCTCGGCGAGCGGCGGCAGGTTCGGCTCCTCGTTGAAGACCGGGACCACCAGCGAGATCTCAGGCAGGGGCGAGGGGCCCGGACCGCCAGGATTGCGCTCGGGCATGAACGTATCTTATCCCGCCGGGCCGGCGTTCCCGGCTGTGTTATGCTGCGCCCTCGACAGGGGGGCCCGATGGCGGTCGATCCGGAGCTGCTGGAGATACTCGTCTGCCCCAAGACGAAAGGAGAGCTGGAGCTCATCGAGCTGCCGCCGGAGGTTCGCGGGATGCTGGCGGAGAAATACCGGGAGCACTTCCGCGACGAGACGCCGGTGGTCGAGCAAGGCCTCTTCTGCGCCGCTTCCGGCCTGGTCTATCCGATCGTCTCGGACATCCCGATCATGCTCGTCGAGGAAGCCCTCCCGGCCTCCGCCGTCGGGAAATAAACGCAACAGGCGAAACCAGGCAAAAGCCGGTGGCGTCGCGCCTGGACCAGCTGCTCGTCGAGCGCGGACTGTTCCCCAGCCGCGAGCAGGCAAGGCGCGCCGTGATGGCCGGCTTGATCAGCGTCGACGGGCGGCGCGTGGACAAGCCGGGCACCGCCGTCGGCGGCGCCGCCGCGCTTGCCGTGGCGGCGCGCGAGCCCTTCGTTTCCCGCGCCGGCCGCAAGCTGGCGCACGCCCTCGATCACTTCGGCATCGACCCGGCCGGCCGGGTGTGCCTGGACGTCGGCGCCTCGACTGGCGGCTTCAGCCACTGCCTGCTCGAGCGCGGCGCGCGCCGCGTCTACGCGCTCGACGTCGGCCACGGGCAGCTCGACCAGCGGCTGCGCCGCGATCCGCGGGTGGTGGTGATGGAGGGCGTCAACGCCCGCTACCTGGCCGCCGGCGACCTGCCGGAACCGGCCGATCTGATCACCGTGGACGTCTCGTTCATCTCGCTCGCCAAGGTGGTGCCGGCCCTGCTGCCCCATCTTCGCGCCGCCGATCTTGGCGCCGCCGGCGCGCCCGGAGCGCCTGGCGCCGCGGGCGGCGATCTGCTGGTCCTGATCAAGCCGCAGTTCGAGGCCGGCAGGGGCGCGGTCGGCAAGGGCGGCATCCTGCGCGACGAGGCGCTGCGCCGCCAGGTGATCGCGGAGACCGCCGGCCGCCTCGCCGCGCTCGGCGGCCTCGAGCTGGCCGGCGGCGGTTGGTTCGACTCGCCAGTCGCCGGCAGCGGCGGCAACCGCGAGGCGTTCGCGCTGTTGCGGCGGAGAGAGAGTTGAGCACGCGGCG
>DASZHY010000545.1:0-1595 GCA_035949675.1 Thermoanaerobaculia bacterium
TCCTGCACCTCGCGCCCCAGCTCGCAGCTGAAGCGCCGCAGGTAGTGCCGCACCAACAGGGGCAGGTCGTCGCCCCGCTCGCGCAAGGGGGGCAAGTGGATGGTGAAGACGCCCAGCCGGTAATACAGGTCCGGCCGGAACTTTCCCTCGGCGGAATCCGCTTTCAGGTCGTGGTGCGTGGCCGCGATCAGGCGCACGTCGGTCCGGATGGTCTCGTTGCCGCCGACGCGCTCGAACACTTGCTCCTGCAGCAGGCGCAGGATCTTGGCCTGCAAGGCCAACGGCATGTCGCCGATCTCGTCGAGAAACAGCGTGCCCCCGCTGACCTGCTCGAACTTGCCGATGCGCTTGCGGTCGGCGCCGGTAAAGGCGCCCTTCTCGTGGCCGAACAGCTCGCTCTCCAGCAGCGGCTCCGGGATGGCCGCGCAGTTGAGGGCCAGGAACGGCGCCCTGGCGCGGGAGCCATGCTGGTAGATGGCGCGGGCAACCAGCTCCTTGCCGGTGCCGCTCTCGCCGGCGATCAGCACCGGCACGTCCTGGGCGGCGACTCGGCCGATGGCCTTGTAGACCTCGCGCATAGCTGGGCAGCCCCCGACGATGGCTCCGCCGACCTCGGGGTCCGCGGCGGTTTCGGCGACCACGGCCGGCTCCCGCATCCGCCGGGCCACATCCAGCGCCTCGCCGACCACGCGCCGCAGCTGCTGCGGATCGAGCGGCTTGAACAAGTAGTCGTAGGCGCCCTGCCGCATCGCCTCGATAGCCGCGTCCGCGCTCTTTGCCATGGTCACGAAGATGACGGGGATTCGGGCGTCGATTTGGCGAATCTGCTCGTAGACTGCCAGGCCGGACTGGTCGGGCAAGCCCAGGTCGAGGAGAATAACATCTGGTGGCCCGGCGCCGATCCGCTCAAGTCCTTCGGCGCCGGTGCCGGCTACCTCGACCCGGTGTGCGGGCGCGGGAAACGCCTGGCGCACCTGCCCCGGGATCAGGGCCGGATTATCGTCGATGAGGAGCAGGTGGGCCATGATTGGCGCCCTCGTGGCAAGTCCGGGTTAAATCCGAAAAGCCGCTGCCGACGTCCGGGCAGTGGAGACACGGGGTCACGACCTGGATCTTCGGCTTGCCGTTTGGCATTCTATTCGCATCTGCGGTGGTTGGCGCAGAATCAGTCCGCCTTGCTTCCTTTCTGTCGTGCTTCGGGTAACATTGGGTGGACTACTGCCGATGCGCGTGGCCGAGCGCCTACGTGGGCGACCGGCCCGCAGCGGCTGGCGTTGGCTGAAAGGAGAAGCACGATGAGCCACCCAAAGCAAGTGCGGCTGGCGGGTTCGGTCCTTGACCGCTCCCGGCATGTTTGTGCCTTCTTCCACCGTAAAGAGGAGGAGTACCGGGTACTCTTCCCTTTCATCAAGGAGGGGTTCGACCAGGGCGACCGGGCCTTCCACATTGTCGATCCGCGGCACCAGGCGGAGCATCTGCGGCGTCTGCAAGAAGCGGGCATCAACGTGGTCGAGGCCGAGAGCAAGGGGCAGCTTGAAGTCCGGCGCTGGGAGGACGCCTACCTGCGCGATGGCCATTTCGACCAGAACCGGATG
>DASZHY010000546.1:0-5606 GCA_035949675.1 Thermoanaerobaculia bacterium
CGGTTGAAGACGCGCAGCGGCAGATCGAGCCTGCCGCCGGTCATCGCCGCGATCGCCGCCGCCCCGGGGTCTTCTACCGCTTCTTGGTGGTCCGCCAGCGGCAGCTCCCGCGGCGCACCCCCTGCCGCCGGCGACGCCCCCGGCCCGGGCTCCCCCGGCGCCCCCGGCACCCCCGGCGCCCCCTGCAATCGTCCCCGGCGGGCATCGACCGCTGCCCGTAGGCGCCCGCCGGCGTCCGCGCCGCCGGGCGCCAGCTCCTCGCGCCGCTGCTTTTCCTGCTTTTCCTCGACCACCCGCTGCAGGTGCTTGGTGATCACCCGCCGCCGCGCGCGCTCTTTTTCGCGGCGCTCCCGGCGGCGGGCTCGCGCCAGGGTGGCGTCCTGCCACAGCTGGCGCAGGCTCAGACGCCAGGACGCAAGCACCTGGCCGAGCGTGGACTGCACCACCAGCGCCGCGCCGATGAGCACCGCCGAAGCCAGCACCAGCAGCGATCCGGTGAAGCTCAGGCGCTCGTCGAGCAGGCCGGCCAGCACGCTGCCGAATGCCCCGCCGGCGGGCAACGTCTCGCCGCGCCAGCCGATGCCGCCGGCCAGCAGGTGGCACAACCCCGGCAGCGCGGCGACCAGCAGCAACGAGCCGAAGCCGCGGCCCACCACCCGCACGGCGCCGCGCCGCCGCAGCCGCCGCCAGCCGGCGACCAGCAGGAACAGCGGCAGCAGAAAGCAGCTCAGGCCGAAGAACCCGAACCCCAGCGCCGCCGCCTGGGCGCCGGCGGGGCCGATCCAGTTATGCGAGGGCGCCGCCTGCGGCAGCTCGTGGAAGAGGCTGGGATCGCCGGGATGATAGGTGGCGAAACTGAAGACCAGCAGCAGCGCCACGCCGACCAGCGCCAGGCCCAGCAGCTCGTTGCCCTTCTCCGGCGACAGCGTCGGGCGCTCCGGACGCTTGCTGGTCCGGCTGGCGCGGCTGGCGCGGGCGTCGGCGATGGACATGGCGAGGGTAGACCTGGCGGCGGCTCTCGAGAACGCGGTTAACCCCGCCTGGCCGTCGAAGGGCCGGGCCGGCAGGGCCGGCGCGGCCGGCGGTTGGCGCCAGCAAACCCCGGCAGCGAGAATCTGGTTGAGGGATTCATCGCTAAGTAGCGTAGAAGTCTAGCACAACGCCCTGTCACCCGAGGCACTTACAGCCGGCTCGGCGGCGGCTCGAGCCGAGCGCCAGCGTGAGGGTGGCGGTCAGGTCAGAGTGTGGCGGAAGCGGAAAGGGTCATCGGCTGGCTGGGTCAGGTGCTGGTCTCTGCCGTGGTCGGCCGCCAGCGGAAACAGAGGCCGGTGGCCATGCCGGGATCGTCCGGTAGGGGTGTGGACAGCACGTCCTGGGCCGCCAGCCGGAGCTGGTACATCAGGCCCATGGCGTCACGGATCGCCTCGGGCCGGCCGTTGAAGGTCCGGTGCAGGGCATTGAGCAGGCTGGTGTAGGCGTAGGCAAACTGCACCGAGGCCCGCCGCGCCCGCGAGCCCTTTGGCAAGGTGTCCGGATCGCCGTTGGGCTGCATGTTCCAGACGTTGCGCTCGTCGATCCGCACCGGAGCGCCGCCGAACACGAAACCGCCGGTGACGGGATCGCGCACCAGCCGCTTGCCCTTCACGATCTGCTGGAACCGGTAGTAGTGGGCCGGCTCGTCTTCCGGGTCGAGCGGCGAGGTCGGGGTCCCCTCTCCCTGCTCGACGATCAGCTCGATGGCGGCCGAGGCGCTCTCGGGGCCTGTGATCCGGAAGAGCTGATCCGGCGGGAACCAGGTGTTGTCGACCATCTCACGGTCGGGGTGCCCCTTGATGAAGGCGTCCTTCCCCATCTCCTGGAGCTTTTTGTCGAGCGCTGCATAGAACTCGCCGATGGTATGGAATTCGGGGCCCGCGCCCTCGGCGGTCGCTAGCAGCCGGACCGGGATGTCGATCGGGTTCTCCGGCTCCTCGATCACCATGAAGACGTTCTTCACCAGCTCGACCGAACACTTTCCGATCGGCACGATCAGGCCGTCGCCGATGTTCATCGGCAGCGGACCCGGGTACTTTGGCACGAAGCCCGGACGGTTGATCTGGGGGCTGCCGCCGATCGCGATCATCAGGTTGGAGGCGATCGACATGTGCAGCATCTCCTCCATCGCGACGCTGCGGAGGATGTCGGCCACCATGTCGTTCGTGCCGAGCTTGAGGCTGAAGTAGGCGGCCAGGTACGGCGGAATGGTCGAGTGCTCGAGCTCGATGGCGCTCTGCACCAGCCAGTGGAGGTCCTCCGGCTTCCGGGCGGCCTGGATAGCGGCGATGTAGCGGCGTTCGACCTTCAGCATGCGGAATCCTCCAGCTCATATGGCTTCAGGCATCCCTGACCGGTGCGTTCTTCAGGAAGCTGCGCACCGCCGCGGTCTTGCCGTCGTTGCCCGGGCCCAGCCGGGCGATCGCCGCCTGGGCCGTGGCGGCACTGAGGCGTGTGGGAGCAGCCATGCCCACCGCCGTTTCTCCCGCCGCGGCACGGGCGGCTCCCTCCGGCAGCGACGGGTAGTGGCGGCGGTCGACGGCGGCCTCGGGCAGGTAACCCTCGAGCCAGCGCAGGATCGCCGTCACCTTCCCCGCCGACAGGTCGCGGGTGGCGGGCATATAGTTCGGGTCCTCGATCGGCCGGGTAAAGGCCAGGTGCAGCAACCGCGCGTTGGCCGCGATCGCCAGCGGATCGGAGAAGCTGAACAGCCCTCGGCTCATCACCGGATAGAGATTGCCATACTGGACCAGGATCGGCCCGATGTCGTCCGTCCAACTCGGCGTGAGCGGCGGGAGGTACGCGTCGCGGGCATGCATGGCGATGAACTCGAAGGTCGGCATGGGCGACTGGCCGGTCAGCGCCAGCGAATAGCTGATCTGATAGATCTGCCCGTCGACATAGCCGCGCGGATGGCCCGGGTTCTCGACCTGGATGTTCAGGACCCCGACGCCGTCGTCGCCGGTGGTGAGCGTGGCGGGGACCAAGACCTTGTCGGGCGGCACGTTGATCAGCGGGATCACTGCCTGCGGCGGCTTCTCCTCCTTGGGGTCGCCGGTGCCTCCCTGGTCATTCAGAGGCGGGGACAGCGAGGCCTGGAGCGGCGCGCCCGCCCAGGGCTTGCCCCAGCGCATGGCCCAGAGGCTGACGGGGGCGGAGACCCAGCCTGTCTCGGCCGTGTCGACCCGCTGGACGAACTGGTCCGCACGCACCCAGGCACCAGCGACCGTCTCGCGGATGCCGATGGTGAGCGGGGCCGGGGCCGAGCCGAGGAGGACCGCGAGCGAGTGATCGCCGATCAGGGCCGCTGCGCCGGCCGGGATCGGCAGGTCGGCGATGCCGCCAGTCGCTTGGAGCCAGGCCATGTCATAGCCCTGGACAATGCCGATCACTTCGTACTGGTCCGGCGTCAGGCCGTCCCCATCCGAGACATAGGGGGCGGCCACCGCACCGGAGTCGATGCTCGCGAACGGATCCTCCCCCTTGAGCACCACGACGGTCAGCGGGCCCAGGTCCTGGAGCGCCAAGTAGGGGACCTGGCCGGGTTGCAGACCCTTGTCGACCAGCCACATCGGGATGGAATTGCCGAAGTCCAGGCTGAAGGTCGCGCCGTCCGGCGAGACGGCGCCTGTCATGTAGCCGAGCCCCGAGGCCGAGGCGAAAGGCAGGTTGGCGCTGGATGCCGAGGGGGCGAACCGGCGACCGGGCGCGAACATCTCCGGGTCGCCCGGTAGGTAAGGCCCGATCGAGCCGACGACCGACCCCACCAGGAAATCGTCGGGGCCGCGCGACTTGGAATAGCCGTAGGTGAGAAGGCTCATCGTGAGTTTCCCGCCGCGCCCGTCCGCCGCCGCCTCGAGGGCGCCGATCCCGGTCATCCCCTTGGCGTCCGGCCCCCAATCGAGGTCGGTCAGGGTGCCGGTGAAGCGGGCCGAGGCGCTGGGGCTGCCGCCCAGGGGCTGGCCCGTGCTCTGCACGATCACCCGGCCGAAATAGATGTCGCGGAAGCAGGCGGGCTGCAAGGTCGCCGACAGCACCGCGAGGTCACCGAGCATGAGCGACAGCCGCATGCCCCAGAGACCCGAGGCGAACTGGAGCTGCGGATCGAGGTCGACGATCTTGGCCTGGGTCCGCCCCTGCTGGGCCTCGATGCGCAACGACGGCGCTGGAGTGCCGGCCTGAGCCGCGCTTTCTGCCCGGGCGCCGCCGGGACCGGCCGCGCCGGTGACCGCACATTCCATCAGGCGGAAGGCGTTCGAGCCGTCCGGATTCCACCAGCCGTTGTACTCGGTCCGCCCCCCCGGCTCCGCCACCTGGCGCATCTGGAAGCGCGCCTCGAAGACCTCGGAGTCGTAGTTCCGGACATCGTTGTTGACCGTGTTGACGTCCGCCTCGAAGAAGCCGGCGAACGTCACCCGCGGTAGATTCAGGTAGCTCATCCGCCCCTCCGCATATTGGTGTCGCGAGGTAGTGCATTATACACGCGAACAGTGAGCCCGGATGGCCCGGCTCACCCTCGCGCCGTCCGGAACACGTCCATCGCCTCGACGGCGCTGCCGGCCGCGGGGCGACGCGGCCACCTGGGAGGACGGCGCGGCTATACTGGCAGACATGGACCCGCGGCTCGATCCCCTGCCTGGGGGCGACCTGGTCGAGGCCGGCATTGCCGACTTGGCGCGCGGCGTCGAATCCATCCCCGCGCTGCTGGTCTCGATCGGCGCCGAGCGCCTGCGCCGCGCCGGCCTGGCCGTGCCGGAGCCGGCCTTCCCGTCGCCCGAGCGCCGCCTCTACGACCGCCTGGCTGGCGACGACTCCGACAGCGCGCACTCCCGCTACAACGCCCTGATCCGCCGCCTGGTCAGCTGCGAGCGCGCGCTCGAATGCGCTGGCCGCTAGACCGCGAGCGTCTGCTGCGGTTCTTGCGCGCCCTGGGCGCCGAGGCGGAGAGCGAAACCCGCCTCTACCTGACCGGCGGCGCCACCGCCGTGCTGCTCGGATGGCGCACCAGCACCATCGACATCGACGTCAAGCTCGAGCCCGAATCCGACCGCCTGCTGCGCGCCATCCCCCTCCTCAAGGAGCGCCTGGAGGTCAACGTCGAGCTGGCGTCGCCGGGCGATTTCATCCCCGAGCTCCCCGGCTGGCGGGAGCGCAGCCCCTTCGCCGGCCGCGAGGGCAAGCTCTCATTCCATCACTACGACTTCGCCGCCCAGGCCCTGTCCAAGATCGAGCGCGGCCACGCACAGGACCTCGACGACGTGCGCGAGATGCTCGCCCGAGGGCTGGTCGGACGCGACGAGCTGCTGGAACGCTTCACGCAGATCGAGCCCCATCTCTACCGCTACCCGGCGATCGACCCGACGTCCTTCCGGATTGCAGTGACGAAAGCAGCCGCGACGACGACCTGAAGGCACTGACCGCGCGGCGCCTATCCGCGCGGCGGTTGCCGGCGGATGGTGTTGACCAGGATGAGCAGGTCGCTGCGCGGCCGCCAGTCCACGTCGTCGCGAGTGCCGTAGAGGACCGGCGTCGAGTAGAGCGGAATGAAGACGAAGTCGCTCATGGCCACGCGC
>DASZHY010000547.1:0-27688 GCA_035949675.1 Thermoanaerobaculia bacterium
TGCGGAACGATTGTCTGTCATGATTCTTCCCCGGCCTGAAATCACAAACGCGCGCAGGCTTCACGGCGTTGAGAAAGATGGAAATTGCTGCGCACCATTTATAACAGGAGAGGCCTGGCGCAAAACCGGAGTGCGGTGTCCGAAAAACGTCCCGATGCAAACAGGGGACAGCCATTGGGCTGTCCCCTCGTTTCACTAGAAATACGATTCGGATTCGTGAGGCTCACTATCCGATGTATTGCACGTGTACATAGGTTCCAAGGCGGACGTTGTAGGCCAGGTACCAGCCAGGATGGTCCGGATCCTCGTAGAGAACGATGTCGTCAATGTCCCAGAGCCAGTCGGCACTGTAGGCGAAGTCGTAAGGAGCGATACTGAAGAAGAAGCCGTCGAAGCGGAAGCGCTCGCGATTGCCGCCTTCCAGCCGGTAGACGTGGTTGGGGCCGAACCTGCCGGAGAAACGCCCGTGCTCCCAGGGGCGATCGAGATGGTAGTGCGGGTCGTTCCTGCCGCCGTCGTGGCCAACCCAACGGTCGTTCTGGGTGTCCACGTGCGGCGCGTTGGGGTGGCCCGGCCCCTCCGAGAAGTTGCGGCTCTGAGGACGCGCGCCGCGCTCAGGCGGGGCCGGCGCGCGGGCGGGCTCCCGCGAAGGCGCGGGGCCGCGGGAGGGGATGTGCCCGCCGCCAACCGGCCGACTGCCGGCGTGCGGGGCGCCGCCGGCGTGCTGCTGGCCGCGCTGCTGGCCTGTGGCGGGGAGTGCGCAGAGCAACGACACCGCGACGATTCCGATCGCTTTTCTCATAGGGTCTCCTTCGGCGCGCCGGCGGCGGTCCGCGCCTCGTCAGTGACGCTCAGGGTGCTCCCAGTGACCGCGGTGGAAGTAGTGATGGCCGTTGCGCATCTCGTAGCGGGGGGCGATCCAGTGCGCTTCGCGGTGAGGCGGCCGCTCCCAGCGGCCTTCGTGCCAGACGAAGTGCCTGACTCCGACGTCCCAGTCCCAGAAGCCGCCGATCCAGATGAAATCCGGACCCGGCGCCGCCACGACCACCTCCTCCGGGGGCGGCGGGGGCGGGCCTTCGACCTCGTACTCTGCCTCCACTCCATAGCCTGGCCCTGCCACGGCGACATAGCAGCCGAGAGCGGCCAATCCGAAGGCGGCGCCCAGGATGAGCATCGCCAGCTTGATGCCGTTGGTTGCGGTCTTGTGCATTGCATCCTCCGTTGGGTGAGCCGGCCGGGGCGCCGGGCGGGTGCCGCGCACGCGCGGAGCGGGCCCCTGGCGCTGCTCGCATCCGCCTGAAGTGCAAAGTCGATGCCGCTTCCTGCCCGTGGCAGGAGCCGCGGCCGGCTACGGGAAGCGCGGGCGGCCGCCGGCCCAGGCCACGGGGTAGCGGACGCAGGGGCCGGCAATGGAGTCGGTCAGGTGCTGCGGGTAGCAGGCGGGCTGCCCATAGATGCCGTAGGGGTCGAACAAGTACCAGTGCTGATCGGCGGGATCGCGATGGGCGAAGAAGACGTGGAGATGGGTGTTGGGAGCTCCCGGACCGCGCTTGCCGCCCGGTCCGGTGTCGCCGGCCCAGGCCAGGAACTGGCCGGCCGCCACCTGCTTGCCGACGAGACCGTGGTCGATCGTCTGGGCCTCGGTGCCCCAGTGGCCGGGATCGGGGTGGTGGCTCGCCGGGTCCTGGGCGCAGCCGCTGGCGAGGAGATGGACGCGGTAGGGAGCCAGCTCCTTCTCGGCGGCGGGCGGGTGGGCCAGGGTCTGGGACCAGGCGGCCTCGCAGTCGTGGCTGGCACCGTCACGGAGGTGCATGTAGATGGTGCGGTAGGCGTCGGCGCTGCCGCCGGCGTCGTGGCTGACGATCACGGTGTTGCCGGACCAGGGGTCCCAGCCGACGAAGATCACCGTACCCGGAGCGGCGGCGCGGGCGGCGAAGGTCTGCTGGTCGTCGCGGCTGAAGTCGGCGGCGTGATGCCAGCTGCCGGCGCCGTAGAGCCACACCCCGCGGCGCTTGACCGCGGTGTCGGAGAAGGGGAGGGTGAACGGCGTGTCGTGGACCTCGAGGGCGGAGAGGCGGATGAAGCGGCTCGCGCCGTCGCTCTCGACCGGCCAGTGATAGACCACGGGGTGCCGCTGGCCCGGCGCTGCGCAGGTGCCGGGCGGACCCTCGCAGTGCGTGGCGGTGGCGTGGATGGCGTAGTCGTAGGCCTGCCTGGCGACGACCTGGTTGACACACTCGTCGCGGCAGGCGCCGGGCGCGGCCGCCAGGGCGATCAGGCGCTCGCCCTTGCGGGCCAGCTCGTGCCAGCGGGCGACGAAGCTCTCCCACTCGCCGGTCCAGACCGAGGCCGGGCTGGCGCCGGCCCGCCAGATGCCGGCGTGGCGGCGCCGGCCGCGGTCGTCGTCGTAGGCATCGACGTCGACCAGCTGCAGACCGCTCCGGGAGAGCTCGGCCTGGGTGCGGACGAGCCTGGGTCCGTCAAGGCCGGTGAGCAGGTGGTGGTCGCCTTCGCCCGGCTGCCAGAGCGCCAGGAAGCGCAGATGACCGCGGTCGCGATAGGCACGGAGCCGGAGCGGGCGCAGGCCGCGCGCGGCCTGTCGCTCGTCGGCGCTCGCCAGGGCCGGGCCGTCGAGGTCCAGCGCGACCTCCTCTTGCTTCCGGCCGCCTCGCCAGGCGCCCAGGAACTTGCGCTGGCGCCCCTCCGCGTAGGTGTCGAGGTCCACGAGCTGGAGGCCGCGCTTGGCGAGCTCACGGTTGCGAGCCAGGAAACCGGCGGCGTCGAGACCGGCCGCCAGCTCCTCGTCGCCGGCTCCCTCGCGCCAGGCGCCGGCGTAGAAGCGGCGCCCGCCTTCGAGGTAGGTGCGCAGGGCGACCACCCGCAGCCCCTGCTTGCGGGCCTGCCGCGCCTTCTTTTGCAGCTCCCGCCAGTCCGGCAGGGCGAGGAGCTGGTAGGCGTCGTCGCCGCGGCTGAAGACGCCGGTGAAGAGCGTCTCGGCGGCGAGCGGCGAGGCGGCGGTCGCGGCCGCGGCCGAGGCAGCGACAGCGACAGCGGCGGCACCGAGCGCGGCGGACAGTCCCGGCAGGCCCGGCAGGGCCGGCAGGCCAGGCAGGGTCGACAGGGCCAGGGCGAGCGCCGAGGCTGCCGCGGTGGGACGGCGCGCGAGAGGGCGGACGTGCGCGGTGGTCATCGGTGCCGGCACAGTCTACTCCAGGCGTTCGAGCCATGCGTTCGAGCTGACCAGCTCGAGCTCGAAGTAGAGCACCCCGGAGACGAGGGGCGTGCGGTAGGGAGGGATCTCGCGGAATCCCAGCTCGCCGTAGAGGACACGCGCGCGCGCCATCGACGGCAGCGAGTTGAGCCGCACCCGATCGTAGGCCATGGCGCGCGCCGCAGCGAGCGCGGCCAGGGTGAGCCGCCGGCCCAGGCCGGCGCCGCGGTACGGCGGGCGGACGTACAGGCGCCGCAGCTCACAGGTGGCCGGCTCCAGCCGCCGCAGCGCCACGCAGCCCGCCGCGACGCCGCCCGGCTCGCGCGCCAGCAGCAGGCGGCCGCCCGGCGGCGCGTACTCGCCGGGCAGGGCGGCGACCTCGCGCCTGCGCGCGGCAGTGAGGTCGAGCTGCCGCGAGGCGAGAAAGTCGTCCTGCGAGGCGAAGTACTCGGCGAGCAGCTGGCGTGCGGCAAGCAGGTTCTCTCCGTCCTGAACCTCGACGATCGACATGGCCATCCCTGAAACGAGACCCCTTGGTTTGGTGCTTCGCCCTATTGTCCCTCCGCGGCCAGGGCGACGACCAGGTCGGTCAGCGCTTCGAGGTCGCGAAGGTCGGCCACCTCGCCCGGGGTGTGGGTGTAGCGCAGCGGCCAGGAGAGGGGCAGCACGGCGGCGTTCCCGGCCTGGAAGGGCACGCCGTCGTTGCCGCCGGCCAGCGTGCCGAGCTGCAGGGCGATGCCCTGCCGCCGGCCGAGGTCGAGCAGGCGCGCGAGCAGGGTGCGCGGCGCCGTGGCGGGCAGCACCGCGCCGCGGCCGAGGGGAGCGTAGGCGGCGCCTCGCTGCTCGCGCGGCGAGTCGGAGGTGGGAAAGGCGTCGATCGGGTAGACGCGGCGGTAGCCGCCCTGCCCGTGGGCGAGGGCCGCCGCTCCCAGGTAGCCGACTTCCTCGCGGACGGTCCAGGACCAGGTGACCCGATGGCGGAGCCTGGCGGGATCGATGCGGCGCAGCGCGAGCAGCAGGACGGCGGCGCCGGCGCGGTCGTCCAGGCTGCGGGCGGCCAGGCGGTCACGCCCCATGCGGAGCAGGGCCTTCGGCATGGTGAGCGTGGTTCCGGCCGCGATGCCCGCGGCGGCGACGGCGTCAGGGCCGCCGTTGCCGAGCCAGGCGGTGAGGCCGGCCGCGGGCGAGCGGCGGCCGGCGGTGAGCCAGTCGGGGCGCGGCTCGAAGAGCGCCGGTTGCGGGCCGCGCCGGCCGTGGACGAGCGCCGCCTGCCCTTCCCAGAGCGAGCTGTCGAGCCCGCCAAGCGCTTGCAGCCGCAGCCTGCCGTCCGGCAGGACCTGGCTCACCCGGAAGCCAAGCTCGTCCATGTGGGCCATGAACAGCCGCGGTTCGGGGTCGGACCCCGGGCCGCCGGCGGTCACCGAGAGGTTGCCGGCCCAGTCGACGACCGGATGGGCCCAGGGCGGCAGCTGGGCGGCGATCGCGCCGCGCACGCCGGCCTCGTCGCCGCTGACGCCGTAGCGGGCGACGAGCGCGCCGATCAGGGCGGCGGTCTCGGCGTGGCGCTGGCTGTCGCCGGGCGGCGGCGGCGAGGACGGCAGGGCGACCGGCGGCGACGGCATGGGTGGCGATGACGACGGCGGCTGCTGCTGCGGGCGGCCTTGCCGCGCCGGCGCCGGGCTGCCCAGAAACGAGAGCAGCGCGGCGCTGAGCCGTTCCATGTCGTCGATCGCGACGGTTTCGACCGGGGTCCCGAGGTACCGGGCCGGCAGGCCAAGATAGCCGATGGGCCAGGGAGCGGGGGCCGCTTCGTCCGGACGGGCCCGGGGCGGCAGATACGGGGCGGTGCGCGTGCCGGGAAGCCGGCCGGCCAGCGCCCCGGCGGCGAGCAGGCCGGCGCCGGGCGGGGGCAGCGGCACCGGGATCTCGCTCCCGTCCGGCCGGCGCTGCCAGCCGAAGCCCCAGCCGAGGAGGACGAGCTCCGAGAATGGGCCGCGCTCGCGCCGCAGCCGCTCGAGCTCCGACCGCCGGACGAGGGTGGACGCCGTCCAGGCGAAGACCACTGTGCCGCTGCCGGGAGCGGGACGAAAGCGCCGGGCGGCGTCGGCTTGCGCCAGGCAGGCTGCCTTGACCCGCGCCGAGGGGCCGGCGAGCAGACCTCCCGCGAGCCGTGCCGGCCGGCGGTCGAGAGCCACCGGGTCGAGCGGCCGGATGCCCAGCTCGGCCGCCTGGGCCGCGTTCTCGGCGCCGACGTCGACGAAAGCGTCCGCGATGCCGAACGGCGGCACGGCGGGGTCGGCGTGGGGGCGCAGGTGGATCGAGCGCGCCGCGACCACGCCCGGGACCTCGCCGCGGGCGCCCGCCACCCACACGACCTGGCCCTCGTGGGCTTGCTGCCGCAGGGCTCCGGCCGGGACGCCCTCGCCGGCGGCGGCGAGCCGCAGGTAGCCGTCGCCGTCGATGCGGCTGACCACGAAGCCTGGCTCTCCCAGCGGGCAGGCGACCAGCCGCCGCGGCCCGCCGGACCCGAAGGTGACGGTCAGGTTGCCGAGCGCATCGGCGCGCACCGGCAGCTCCCGCCCCAGGCGCTCGCGAATGAAGTCGGCGGCCGGCCGCTCCCGCCCGGCCACCGCCGCCAGCCTCATGAACGATTCGAGCTCGCGCCCGGGATCGGCGGGTGCCGCCGGGGAGGCGGCGAGCCGCATCGCCGCCGTGGACCAGGCGGCCAGAACGCAACCCGCGCCGAGGAGCGCCCGGGCGGACGCCAACCGCGAGCTGTCAACAATCACTACTCAGGGGGCCTTGCCAGCTCTTCGAGCTGGACTTTGAGCCGCGGCAAGTCATGCCGGATCACCTGCCAGATGATTTCCAGGTCCAAACCGATGTAGTCGTGAACGATACGGTTACGTAGACCGGCAATCTGCTTCCACGGCAGGTCTGCATGGCGAGACGTGAACTCGACCGGGATTCGCCGCGCCGCCTCCCCAATGACCTCAAGGTTGCGCACCACGGCATCGACGGTTTTCTCGTCCTGCTGGAACCTCGCTTGGTCAGTCCCCTCCGTGTAGCGCTCGATCTTGCGAATCGCCGTCAGCATGTCTTCGATCAACAGGCTGGAATCGCGCTCAGGCATCCAGCAGCTCCGGCTCGATACGCTCCCAGAGGGACGGCTTGATGGCGCGCCGGGAAACCAGGTCCACCCGACGTCCGAGAGCCCGTTCGAGGTGCTCGCCGAGCTCGACGAAGCCCAACCCTATGGAGGGATCCACATCCACCATGACGTCGACGTCGCTATCTTCCCGCGCGTCTCCTCTGGCCCAGGAACCGAACAGGGCCAGGCGCCGAATCGGATAGCTCGCTTTGAGCAGTTGGTGCTGGTCGCGCAGCAAGGCCAGGATCTCTTCGGTGCTCGACATCGCGGCTCCTCCTGTCCCGATGACGATACCAGCTTCACTCGCCCCCCAGGCCGGCGAGGAAATCGGCGATCGCGGCGTTGACCGCGGTAGGCTCCTCGATGGTTGAGGTGTGGCCGGCGTCGGGGATGACCTGCAGGCGGGAGGTCGGGATCGGCAGGTCGCCCGGAATTGTACCGGCGCCACCAGCCGCCGTGGCGAGTGCGAGGCTGATCCCGCGGCTCACCGCCCCGAGTGGCTGGGCTGAGCGCGGGCGGGAGCCGCCGCGGTGGCCGGCGTGCCGGCCAGCGACGGGCAGCCGGCTGCCAGGAGCTGGGGCAGCTCGATGGTGAGGCCCGAGGTCTCGGCGCCGGCGCTCTTGCCCGGACGCGCCAGGAAAGAGATCCGGGCCGAGGCGACCTGCCGGTTGGTCAAGGTGACGTCGGCCGGCGACGAGAAGGCTCGTTGCTCGAAGCGCAGCGCGCGGCTCTGCGGACCGGCCCAATCGATCGTGACCTCGAGAGCCGCGCCCGGCCCGAGGCGCGACGTGCGCCAGGGCCGGATCTTCCGCCAGCGCAGGCTGTTCCCCGGTTGCACCTTGGTTTCGAACTCGACGCGGGTGAGGAAGGGCAGCGAGAGCGAGCCCGCCTCGGCAGACGGCTGGGGCGGCGGCGGCGGCGTCCGCGGCGTGGGCGGGGCCTTGGCGCCGAAGCCGATCCAGTTCCAGGCGACCGCCAGGCGCCGCGGCTGGGGGAAGCCCTTGGGAGCGGGCGCCGGGACGCGGAAGTGTGCGAAGCGGAGGTCCAGCCGATTTTCGCCCGAGCGCAGGACGGCGGCGGGAATCGGCATCCGGTAAATCTGGAAATCCGCCTGCAACTCGGTCACCCCCACCTGGATGCCGTTGACCAGGATGGCGACCTCCTGGGCCGGGGCGCCGGCGAGGTCGATCGGCCGGCAGCGGAAGTACAGGTCGAAGGGGCCGGTGGCGAAGCGGGTGAAGCGCAGGGCGGCGGCGTCTCCCATGGCCCAGACGAACGGGACCTGGTCGTGCCAGAGCTCGTCGATGGACCAGCCGGAGAGCAGGTGCGGGCGGGCTTCCGGCGTCCCCAGGGCGAGCCAGCGCGTCTCGGGCTCGACCGTGGCCCGGGACAGCTGCCCGGCGAAGTCGAAGCTCGCGCAATTCGCTCCGGCCCCGCTCGCCCTGCCGGAGCGCCAGGCTGCCAGGATGGCAAAGAGCGAGATGCACAGGAAGAAGCGTCGCTGGCGGCACCGGAGAGAAAGGTCATTCATGCTCGTCTCCTTGCAGGCGCTGCGCGGCCTGGCGATCCAACGTAGCGCGCCGCAACCACGGCGAAAAGAGCATGACCATGCGCCCCGGTCCTCGCTAGTAATACCAGACCTGCATCGCCAGCGTGAGCTCGCTGGCGTCCTTGATCGGGCTCCGCGGTAGGACGCGCAGGTACTGCGCGCTGAGCTTCAGATTCAGTCCGTGCACGTAGTAGTGGAGGCCGGCGCCCCATCGCGTCATGTCCTTCTGCTGCTGGTCGGCGGCGCCGAACTGCTGCCGCTCGAGCTTCGCGAACGGCTGGACCTTGGCTGCCGCGATGAAGTACGCCAGCTCGAGCAGGTAGTCGTTCTGGCGCGCCGGCGCCGGGAGGAAGCTCTCGCCGTCGAAGTGGCTCCACTGCGCCTGTCCGGCGATCTCGTCGCCGGCGCCGACCGGGACGGTCGAGAAGACGTCGGCGTTGTAGGCGTGGTAGCTGTTCTGTCCGTCGTACCCGGCGCTCAACGCCAGGATCTTCTTCTTGCCGAGGTTGGTGCCGTAGTAGACGTAGCCGCGTTCGGTCGCGAAGAAGTCGTACTGCAGGTAGGCGGAGTCGCGGAAGGCGTTGCGGGATCCCGCCTCCCTGACTCCCTGGGTGAGCGCAAGGCGGTACTCGAGGCGGCCGCCGTCCACCAGGTAGCCCTTGGCCTCGACGCCGGTGTCGCGCGCGGCGTCGCTCGGGTTCGGGTTGATGATGAGCGTCGAGGTCGGGCTGACGTCCATGGTCAGGTAGCTCAACGTCCCCTGCAGCGAGTTGCGGCTGAACGGGACGATGAACTGGCCGGCGTCGAGCGCGAAGGCGTCGGCGATCTTCCACTCCAACCAGGCGTCCTGGACGACGAAACCGGTGGCGAGCGATCTGGGAGCCTTGCCGAGGTTCACGTCGTCGGTCTGGAAGAAGAAGGTGACGCCGGGCGCCGCCGAGCCGGTGACCAGGAAGCGGTCCCGCCGCAGGTAGAGGTTCTCGGCGTAGCCCCCGGCCGGGGCGGTCTGGGTCCAGTCGGCCCATCCCGCGAGCTGCATGCCGAACCTGATCCAAACGTCGTCGTTGACCTTGACCATCGCCTGTGCCCGGGCGCCGGCGGGCAGCGCGACCGCCAGGACCGCTGCCAGGACGGCTGCCAGGACGGCCGAGGCAAGGGACAGTTGCCCGATCGATTGCTGCGAATTTTCGCTCGCGTTCTGGGAGTCTCGGCTCGGCTGCGAATGTCGCGTCATCTCGCCCTCCTTGATTTGATTTGGCCTTGGAGGAGAGTTGACAAGGTTTTCGCAGCCGCCGCATGAGCATGTTCATGCGCGCGGGCGCCGGAGCCGGCGCGGCGGGTGGCCGGATTCGGCAGCCGGGCACGGGCGCCGGGCGCACTGCTCGGCCCGTGCCCGGCTGCCGGCGACACTCAGGGACAGGCGCTGGTCGAGGCGGCCGCCTCGTTGGTCTGGGCGGAGGCGCCGGCGGCGTTGAACGCCCAAACGTGATAGGCGTAGGTCGTGCCGCACTTGAGGCCGGTGCTTTCGTAAGTCGCGGTGCCGGTCGAGTTGGCAGGAGCGTCGGGCAGCGGCGTCCAGGGTCCGCAGCATCCCTCCTTGCGTTCGATCTTGAACCCGCTCTCGTTGTTCGAGTTGTCCTGCCAGGTCAGCTTGAGCTCGCTGGCCGAGACGGTGGTGACGCGCAGCCAGGTCGGCGCCGCTGGCGGGGTGCCGCTGGCGGTGAAAGTGGCGGTGACGGTCTGGTCGGAGTTGAGGGTGAAGGCGCAGCCGCCGGTGCCGCTGCAGGCGCCGCCCCAGCCGCCGAAGCTCGAGCCCGCCGCGGCCGCGTCGCTCAGGGTCACCGCCGTGCCCGCGGCGAAAGCCGCCGAGCAGCTGCCGGGGCAGCTGATGCCGGCCGGGCTGCTGGTCACCGTGCCGGAACCGGTCCCCGCCGTGGTCACGCTCAGCGTGACGCCGGCGCCGCCGCAGGGTGTCCCGCGCCAGGTCGCGGCGTCGAGGCCGATGGCGGCGGCCAGCGCCTTGACCGGGCGGACGCCGCGATAGATGCCGAAGCAGGCTTGCGAGTTCCAGGTCGGCGGCGAGGCGTTCCAGCCGAACTGGGAGAGGGCGGTCGAGAGCTTGGTCGCGAGCAGCGAGGTGCCGTTGTAGGTCGAGAGTCCCGCGCCCAGGCCGTTGTAATAGAAGTCGGTGCCGCAGTTGCCGGAGACGGCGGTGCCGTCCTGGTTGTACTGGATGCACGAGGTGGTGGCGGTCTGGGTGCCGTTGGCGAGGACGGCCTGCACCCAGGTCGACAGGTACGCGTAAGCCGCATTGGCGCCGGTCATGGGCGCATGGCTCGTGGCGAGATCGAAGGCTCGCAAGACGTCGCCCATCCATAGGGCGCGCGGTGCGTCGGCGGCATCCCAGGCCCGCCCTTGCTGCCAGTAGTAGTCGCCCGGGTAGGGAGCCCGCGGCGCGATCGACTGAGCCGAAGTGTTCCAGCCGAAATCGGTGCGTCCGAAGGTCGGGTGCATGCCGTCGAACGTGCTGGCGATCAGCCACTGGTCGACGACCTCGGCGGCGCGGGCCAAGTAGGCGGAGGTGCCGGTCGAGACATAGGCGGCGAGCAGGAAGCGCGCGACGTCCTGGGAGTAGCCGATCCACATCTCGAGATTGCCGACGCCGCCCGCGGCGGTGTTGGCGCCGCCGCCCACCCAGTCGCAGACCTGCTGCTGCGAGACGCTGCTCGTGTAGCAATGATTCTGTCCCTGGTCGTATTCGGCCGTCAGGTGGCTGGCGGCCAGGGCATCTCCGGCGGCGCGATAGATGGCGCGCGACGCGGCGGGGAAGGCAGGGTTGTTGGCGGCGTGATAGTAGGCGAGGCCGAAGCGGGCGGTGGCGTCGGTCGCGGTGTCCTGCGAACGGCAGGTGAGGGCGCTGCCGGACATCTCGGCGATCCAGCAAGGCAGGCCGGGATGAGTTGCCGAGGCCATGGCCTGGACGGTGTTGTGGATCGCCATCATCCGGTCGTCGCGGCCGGCCAGAGCCGTGACGACGGCGAGCTCGGACAGCTCGTCGCTCACCACCAGGTAATCGGCAAACGATGGCGAGGTCAGGGGCGGGCTGATCGCACCGCTGCCATCCTTGAGGTTGGCCACGTCACAGTTGTCCGAGCTCTTGAACCAGGGCGGCACCTGCAGCGTCTTGCCGCCGATCATCAT
The DNA here is from genome assembly GCA_035949675.1 of Thermoanaerobaculia bacterium. Taxonomy (GTDB): domain Bacteria; phylum Acidobacteriota; class Thermoanaerobaculia; order Multivoradales; family UBA5704; genus JASLEW01. Next base: position 11,113 of record DASZHY010000547.1, read on the forward strand.
GCTGTGCGTGGGGTGGAAGTCGATGGCATGGAGGTCGTCGACCAGGGTGAAGAAGTTCTGGCTGAGGGTCTGGCCGTTCTGGCCCGAGGCTCCGGGCTGCAGGACGCACTGAGCGGCAGCCGGCGTGACGCGCAGCGCCAGGGCGACCGGCAGGACGAGCAGGGCGGACAGGGCGGGCAGGGCGGAGGGATGGGGCGACTTGCTTTTCATGATCGTCTCCTTGGCGGTCCGGTTTCGCGTTCCGTGGCGGGCGCTCAGCGCTGCCTGAGGACCCTGATGCGGCGCAAGGCGCTGCGCCGAAGATCCAGGGCCCAGTCCTGGCCGCTCAGCGCGGTTCCGAATGCGAGGCGAAGCTGCGCGCGGGCGACGGCGAGTTGATTGGATTGCAAGGCGCCGTTGAGAACGGAGGCGACGATGTTGGCCGCGCCGCCGCCGTCCGCCGGCTGTGCCGGGGGGTACTCGATGTTGACGACGTAGCTGTCGCCGCCTTCGCTGGTAAAGCCGAGGGAGCTGGCGACGCCGAGAATGGCGTTCAGGCGCACGTCGGGGCCCAGGGTGAGAGACCTCAGCTGGAAGACCCTGCCGTCGGCCGTCTCGACCACGAGCGACGGCCTGGCGTCGTCGTCGATCTGACTCACCAGCGCGGAGCTCTCGAGCGCTTCCTGCGCGCTGGCGACGGCGTTCTGGACCTCCTGCTTGGCGGCCTGCTTGAGAGCGTCGGCCAGCTGTTGCAGCGGATTGTTGCCCGCGGACAGCGGCGCCGCGAGCAGTAAGGCGGCGATCGCCGGCATCAAGACGGGAGATGCTCGGCGCCGCGGCGCCACCGTGGCGAGAAGCGGCGCGGTGCGAAATGTGAGTGGTCCTCTCATGCTCTCCATGATCGTCTCCTCTTGCGATCCGATTTCGAATTTCGCATCGCGTGCTCGTGAACGAGACTGCACCAGGGCCGCTGCTCCGCAGATCGGCAACGGCCGAAGGTTCGGCGCTCTGGCCTGCAAGCGCTGTCGCGATGCCGGCGAACGGAGACGGGAAGAGCAAGGGCGCTGCCAGGCGGCGGCGCGCGAAATAGTGAGTAAACAGGGCAGTTGTGCCCAGCGGCCGGACGCCCGGCGCCAAGAGCGCTTGGCGCCGGCGGCGGAACGCTTGGCGCCAGCGGCGGAACGCTTGGCGCCAGGCGCCTAGCGGGACACTAGCGGCGGCGCGCCGGGACGAGTCCCAGCCGCTCGAGCTTGTAGTGGAGCCCGTTGCGGGTGAGGCCGAGCGCGCGGGCCGCGGCGGCCTTGTTGCCGCCGCTGGCCGCCAGCGCCGCGGTCAACGTTTCGCGCTCGAGGGCGGCGACGCGCTCCTCGAGGGTCGGCGCCGATGCCGATGCCAGCGGCGCGGGGAGGGCATCTGCCGGCGCCGGCGGCGCGCCGGCCTCGGGGATGGAGAGATGGACGCTGCCGACGACGCCGCCGTCGGGGCAGAGCAGGACGGCGCGCTCGACCTCGGCCGCGAGCTCGCGCACGTTGCCCGGCCAGGCATGCTCGGCGAGGCGAGCCAGGGCCGCGCGGCTGATGCCGAGGATACGTTTGCCCAAGGCCGCGGCGGCGCGGGCCGCGAAGACCGCCACGAGCTGCGGGATGTCGGCGCGCCGGTCGCGCAGCGGCGGCACGCGCAGCTCGAAACCGCGCAGCCGGTAATAGAGGTCGGCGCGAAAGCTGCCGGCGGCGACCATGGCCGCGAGGTCGCGATTGGAGGCGGCGATGACGCACAGCTCGAGCTTGCGCGGCGCCGGCGCCCCCAGGGGGAGGACCTCTCGCTCCTCGAGCACCCGCAACACCTTGGCTTGCAGCTCGAGGGCGAGCTCGCCGATCTCGTCGAGCAAGAGGGTGCCGCCGTGTGCCCGGACGAACAGACCGGGCCGGGGATCGACCCCGGTGGCGATCCGGCCGTGGACGCCGAACAGCTCGGCCTCGGCGAGGCTGGCCGGGATGGCGGCGCAGTTGAGGCTCACGAAGGGCCCGCCGGCGGCGGCGCCGGAGGCGTGCAGGGTGCGGGCCACCAGCTCCTTGCCGGTCCCGGTCTCGCCCAGCACCAGCACGTGGCGCCGGCTGCCGGCCGCCGCTTGGATGCTCGCGAGCAGCTCGAGCGCTGCCGGCGTAGTGCCGGGCACCATCCCTGCCGGCAGCCGCAGGCCGGATGCGGGTGGCTTCGCCACGGGCGGCGGCAGCTGCGTGGCGGCTCCCAGCCTGGCGGCCAGGTAGTCGAAGAGGTCCCTCTCCCAGGCGTCGGCGCCCGGTCCCGCGCCGGCGAAGACAGCGGCGAGCCGTAGGCTGCTGCCGGCAGGGCCGGCAGTGCCGGTGGCGCCGACGAGGACCGTCGCCGCCTCGCCGTCGCTGCCGATCCGCACCAGCGCGCCGCCCGGGCCGGCAGCCGCCAGCGCCTGCCCGGCCGCCTCGCCGGGCACCGGGCCGTGGCACTCGACGATGGCCAGGTCGTCCCCCGAAGTGCGGAAGGCGAGCAGGCTGGCGGCCCCGAGGATGGGACGGGCCGCGGCGAGGCCCGGCGTGACGCTGCCGGCGGTCGTCGCCGCCGAGCGCTCGAGGGCACGAATCAGCCTCAGAGCGGCGCGCTCCGAGCGGGCCGGCGGGGTGACCGCGCCGGTGGCGGTGGTGGGCGGGGCGGCGGCCGGCGGCGCGGTGGCTGAACGCGCGGCGGCCGGAGGCGCGGTGGCCGCAGGCGCGGCGGCCGCAGGCGCGGCGGCAATCCCGCCGCTGCCGGCGAGCGCCACCCCCAGCTCGGTCTCCGACGTGGCGGCCTCCTCGAGCGTCAGCGCGGCGGTCCCCAGGCGGACCTCGCCGCCGCACGACAGCAGCACCTGCGGCAGGCGCTGGCCGCCCAGGACCAGGCCGTTCTTCGACCCGAGATCGACCAGCAACAGGTCGCGGCCGAGCGGCTGCAAGCGGGCATGGCGGCGAGACACGCCGGGAAAAGGCAGGACCAGGTCATTGCCGGCGCCGGCGCCGATGACGGCAGGACGGGCAGGGAAAGGAAAGGAGCGGATGCGGCCGCCACTGCGAGCGACTAGGCGGAGCAAGGCGACACTACCTCCTGGCGGGCGGCGCCGCCTGGCTGTGGGTGGCGCGGGTGGCGCGGTCAGCGCGGTCGGCGCGGTCGGCGCCGGCGGCGTGGGCGGCGTGGGCGGCGCCGGCGGCGTGGGCGGCGTGGGCGAGACGGGTCGCGCGCTGCTCGATCAGGGCGATCTGGGCGCGCACGGCGGTGTTGACGCGGGACTGCTCGCGCGCCAGCTGAGCCCCCTCCCGCGCCGCGCGGAGCGCCGCGGCAGGTTGCCCCAGGCGGGCGAGGAGCTCGCCCTGGAGCGACAGCAGCTCGGGGACGGCCTCGGAGCTGCGCGGCAGCTCCGCCTCGACCTCGCGCAGCAAGGCGCCGGCGGGGGCGCCGCCGGCGAAGCGCAGCTCGAGGAGGAAATAGCGCAGGAAATCGGGACTGGTGGGTGTGATCGATAGACCCTCGACCGGCGGCACCTCGCCTGCCCGCCAGCGCACGTACCGGCGCATGGCTTCGGCAAAGTCGGCGGCGTCGGGATAGAGGGCGGCGAAGTGCTCGATCCTGGTGCGCGCGTCCGCGAGACGTCCCAGCTCGCACAAGGCCAGCACCTCGCCTTCGAGGTACTCCCACTTGGAGCGGCCGGTCTGATTGGAGCCGCCGCGGCCGAGGCCGCGCCGGTACCAGGCCTCCGCCGGCGCGAGCCGGCCGGCGAGGTGGAGCGCGCGGGCGGCGTCGTAGGCGACGTCCGAAGCGGCCTCCGAGGTGCGGGCGAGCTCGGCGAAGGCGGCCTCGCCCTGAGCGATGCGGCCGGCGCCGATCAGGGCGCGGGCGCGCAGCCGCCGAGTCCAGTCGACGAGCCGCTCGTCTCCCGTCGCCGCCGCCTCCTGGCAGGCGCGCTCGGCCGCCGGCAGCGATTCGGCGGCGTCGCCGCCGGCGAGCAGGCGGGCCGCCTCCTGCAGGTCGCGATAGGCGCCCTCACGCCGCTCGCGGCGCTCGCCCGGCGAGAGCGCCGGCGGCGAGAGGCGCTGGGCGGCTTGCAGGCCGTCGAAGCCGAGGTCCAGGTGAACCGCGCCGGCATAGGAGCAGCGGATCAGGCGCCGGGTGCGGTCGACGTCGCACGGACGCGCGAGGTCCACGAACCGCTCGCGGGGGCCGAGAACGTACCAGAGGAGCGAGCTGGCGGACGAGGCGGAATAGGCGCCGTCCGGGGTGGCGGCGACGGCCCGCAGGGGTGAGGCGAGGTCGTTGACCGGCGGGACCAGGCGGACCGCGGCGACGCCGGTGTACCAGCCCATGCGGTTGTTGATGCCGGCAAACAGCAGCGCGGCGCGGCCGTTGCCTTCGAGGTCGGCGGCGGCGGTGAAGCGATGGTGGCCCGAGCTGATGAAGACGAGCCGCGCTCTCCCGATCCGCGGCTCGTAGAGCACGGTGTAGCTCGGCCACCAGAGGCGATGCCGGTAGCTGATCAGCACCTCGTCGGCGCCGTCGCCGTCCAGATCCACGGCGTCGAGGGTGGGGCTGAAAGTGTCGGCGAACCCCGGGAACAGGTATGCCGCACTGGGCAGCAGGACCTGCCTCGAGGGCGTGCCGTGATCGGGGTCGAGCACGGCAAGGGTATGGGTCTGCAGCGGCGTGCCCTCCGGCTCGACGAAGCCGAGCAGCGCCGGCGGCTCGCCGGGCCGGAGGCGGGCGCGCACGAAGCTAACCGGATTGGCCCGCGGCGCGGTCCACAGCACCTCGCCGGTGCTGCCGATGGCGGCGGTGCCGCCGGCGCCGCCGGCGCTGCCGGCGATAGCCACCAGGTGGGAGAAGCGGGGCTTAGGCGATGGCCGCCTGGTGCCCGGCGCCAGGCCGGCGAGCAAGCAGAGCAACGCCGCTCCGGCCGCAGCCGCGAGGCGCCGCTGCCACCGCACCCGCTGCCGCGCGACCGGCGCCCGGCGCGCCGCGAGGTCGGCCAGGGCCGCGGCGGCGGCGGGATAGCGCTCGGCGGCGTTGCGGGCGAGCAGGCGTCTGATCACCGCCGCGAGCCAGGGCGCGACCTCGGGGCGCCAGATCCGCACCTCGGGCGGCGCTTCGCGGAGGTGCCCGAGAAGAGTGCCGAGGGCCGATCTCCCCGCATGGGGCAAGCGGCCGGTCAACATCTCGAACAGCACGACGCCCGCCGAGTAGAGGTCGCTCCGGGCGTCCACCTCCTCGCCCAGCGCCTGCTCGGGAGAGAGGTACTGGAAAGTGCCGAGCAACGAGTCGTCGCGGGTGAGCCGCGTCTCGTCGGTCTCGAGATCGCGCGCCAGGCCGAAGTCGGAGAGCTTCACCTCGCCGCCGGCAGTCAGCAGGACGTTGCCGGGCTTGACGTCGCGGTGGACGATGTTCCGCGCATGGAGGATGTGCAGACCCTCGAGGATCTGCACGGCGATACGCACCGCCTCGGCGACCGGGAGGGGGCCGGCTGCCAGACGCCGGTCGAGGGAGCCGCCGGCGACGACCTCCATGGTGAGGAAGATGGTTGCGCCGGCGCTGCCGATGTCGAAGATGCGCACCAGCCGGTGGCCGGCCACGTCGCGGGCCAGGGCCGCCTCGCGCCGGAAGCGCGCCAGGGAGTCCGGCGACAGGCGGTCGGCGCGCAGCACCTTGAGGGCGACCTCGCGGTTGAGGACGCGGTCGTGAGCGCGGTAGACGATGGCAAAGCCGCCGCCGCCGAGCCGTTCGCCGATCTCGTAACGGCCCGACACGACACTGCCCGGCGCCAGCGCGAGCTGCGGGCTGGCTGCCACCGCGCCGAGCCCGACGGTCTCGGTGGTGTGCGGTCCATGCATCGTAGCGGCCGCCTGCACTCCGGTAAACGAGGGAAAGCTACACTGCCATCATATCCTCAAGCGGCGGCGCCAGTCGCGGCGGGCGGCGCCAGTCGCGGCCGGCGGCGCCAGTGGGGCCAAAGACTGCAGTTGTCTCCAAGTCGAAGGCATTCGGGGCCTTGACAGCTGGGGGGCGCGGTTGGATGCTCTGCCGCAGCGAAAAGGAGGACGCACCATGTCGCTTCCGGAAGCCCCTGCCGCGCTCCGCCTCGAGATGCCCGGCGAAAGCGCCGAGTACCGCCGCCGGCGTGACGAGCTGCTAGCCGCGGAGATCGCGCTCAAGGACCAGCGGGAGCGGGTGGCGGCCCTGCGCCGCAGCCTGCCGCTGGGCGGCGTCGCCAAGGACTACCGCTTCCTAGAGGGCCCCGCCGATCTCGCCGACGACTCCCCGAGCTGCCACGAGACCCGCCTGTCCGAGCTGTTCGCGCCGGGCAAGGACGAGCTGATCGTGATCCATTACATGTTCGCCCCCGACAGGCAGCAGCCGTGCCCGATGTGCACGATGTGGGCCGATGGCTACAACGCCGTGGCGCAGCACCTCGGCGACAAGGTGAACTTCGCGCTGGTCGCCAAGGCGGACCTGGCAAAGCTGCGGGCCTGGGCGCGGGGACGCGGCTGGAACCGGCTGCGCCTGCTGTCGAGCCACGACAACAGCTTCAACCGCGATTACCACATGGAGGACGAGTCGGGGGCCCAGCGGCCGGGGGTGAGCGTCTTCGTCCGCCAGCCCGGGGGCGAGATCCGCCACTCTTACACCACCGAGGCCAGCCTCGGCCCCGGCCACCACCGCGGCATCGACCTGTTCAGCCCGGTCTGGAACCTGTACGACCTGCTGCCCAGCGGGCGGGGGAGCTGGATGCCGCGCTTCGCCTACGAGGCGGCGGCGCCGCCGGCGGGCCGCTGAGCAGGCCGCCGGCAGGCGGCCGTCAGGCGCAGGCCGCCGCTCAGGCGGCCTTCAGGTCGAGGCGGCCGGGCTCGGGCCGGTCCCGTCGGGGGCGGCGACGGAAAGGGGGGGCCAGACGCGGTTCCTGCCTTCGGCCTTGGCGCGGTAAAGGGCGGCGTCGGCGGCTTCGACCAGCTGGCCGGCTGACTGGCCGGGGGCCGGCACCAGGGCCGCGACGCCGAAGCTGGCGGTGATGTGGCCGTACGGCGCGGCGGCGTGGGGGAGGGCCAGGGCCTCGATGCCGAGGCGCAGCTGCTCGGCGTACTGCAGGGCGGTGGCCAGGTCCGTCGCCGGGAGCAGCACGGCGAACTCCTCGCCGCCGTAGCGCGCCACGAGGTCGCCGGCGCGGCGGAGGGCCCGCGCCAGGTATGCCGCCACCGCTTGCAGGCAGAGATCGCCTTCGCGGTGGCCCTGGGTGTCGTTGAGCAGCTTGAAATGGTCGAGGTCGAGGATGATGAAGGCGACCGGCAGCGTTAGCCGGCGGGCGCGGTTCCACTCGGCGTCGAGCACCTGCTGCAAGTGGCGCCGGTTGGCGATGCCGGTGAGCTCGTCGGCGAGCGTCAGGGCCTCGAGGCGGGCGTTGGCGGCCTCGAGCTCGCCCTGGGCTCGGCGCAGCTCCTCGACGTTGTGCCGCAGCGCCACCGTCTGCTCGGCGACGCGGGCCTCGAGCCGTGCCGCGCGCTGCCGCAGGGCGCGATTGCGCAGGCCGGTGTAGCCGCGCACCCCGCCGAGCGCACCGACGAGTGCCAGCGCCAGGGCCCACGACGCCAGGTACCAGGGTGGACGCACGCGGAACGACCATGCGGTCTGGGGGCTGACCTCGCCACCGGGGCCGACCGTGCGCGCATGAAACGTGTACCGGCCCGGCGGCAGCTGGGTAAGCTCCGCGAACGGCTCGGCGCTGGGGTTGCCCCACGCGGCGTCGATGGGTTCGAGCCGAGTCTGGTAGCGCAGGCCGGCGCGGAACGACAGCGGCGCCAGCTCGATGCGCAGCCGGCGCACGTCGGGCGGGAGCTCCGGCGCCGCGAGCGTTGCCGGGGAGCTGCCGGGGGCGCCGCCGAACAGCACGGTGCCGCCGCCGACCGTGATGCGCGACAGATGCGGCGCCTGAAGCGGCGGGGCTGCGCCGGCGAGCGGCCCGGCGTGGCGGAACAGCCCGGCCTCGGTAACCAGCCAGACGACCCCGTCCGGCTCGGCGAGAAACTGGTCGGTCGCGCGCACCGGCACCTCGACCAGGGAGCGCACCGCCGGCGCCCAGCCGCGGCCGCAGCGGATGGCCACCGACGGCGGCCTGGTGTTCATCCAGATGTTGCCCGCGGCATCCTCCGCGAGCATGGCGAACGAGCCGAGCCCCGCGGGGAAGTCCAGGAGCGACACCGCGGGTGCCTGGACATGCGGCGGCGAGGGCGGCAGCGGCGGCGACTGCGGGGGTCCGCTTCGAGACGCCGGCGCCGGCGCTGGCGCCGTCTCGGCCACCAGCCGGGCACCGGCCTCGTCGAGGCGCTGCACCCGGCCGTCCCGGACCGCGAGGATGCCGCCCGCGGCCTGGAGCAGGTGCGCCTCGCCGCTCGCGGGGACATGGCGCACCCGGGCCGGCCGGAGCGAGGCGGCCGGTACGTCGTAGCCGACGACTCCGGCGATGTCGGAGCTGCACCAGACGGTGCCACCCGCACCTTCGACGATCGCGCGCACGTCGCGTACGGCGCTGTCGATCATGCCCTCGAAGCGCCAGCCGGCGGGCAGGGCGCGGTCCCGGCGGAGCGCCGCCAGCCCGTTCTCCAGTCCGACCCAGACCCGATCGGGCTGTGACCGCGAGCGTGCGAGAACGAAGACGGTGGACTGCGGCGTGCCGGGGAGCGGCAGCGGGGTGCCGCCGTCGCGAAGCACGTGGATTCCGAAAGCCTCGCCAACCAGCAGGTCCTCGTCCGCGGCAAGCAGGCTCCAGACCGCGGGCGGCTGCCCCGGCACCTGGCGCAGGCGCAGCGGCCGGTCCCAGTCCCCGGCGCCGGCGGCGGGCGGAGCGGCGGCGGTCGTGAAGAGGCCCGACGCGGTGCCGACCCACAGGCAGCCGCGGTAGCGCGCGGCGACGCGGCAATCACCCTTGAGCCCCGAGCGGGTGTCGACGACCGAGATGGGGGACGCGACCTCCACCCTGGCCAGGCCGTTGTCCAGCGCCAGCCAAAGGGCCCCGTCACGGTCCAGGGCCAGGGCATAGACCGTCTCGTTCGCCAGGCCGGCGGCGGTGTCGATCACCTGCTCGACCCGGCCGTCGGGCAGCAGCAGCAGCAGCCCGCCCAGCAGCGAAGCGAAGGCCCAGCGGCCGTCGGCCAGCCGGCGGCCCGAGAGCAGCCGGTTGGCAGCTGCCCAGCGCGAGGCCTCGGGCGCGAAGGGGGCAACCTGGCCCGCCGCGATCCGGAAAAGCCCTTCGCCGCGCACCGACGCCAGCAGGCCGCCATCGGCGGCTGCCAGCGCGTCGATCCGCCGGCCGCGGAATTGCTCGCCGCCGGGTACGGGCACGAAGCCGCGGCCCGCCAGGCGCGCTAGGCCGGCGTCGCGGCTCCAGAAGTAGACGGCCCCGCCGACAGTGAAGACCTCCTGGAAAGGCCGGACGTGGGGGAAGGTGGCGAGGGTCGAGAGACTCTTGCCATCCCAGTACAGCAGCCGTTCGGGGGTGTTGAAGAGGAAGCCGCCCGGGGCGGGCACCGTCTGCAACACCTGCCCCAGCTGCCGTGCGGCCGCCGGCAGCAGGGGCAGCAGCGAGACGAAGCGCAGGGCGCCGCCGGCGCTGGCATCCAGGTAGCCGAGGTCGTCGATGCCGCCCACCGCGATGCGCCCCGCGGCGTCGCAGGCGACGGCAAAGGCGCCTTTCTGGCTGCCGATCGCGACCAGCTGCCACCAGGCTCCGTCGTAGACCAGCAAGCCGCCGAGGTTGGCGACGTAGAGATAGCCGCGCGGATCGGCGGCGACGTCGAAGTTCTGGGTCTCCGCCTCGGCGAGCGGCGGCAGGACAGACTGGATCAGCGGGAAGCCGCGCTCGCGAGGGTGACTCGGCGGAGCGGCGGTCTGGCCCGGCGGACCGCCCGCGGCAGCCGGGGTCGGCGTAGCGCCCGGCCTGACTGTCGGGGCGGCGCTCGGAGGCGGCGGCCCGGGGGCCAGTGCCAGCGCGGCGGCGGCCAGCAGCGGGCAGGCGGCGGCGCCGTGGCGGCGCAGGAAGAGACGCAGAGGCATGACGCGCTCGAGATCGGTGGCCGAGAAAGTGTACCGCCGACCGGGGTGAATCGTTGCCCGGCCGCGCGCCGACCCAGGCCTGCCGCCCGGCTGCGTTGCGCTGACCCGACTGCCGCCGGCGGCGCTGCGCTGACCCGACTGCCGCCCCGGGCGTGCGCGCCGACCCGACTGCCGCCTGGTGCCGGCCTGGCGCGGGCGAGCTCCCGGGCCGGGAGGGGCTAGCGCGGCCCGGCGTGCCGCGGTGCGAGCATCTGCTGCAGAAGATCGGGATGGGCAGGGTCGCGTTCGAGGTGAGGGAAGCGCTCGCCGCCGTGGTAGTCGATCTTCATGGTGTGGATCTCGTCGCCTTGCTCGACCGTGACCTCGATCGGGTTGGCGGTGTGGGCGGCGCTCTGCAGCGCCGCGGCGGCGGCCTCGGGCGACCACTTCACCGCGTCCACCGCGATGAGCTTCATGCCGGGCCCCAAGCCGGCGGCCCAGGCCGGCGAGCCGACCACGACGTCGTTCACCTCCCCGTCTTTCTTGACCCACAGGCCGAGCGAAAAGCTGAGGTCCACGAGGTCCTGCACCTTGGCGAGCGCCACTTGGTATTCGTTCGGCCGCTCGCCGAAAACCACCTTCCAGCCGGCGGCTTCGAGGCCGCCGACCGGGGCGTGCGGGCTCACCGCCGCGATGCGGGCGGCGAAGAAGCCGCGCCAGTCATAGGGTAGAAGACGGCCGAGCGCGGCGTAGACGTCGTCGGCGGTGTAGGGCTGGACGGCCGGAGAGGTGTTCCCGCCGCCGAAGAAGGCGCGGCAGAAGTCGTCGAGCGACCTGGCCTGGCCGCGCTGCCGGCGCAGCACGCTGTCGGCTTCGAGCCAGACCAGCATCGACTCGTCGTAGTAATCGCGGCCGCGCCGGTACGCCTGCCAGGCGGTGGGGGCGGCGTCGAATGCCGGTATCGCCGTGGCGGTGTCGACGAGCGGCCGCCACTGCCGCCCGGGGCGGTTGCGGTCCTGGGTCGCCGCCACCCATGCCAGGTACTCGCGGGTCTGCTCCGGCGTCCGGATGCCGCTGCGAGTGGTCAACAGCACGTCGCCGAGATAGCGCGTCAAGCCCTCGTAGACCCAGAGGAGATCGGTGCGCAGCGGCGCCAGCGGATCGGGGGTGGCGAGCCCGGCGGGGCGGCGGTACTTGCCGTTCCAGGAGTGCACGTACTCGTGGGGCAGCAGGTTCCCCCAGCGCAGGAGCAGGGCCGGATCGGTGAACATCCCGGAGTGTCCGCGGTCGTCGCTCGACTCGTGGTGCTCGAGGCCGTTCTCTTCGAGCGTGTCGCCGAGCGCCACCAACCAGTGATACTCGCGGTAGTGACGGGCTCCGAAGAGCGCGGCAGCCTCGGCGGGGAGCCGCTGGTAGGCGGCGATGCGCGCCGCCGGCACGTCGAGCGAGGCGCGCTGGTTGGCTGCCATGCTGATCCGCACCGGCGCCGCGCCGAGCGTATCCGCGAGCTCGATGGTGCGAAAGACGTCGCCGGCCAGGAGCGGCGAATCGAGCAGCGTGTAGAGCGTCGTCGCCGCGAAGCTCAGGGTGTCGCTCGGGCTCGCCGCGGCCTGCTCGCCGGCGGCGCGGTCGGCGCGGCCGGGGCGGTCGGAGGGGTCGGCGCGGCCGGCGCGGTCGAGGGGCAGCGCCGTGTCGGACTGCCACCCTTGGGGCAGGCGCAGGCGGGCGCGGACCGGAATCTCGGCGGCGCTGCGCCCCAGGGGATAGACCAGCAGATCGTGCCAGTCGACGATCGCGAGGTGCGGCGTGGAGTTGGGTGTCTCGCCGTAGCCGCTGCCGAAGGCGGCGGGCGGCGAAAGGTAGTCGAGCTCGACGGTCACGGCCGTGGCGCCGGACGGGACCTCGAGGTGGAAGACGAAGGGCTCGAGCGGGTCCCGCTGCCACGCCAGCGTCCTCCCCAGGGAGGTGACGGTGAAGCCGGCCAGCTGGGTGATCGGACCGGTCGGCGTGTGCTCGCCCTGGATCCACTTGGGATAGGCCAGGGAGAGGGGGCCCGGCACCGCGGGAATGACGAGCCGCGAGTGGAAGAGCCCGCGGCGGGCGTCGGTCGCGTCCACCAGGAGATCGATCGGTGCGTCGGCGGCGGCGTCCGCGCCGGCGGCGGCTACCGCGACGGCGGAGCCGGGCGCGGCGGAGCTGGGTGCGGCGGAGCTGGACGCGGCGGAGCTGGACGCGGCGGAGCTGGGTGCGGCGGCTGAGCCGGGTGGTGCAGCAGCGCTGGGCGGCGCCTGGCCGGCCGGTGACGGCGCCGGCAGGAGCGCTGCCAGGGAAGCCACGAAGAAGAGAGCGCTGAACGGGGAGATTCCTGAACGCGGCATGGAGTCGGCGTCTCCTCGCGGTTCGAGCGGTCTGAGCCGTTGCGGCCGGCGCGGGGGGCCGGCGCCATGAGGTGGGCGTCATCGTAGCAGACGGCCCGACCCCGGCTGGTTGGACGCTCATCCGAGTGCGAAATAGCTCCCGCACCGCCTCGTGTAGACTACGAGCCGACCTTGGAGACCGGCATGGCGGAGCCCCAGCACGAGCGGCGGACCGTCTCCCCGCGGGCATCGGCGTCCGCGGCATCGGCGTCCGCGGCATCGGCAGCGTCCGCGGCATCGGCGGCGTCTGCGGCATCAGCGGCGTCTGCGGCATCAGCGGCGCCAGCGGCGCCGGCGGCGTCGACTCCGCCGCCGCTGCCTCCGGGTGCCACCGGCCTGCCGCTGCTGGGCGAGACGCTGCCGTTCCTCAAGGACGGCTTCGGCTTCGTCGCCAGCCGCACGGCGCGGCACGGACCGGTCTGGAAGACCCGCATCCTTGGCCGCTCTACGGCGGTGCTGGCCGGGCCTGACGCCAGCGGCCGCTTCATCGACTCGGAGGTGCAGCGCGGCGGGGCGATGCCGCCCCACGTCCAGGAGCTGTTCGGCGGCATCAGCCTGCCGCTGCTCGACGGCGATCCGCATCTCTCCCGCAAGACCTTCATCCTGCAGGCGTTCACCCGCGAGGCCATGGCCGCCTACCTGCCGGTGATCGAGCGCCTGGTGGGCGAGGCGCTGGCACGCTGGGCCGGGCAGGAGGAGATCGTCTGGATCCCGGAGCTCAAGCGCCTGTCGATCGAGTTGATCTGCGCCGCCGTGATGGGGATGCCGCCGGGCGCGGAGACCGACGCGCTGCGCGCCGACTACCAGCTGGTGCTGCGCGCCTTCTCGCACCTGCCCGTGCCGCTGCCCGGCACTGCCTACAGCCGCGGGCGCGCGGCGCTGGGGCGCATCCTGGCGCGCTTTGCGGCGGTGATCGCGGAGCATCGCCGAGAGGCCCGGGACGACGGTCTGTCCCGCATCCTCGCCGCCACCGACGCCGCGGGCCGGCAGATCGGCGTCGAGGAGTGCCAGGTCGAGCTGCACCACCTGGTCATTGCCGGACTGATCGTCTTCGCCGAGCTTGGCGCCATCGTCCAGCGGCTCACCGACCATCCTGACGTCCGCGCCCGCCTGCAGGCCGAGGTCGAGGCGCTGGCGCTCGCGCGGCCGGCGGAGCGGCCGCCGGGTGGCGACGGCGGCGCCGCCGGGCTGACGCACCAGGCGCTCGCCGGCGCGCCGTACCTGCTGCAGGTGATCATGGAGGTCAAGCGTCTCTGCCCGATCCTGCCGGTGCTATTCGGCAAGGCGCGGCAGAGCTTCGAGTTCAAGGGCTACACGGTGCCGGCGGGCTGGATGGTGCTTTGGGCGCATCGCGCCTCGCACGTCACCGCCGAGATCTATCCCGATCCCGAACGCTTCGACCCCGGGCGCTTCGCGCCGGAGCGGGGCGAGCACCTGCGCCACCCCTACGCTTTCGTGCCCCATGGCGCCGGGCCGGCCCACGGCCATCGCTGCCCGGGCACCGACTTCGCCACCACCCTGATGCAGGTGTTCACCATCCTGCTGCTGCGCGGCTACACCTGGGAGCTGGCGCCGGGGCAGGACCTGGCTTACGACTGGAGCCTCATCCCGCCCGAGCCCAAGGACGGTTTGCGCGCGCGGTTGCGGCATCGGTCGTAGCGGTGCGGCGCGAACCCGGCGGCCGACCCGGCGGAGGTGTCCCTGATGCCGGACGGAGCTGAGGACGGCCGCGGCGGGACCGCAGGGGGCTGGCTGCCGGCGCTGGTTTCCTTCGTCGCCGCGCTGGTCTGCGCGCTGGCGCTGGCCGGTGTCACCCACCCCCAGGCGGTGTTCCCCAAGTACCTCGCGGCGGCGGCGGCGCCGCCGGCGGAGCAGGCCGAGCGCCTACTCGACTACAGCCCGCTCTACCTCGGCCTGGTGAAGGGGCTGCTGCCGTTCGGCTACGCGGCCATCCTGGCGGTCCAGGCGGTCCTGCACGCCGCCACCGCGGCGGCCGCGGCGCTGGCGGCGGCGCTGCTGGCAGGGCGGCGATGGGCCTGGCTCGGCGGCCTGGGGGTGGCGGCGTATCGGCCCTTCCTCGTCTACTGCGGGATGCTCGAGCCGGAAACGGCGATCCTCGCCTGCCTGGCGCTCGCCATGCTGCTTGGGTTGCTCGCCCGGCGGCGCCTGGGAGCCCTCAACCCGGCGCCGGTTGCCGGCGCGTCGAGCTTGCCAGCGGCCGGCGGCGCCTCGCTGGCGTTGCCGGCGGCGCTCGCCGCGCTCGCCTTCGCCTTTCTGGCGGCGGCGGGGCTGGGGCGGCCCCAGCACCTGCTGCTGCTCCCGGTGTGGGCCTGGTGGATGGCGGCGGCGGCGCCGCCCGGCCAACCGCGGCGCGCCGCACGGCGGCTGATCTGGACGGCGGCGCTGCTGGTCGGCGCGGCGGTCGTCGGTCCGCCGCTCGCGGTGCGCGCGCGGGTGACCGGCGTGCCGGCGATCATGAATCCGGGAGCGGTCTTCTACGAAGGCAACGGCCCAGGTGCGACCGGGCTCACCCGCTTCGCGCCGCCAGCGGTGATCCAGCTCGAGCGCGCCCACCGCGAGAGCGTCGACTACGGCCACGTGGCCTACCGGCGGATCGCCTCGGCGGCGGCCGGCCGCAGGCTCGATCCGCTCGCCGCCAACCGCTACTGGACCGGGCTGGCCTGGGAGGCCATCGCCGCCCGGCCGCTGGCGGCGGCGCGGCGCGGCGGCTGCAAGGCGCTGCTGTCACTCGCGCCCTATGAGGGCCACGACCTGCTGCTCGCCGAGCTGCTCGACCGGCGGCTGCGCCGCTGGCTTCCCTGGGGGTTCGCGCTGCCGTTGGCGGCGCTGGCGTGGCTGCCGCTCTGCCGCCGCGGCCGCCTCGTCGAGCTGGCCGGACCCTTGTCGGTGGCGGCGCTGGCGTGCATCGTCCAGGTCGCCGTCTATGCGTCGGCGCGGCAACGGCTGCCGGCAGCCCTGGCGCTGTGGGTCGTCTTGCCGGCGCTGGCCGCGGACCTGGTGCGGGGCCGCACCAGCGCCGCGGTGCGGCCGGCGCTCGCCGTGCTGCTGGGACTCGGCCTGGCGATGGGCCTGGCGGCGGCGACGGCGCGGGTGGCGGTGCTCGACCAGCTGGGCTGGGATTGGCTGCTGGGGCGGCAGCCGGCGGGTGTCGGCGAGGTGCTCTGCGCCGTCCAGGATGGACGCGTCCTGCGGCCGCGGCTGCGGCGGCATGCCGAGTTGCTGGCCGCCGGCGTCGCGCTCGCCAGGCAGCGGCGTCCGGACGACTCGTTGCGGGTGCTGGCGCCGCTGCTCGACGGCCGGGAGGACTACACCAGCGACGACCGCGAGGTCGGGGTGCCGCAGTACTGGGCGGCGTTCGACCTGCTGGCGACGGGCGACCGCGGGCGGGCCGCCGGGATGGCCGCCGTGGCAGCGGCGGTACGGCCCGAGGACGCGCGCGTCGGCGCTCTCGCCCGGCGCCTCGCCCAGCCGCTCGGAGATCTGCCGGCACCGGCCCCGCCGCCGCCCGCGCCGCCCGTGCTGCTCGCGCCGTCCGCGCCGTCCGCGCCGTCCGCGCCGTCCGCGCCGGCCGAGTGGCGGCCGCCGGGCTGCGACCCGGTGAGCGCCCGCATGGCGCTGGCCGGTGCGGCGGCAGCGGACGGCGACCGCGCGGCCGCCATGGCGTTCCTGCGACCCCTGGCCACCGACTTCCCCGAGCTGCTGCCCGGCTTCGGCCGCGCGCTGTCGCGGCAGGTTCACTGAATGCGTCGGCCGTCCCGCAGAGGTCGCGCCACGTCTCGCCGATTCAATGAGGATGTCGCCGATTCCTCTTGACAAGCTTTTCGTGCCCCTGCGCGAGGATTCTCGAGTTCGCGCTGGAAGGGCATGGGTTGGCCAGGGGAAGGGCGCACAGGCCCGTTCTCACGGCGAGCCTCCTTGACCCCTTCGAGGACCGCCTATCGGCCCCTGCCATGGCCGCCAATGACCTGAAAAATCATGGGTTTACAATGGCCAGTGAGGAGTTTCGCCAGACGATGTTCGGAATCCAAAGCGGTCCTTGTAAGTAGGTCAGCGGGATGAGCGGGGGTGTGAGATGACCATGAGCG
>DASZHY010000548.1:0-2388 GCA_035949675.1 Thermoanaerobaculia bacterium
GCTCCATGACGTCGCGGTCGAGGAAGGGCGCGCGCAGCTCGAGAGCGAAGTGCATGCTGGCACGGTCGGCCTTGGTCAGCAGCCCCTCGGCGAGCGAGGTCTCGAGATCGTGCTGCTGCACCCGGTCGAGGACGCTCCCGGTAGGCGGCGCCTCCCATCCCGTGGCGGGGGTGGCCGTGGCGAGGCCGAGCCGCGTCAGCGTCTCCGGTGCGATGTTCGAGGTCCACAGCAGATGGCGCGCGAGCCCCTCGAGGCCCTCGCCGGCGACGAAGCGCTTGAGCAGGAACGACAAGGTCACCTTCTTGTCGCTCGGCGGCAGCCGCGTCACCGCTCCGGCCAGCAGACGGCGCAGCGACCATGGCAGCCGCTCGTAGCGCTCGGCCAGCCAGACGCCGGTGTACGTCGGATAGCCGCCGAACAGCTCGTCGCCCCCCTCTCCGACCAGCACCTGCCGCACCTCCGCCGCGGCGCGCCGGGCGAGCAGCGCCGCCGGCACCCAGGCGGGGTCCGCGAGCGGCTCTCCCGCCATTCGCACCAGCTCGGGGAGGCACGACATGAAATCCTCGGGCCCCACCCATACCTCGGTCGTGGTGAGGCCCAGCCGCCGCGCCACCTGCGCGGCGACCTCGCCTTCGTCGTAGCTCGTCTCCGGGAAACGCAGCGAGAAGGCCTGAAGCGGCACGTCGGGCCGCACCGACCGCGCCACCGCCGTGACCAGGGAGGAGTCCACCCCGCCCGACAGGAAGACGCCGCACGACACCTCGACGTCCGTCTGGCGCGCCACCGCCTGGCGGAAGACGCGGTCGAGATCGTCGATCGTCGGCGCCGCAGGAGCTCTCGCCGGCGCCGGCGGCGAGACCTGCCGAGCGGGCCCGATCGATGGCGCCGCCGGACCCGCCGTCCGCCATCGCCAGTAGCGCTCGCGGCGGACGCCTTCGGCTGCGATCACCACGCGCTCTCCCGGGCCCACCTTCTGCACTCCCGAAAAAGGCGTGCGCGGCACCGCGAAGCAGCCGAAGCGGAGGTAGTGCGCCAGCGCCTCGCCGTCGGCGGCCCGCGCGACGGCGGCCGGCAGGTCATGCTCCGCCGCCCGCACCGGGTCGTCTGCCGGAGCCGCCGCCGCCGCCGGCCGCAGCCGTTCGACCACGCTCGCCGCCAGCGCCGCCAGCTCGGTGGCGAACAGCGCCCGGCCGAGCCTCTCGCCGGGGCCCGGGTCGGCGCGGAAGAACAGCGGCTTCTCGCCGGCGCGGTCGCGCACCAGCATCAGGCGCCGCCGCTTCGGGTCCCACAGGCCGATGGCGAAAGCGCCGACCAGCACTTCCGGGAACGCCTCGCCGAGCTCGAGATAAAGCCCGGGGATCACCGCCACGTCCGTCGCCTGCGCCACCGGCCGGCCGCGCCCCGCCAGCCATTCCTTCAGCTCGTGGTGGTTGTCGATCTCGCCGTTGCAGACCGCCACCACGCCGCTGGCGCCGTCGACCAGCGGCTGCCGCCCATCTCTAAGGCCGCGGATGGCCAGCCGCGTCGCGCCGAGCACCGCCGGACCGGCGACGTGCAGCGCCGACGCGTCGGGGCCGCGATGCGCCAGCGCGCCCAGCATCTCCTCCACCCTGCCGGCCGCGCCCTGCCCGAGGTCGCCGAGATCGGCGAGCTCGGCGGGGCCGCCGTGGCGGAAGCTGACGATGCCGCAAATGCCGCACATGATGTGGGAGAGGCTCCTCCGGCGGCGGACGCCGACCCGCGCGCAAACCTGGGACTTCTATTATAGACCCTGGACCATGGCCCCGGGACCGAACCCCGGGCCGGGGGTCAGTGCTTGCCGTCTCGCGCGCCGCCGGCCGCACCGAGCTTCGCCGCGAAGGCGCCCTCGCCGCCTCCGGGGTGCGCCCGTACCGGGGTGCCCCAGGTGCCGCTGCTCCACCCCGCCAGGTAGATGTTCCCGCTCCCGTCCAGGGCAATGCTCTTGGCAAAGTCCTGGTGGGCGCCGCCCAGGAAGGTGGTCCACGCGACGGCTCCGCTCGCGTCGAGCCTCGCCGCGAAGGCATCGGTGAGCGCCGAGTATTTCTGCACGGGGCTGCCCCACGGGGCGTCGCTCGCTCCTGCCAGATAGACGTTGCCGCTCCCGTCCACCGCGATGCCGAGACCCTCGTCGAGGCCCGGGCCGCCAAGGAAGGTGTTCCACAACGCCGCCCCGCTCGCCGGATCGAGCCTCGCCACGAATGCGTCGTAGTCCGCCGTGTACGCCCGCACGGGGCTGCCCCACGCGGCGGTGCTCTCCCCCGCCACGTAGACCTTGCCGCTTCCGTCCACCGCGACGCCCCGACCGTGATCGGACCCGGAGCCGCCAAGGAACGTGTTCCACACCAGCGCCCCGCTCGCCGCATCGAG
>DASZHY010000549.1:0-10661 GCA_035949675.1 Thermoanaerobaculia bacterium
GCGGCCCCCTCGACGTGGGGGTCCTGGCGGGGAGCCTCGCCGAGTTGGTCCGCCGCCACGAGATCCTGCGCACGGTGTTCGTGAATCACGAGGATGGGCCGCTGCAAGTGGTCCGCGAGCGCGGGGCGGCTGTTGCCCTCCGGCGTCTCCAGCGCCTCCCGCGCGTCGATCTGACCGGCCTCGGCGAGGCCCAGCGCGCCGGCGAGCTGACGCGGCGCCTCGCCGAGGAAGCGCGGCGTCTCTTCGATCTGGCGCGGGGACCACTGCTGCGCGCGACTCTCTTCGTCCTCGGGCGCGACGAGCACGCGGCGCTGCTCACCCTCCACCACATCGCCGGCGACCCCGGGTCGGCGGCAGTGGTCCTCGAGGAGTTGACGGCGCTCTACGAAGCTCTCGGCCAGCGCCGCCCGCCGCGCCTGCCCGCGCTGCCGATCCAGTACGCGGACTACGCGCTCTGGCAGCGCCGCCGGTTCTCCGGCGCCGCCGCCGACGCCGAGCTGGTCTGGTGGCGGCAGCGGCTGGCCGGCGCGCCGCCCGTCCTGGAGCTGCCGGCCGACCGGCCGCGGCCGGCGCAGCAGAGCTTCCGCGGCGCCAGCCTGCCATGGTCGTTCGACGAGGGGCTCGCGCAGCGCTTGCGCGCCCTGGGCCGGCGCCAGGGCGCAACGCCGTTCATGATCCTGCTCGGCGGCTTCCTGGCCCTGCTGTCGCGCTACACCCGCCAGACCGACCTCTGCCTGGGCACGCGGGTCGCGGGGCGCGACCGCCCGGAGACCGAGGGCCTGATCGGTTCGCTCTTCAACACGCTGGTGCTGCGCTGCGACCTGGCCGGCGATCCCGGCTTCGCCGCGCTGCTGGCGCGGGTGCGGCAGCGAGTGCTCGAGGCGCAGGCCCACCAGGAGCTGCCGTTCGAGCTCCTGGTCGAGGCGCTGCAGCCCAAGCGCAGCCTGAGCCATGAGCCGCTGTTCCAGGTGATCGCCGACTACCGCCACCCGCGACGCGCGCCGCGCGCCATGGCGGACTTGGCCTGGCACCCCGTCCCGCTCCGCCAGGAGCTGAGCCGCTTCGACCTCGTCTTGACTGGCGAGGGCGGCGGTGCGGGAGCGGAGGGCGGCTTGGGCGGTATTGACGCCATGGGCGGCGGCATTGGCGGCATGGGGGCGATTGGCGGCATGGGCGGCCGGCTGGAGTACCGCACCGACCTGTTCGACGCCACCACCGTCGCCCGCCTTCTCGGGCACCTCGAGACGCTGATGGCCGGGGCCGCCGAGGCGCCGGGCATGGCGCTGTCGGAGCTGCCGCTGCTGGCGCCAGCCGAGCGGCAGCAGCTGCGCGAGTGGAACGACACTGCCGTGGATCGCGATCCCGATGCCTGCCTGTACGAGCTGATCGCGCGCCAAGCCGAGCGCAGCCCGCAGGCGGTGGCGGTGATCTACGAGGACGAGGCGCTGAGCTATGGCGAGCTCGTCCGCCGCGCGCAGGAGCTGGCGTGCCGGCTCGCCGGGCTGGGGGTCGGTCCGGAGGTGCGAGTGGGGCTCGCGGTCGAGCGCTCGCTCGAGATGATGGTGGGCTTGCTGGCGATCCTCGAGGCAGGCGCCGCGTACGTGCCGCTCGATCCGTCCTACCCGCCGGAGCGCCTGGCCTTCATGATCGACGACTCCCGGGGCGGGCCCGGCGGCGCCCCCGGCCGGCCGCGCCCGGTGCTGCTCAGCCAGCGGCGCTTGGCAGCTCAGCTGCCGTCAGTCAGTGCTCAGCTGCCGTCAGTCAGCGCGGAGCTGCCATCAGCCAGCGAGGTGCTGCCCAGGGCCGCCGGCGCACAGATCGTCTTACTCGACGAGCTGGCGGGCGCGACTCCGGCGTCCGGCTCCGCGGCGCGCGGCGCGGCCGCCCCGGACGCCCGCCATGCCCTCCCGGAGAACCTCGTTTACGTGATCTACACCTCCGGCTCGACCGGGCGGCCGAAGGGGGCGATGAACAGCCACCGGGCGGTGGTCAACCGCTTGCTGTGGATGCAGGAGACCTACCGGCTGACGCCTGCCGACCGGGTGCTGCAGAAGACCCCCATCAGCTTCGACGTGTCCGTTTGGGAGCTGTTCTGGCCGCTGCTCACCGGCGCCGCGCTGGTGGTGGCGCGCCCGGGCGGTCACCAGGACGGCGCCTACCTGGCGCGGCTGATCGCCGAGCAGGCGATCACCACCGTGCACTTCGTGCCGTCGATGCTGCAGGTCTTCCTCGAGGCCCGCGGGGTCGAGTCCCTGCCATCGCTCGAACGGGTGTTCGTGAGCGGCGAGGCGCTGCCGGCCGAGCTCGAGCGGCGTTTCCATGCGCGGCTCGCCAGACCGGTGCTCTACAACCTGTACGGGCCGGCGGAGGCGGCGGTGGACGTGACGGCCTGGCGGTGCGACCGCGCCTCGCGGCGCCCGACGGTGCCGATCGGGCGGCCGGTGGCGAACACCGGCATTCATCTGCTCGACCCCGGGCTGCGGCCGGTGGCGATCGGGGTGGCCGCCGAGCTCTACATCGGCGGCGTGCAGCCGGCACGCGGCTACCTGAACCGGCCGGAGCTGACCGCCGAGCGCTTCCTGCCCGATCCCGTCGCGGCGTCGCCCGGCGCGCGCATGTACCGCACCGGCGACGTGGCGCGCCGCCTGGCCGACGGCAGCGTCGACTACCTCGGCCGCGTCGACCACCAGGTCAAGATCCGCGGCTTCCGCATCGAGCTCGGCGAGATCGAGGCCGCGCTCGCCGCCCTGCCGGGGGTGCGGGATGCGGTGGTGCTGGTGCGCGCCGCCGGGGCCGGAGACCGGCGCCTGGCGGCCTATGTCGCCGGCGCGCTGGAAAGCTTGCCCGAGGCGCCGGCGCTGCGTGCGGAGCTGCTGCGCACACTGCCGGAGCACATGGTTCCGGCCGACTTCTTCCGTCTCGACCCGCTGCCGCTGACGGTCAACGGCAAGGTGGACCGTGCCGCGCTCGCGGCGCTCGAGGAGGCACCCCGGCAGGCCGCGACCACCCAGGTGGCGGCGGCGCCGCGCAGCCCCGTCGAGCGAAGCCTGATCGGGATCTGGGAGGAGGTGCTCGGGCGGCAGGGCATCGGCGTGCGCGAGGACTTCTTCGCGCTCGGCGGCCACTCGCTGCTGGCGACGCAGGTCGTGTCCCGGCTCGAGGACGCCTTGCAGGTGGAGCTGCCGGTCCGCGCGCTGTTCGCGGCACCGACCGTGGAGGCTCTCGCCCGCGTGGTCGAGGAGGCGCGAGCGGCGCCGCCCAGCGCACGGCCGGCGCCGGCGCGAGGCTCGCCGGCGCCCGAGGGCACCCGGGCGCCGCTGTCGGTTGCGCAGCAGCGGCTCTGGTTCCTCGACCAGCTCGAGCCGGGCAGCTCGGCGTACAACATGCCCGGCGGGTTGCAGCTCGACGGCGAGCTCGGCCGGCGCGAGGTCGGAATCCTGCGGCGCACCTTTGCCGAGGTGGTGCGCCGCCACGAAGCGCTGCGCACCTGCTTCGCGGCGTCGGCGCACGGCCCGGTCCAGATCGTCGCGCCGAACGCCGAGGTGGCGCTGCCGCTGATTTCCCTCGCCGGTTTGCCGGAAAGCGCGCGCCTCGGCGAGGCGCACCGCCTGGTGGCCGCGGAGGCGATGCGTCCGTTCACCCTTTCGGCGCCGCCGCTGCTGCGCGTGGCGCTGGTGCGCCTGTCGGCGCGGCGGCACATCCTGCCGGCGACGATGCATCACATCGTCTCCGACGGCTGGTCGATCGGCGTCCTGCTGCGCGAGCTCGCCGCCATCTACGGCGCGTTCCAGCACGGCCTTGCCTCGCCGCTGCCGGAGCTGCCGATCCAGTACCGCGAGTTCGCCAGCTGGCAGCGCCAGTGGCTGCAAGGGGAGGTGCTGAGCGCCCAGGTGGCCTACTGGCGAGGCCAGCTCGCCGGCGCGCCGCCCCAGCACGAGCTGCCGGCCGACCGGCCGCGGCCGGCGGTCCCGACCCGCCGCGGCGGGATCGTGCGGCTGCAGCTGCCGGCCGAGCTGTCGCAGCAGCTCGCCGCCCTGAGCCGGCGTGAGGCGGTGACGCTGTTCATGACCCTCGCGGCCGGCTTTGCGGTGCTGCTGGGCCGCTCGGCCAACCAGCATGACGTGCTGGTGGGCACGCCGATCGCCAACCGCAACCGCCGCGAGATCGAAGGGCTGATCGGGTTCTTCATCAACACCCTGGTGCTGCGCGTGGACCTCGGGGGCGCGCCCAGCTTCAAGCAGCTGTTGCGGCGCGTGCACGACATGGCGCTCGGCGCGTTCGCGCACCAGGACGTGCCGTTCGAGCGCCTGGTCGAGGAGTTCGCGCCGGACCGGGACCTGCGGGCGGCGCCGCTGTTCCGGGCGATGTTCGTGCTGCAGAACCAGCCGCTCGAGAACCTGGAGCTGCCCGGTCTCTCCTGCCGCATCCTCATGGTGCCGAACGGCACGGCGAAGTTCGACCTCACCCTGGACCTCGCCATGCGCGGCGGCCAGCTTTCCGGCAGCTTCGAGTACGACCGCGACCTCTTCGACGCCGCCACGGTGAGGCGCCAGGCGGCCCACCTCGAGAACCTCTTCGCGTCGCTCGCCTGCCGGCCGGAGAGCCCGGTGGCGGAGCTGCCGCTGCTGTCGCTGGCCGAGCGCCACCAGCTGCTCAGGGAGTGGGGTGACGCCGGGCAGGAGCTGCCGCCGGGCGCCGGCCTGGCGGCGCTCTTCGAGGCACGCGTCCGCAGCGCCCCGAACGCGCCGGCGGTCACCTGCGAGGGCGCCCGGCTGACCTACGGCGAGCTCAACGCCCGAGCCAACCAGCTCGGCCATCGCCTGCGCGAGCTGGGCGTGGGGGCCGAGGAGCGCGTCGGCCTCTGCCTGGAGCGCTCGCTTGACCTCGTCGTCGGGGTGCTCGGCATCGTCAAGGCCGGCGGCGCCTACGTCCCGCTCGATCCGAGCTATCCCCGCGAGCGCCGCGGCTTCATGCTGGAAGACTCCGGCGCGCGGGTGGTGGTGGGCACCACGGCGACGCTGGCAGACCTTGCCGCTGGCGCGGCTGGCGCGGCGGGCGCGGCTGGCGCGGCCGGCGCGGCCGGCGCGGCAGGTCCGGCGGCGCTGCTGCTCGACGCCGAGGCGGCCGACCTCGCCCGGCGGCCGGAGGGCGATCTGCCGCCGGCGCCGGCGGCCCCGGCGGCCCCGGCGGACATCGGCGGCAATGCCGCCTACGTGATCTACACGTCAGGTTCGACGGGCAAGCCCAAGGGCGTGCTGGTCAGCCACGCCAACGTGGTCCGCCTCTTCCAGGCCACGTCGCCCTGGTTCAGCTTCACCGCGGACGACGTCTGGACCCTCTTCCATTCCTATGCCTTCGATTTCTCGGTCTGGGAGCTCTGGGGGGCGCTGCTCCATGGCGGCCGCCTGGTGGTGGTGCCATATCTGGTGAGCCGCGCGCCGGAAGCGTTCCGCGAGCTGCTCGTCCGCGAGCGGGTGACGGTGCTCAACCAGACGCCCTCCGCCTTCTCCCAGCTGATGCGCGCCGACGAGGACGCCGCCGCCGCTGCGGCCACCGCCGCCGCCGCCCCTGCCGCCGCCGCCCCTGCCGCCGCCGGCGTCGCCGCCAGGGCGCCGCTCGCCGACCTGCGCCTGGTGATCTTCGGCGGCGAGGCTCTGGAGCCGTCCCGGCTCGCGCCCTGGTTCCGGCGCTACGGCGACGAGCGCCCGCGCCTGGTCAACATGTACGGCATCACGGAGACCACGGTACACGTCACTTACCGCCCCTTGCGCGCCGCGGACGCCGAGGCGGGGAGAGGAAGCGTGATCGGCAGGGCGATCCCCGATCTCGCGGCCTACGTCCTGGACGCCGCGTTCCAGCCGGTGCCGGTCGGCTTCGCCGGCGAGATTTGCATCGGCGGCGCCGGTCTGGCCCGCGGCTATCTCGGCAGGCCCGAGCTGACGGCGCAGCGCTTCGTGCCCGACCCCTTCTGCGCGCCGCGCGGCGAGCCCGGAGCCCGGCTCTACCGTTCGGGCGACCTCGGGCGCCTGCTGCCGGCCGGCGACCTCGAGTATCTCGGCCGCATCGACCACCAGGTCAAGATCCGCGGCTTCCGCATCGAGCTGGAAGAGATCCAGGTTGCCCTCGCCGCACATCCGCTGGTGCGCGAGGCGATCGTCCTGGCGAAGGAGGAGGAAGGCGGCGACCGGCGCCTGGTGGCGTACGTCGTGCCCCGGGCCGGGCCGCCGCCCGAAGCCGCCGAGCTGCGCGACCTGCTCGCCGGCCAGCTGCCGGACTACATGGTCCCCGCGGCGTTCGTGCTGCTCGAGGACCTGCCGCTGACCGAGAACCTCAAGGTGGACAGGAAAGCCCTGCTCGGCCTCTCCGCCGCCCGGCGCGAGGAATCGCGCGACTACCAGCCGCCGAGCAACGAGATCGAGGGAGCTCTGGTCGAGATCTTCGAGCAGGTCCTGGGGCTCGACCGGGTGGGCGTCGACGACCGCTTCTTCAGCCTCGGCGGCGACTCCATCCTGAGCCTCCGGGTGCGCACCCGTGCCGCGGAAAGGGGGCTGCATTTCACTCTGCCGCAGCTCTTCGAGCATCAGACCGTGCGCCAGCTGGCCGCCCATCTCGAGACCGGCGAAGCCGAGCTCGCCGCCATCACGGCGCCCTTCGCGCTGCTGGCGCCGGGCGACCGCGACGCCTTGCCCGCCGGCCTGGAGGACGCCTACCCGCTGACGGTCTTGCAGACCGGCATGCTGTTCCACAGCGAGTTCTCTGCGGAGTCGACGCTCTACCACAACGTCAGCAGCCTGAAGCTCGCCGGCCCCTTCGACGAAGCGGCGCTGCGCGGCGCTATCGAGCTGCTCCTGGCGCGGCATGCGGTCCTGCGCACCGCCTTCGATCTGAGCCGCTTCGGCGAGCCGCTGCAGCTCGTGTACGCGAGGGTCGCGGCGCCGCCGCTGGTCGTCGAAGACCTGCGCGGCCTGGCCGAGGCCGAACAGGCGCGCCTGCTCGCGGCTGCTTTCGCGGCCGAGCGGCGGCAGAAGCTCGACACGTCGATCGCGCCGCTGCTGCGCTTTCACGTCCACCTGCTGGGCGAGGACCTCTTGCAGTTCACCTGGACGGAGCACCACGCCATCCTGGACGGCTGGAGTGTCGCCAGCATGGTCGCCGAGCTGTTCCAGCTCTACCGGCTGCTGCGCGGGCGAGGCTCGGGCGCCCTGCCGCCGCCCCCGGCCGCGGCCTTCCGCGACTTCGTCGCTCTCGAGCGCCGCGTCGTCGCCGCCGAGGATGGCCGGCAGTTCTGGTTGCGGCAGCTCGCCGGCGCTCCCCTGCTGTGCCTGCCGAGCCGGCCGGTCGAGGCGGGCTCCGGGGCCGGCGCGCCGCGGGTGCGGGACCTCACCGTGAGCCTCGGCCCGGATCGCGCCGTCGGGTTGAAGCGTCTCGCAGCCTCCCTTGGGGTGCCGCTCAAGAGCGTCCTCCTGGCTGCCCACTTCCGCGTCCTCGCCGCGGCCACCGGACAGGCGGACCTGGTGAGCGGCCTGGTGGTCAACGGCCGCCCCGAGGTGCGGGACGGCGAGCGCGTCCTGGGGCTCTTCGTCAATACCGTCCCGATGCGCCTGCGGCTGGCGCCGGGAAGCTGGTCGGACCTCATCCGCCAGGCGTCCGCCGCCGAGCAGGAGATCGTGCCTTTCCGCCGCTATCCCATGGCACGGGTGCAGCAGGCGGTCGGTCGCGGGACCCTTCTGGACACCTCGTTCAACTTCATTCACTTCCACGTCCTCCGGGGGATCGAGGATGGCGACATGCGTCTGCTCGGCGAAAGCGCCGTGGCCGACACCGAGCTGCCGCTGTCCACCTCTTTCGCGCTCGACACCGAGAGCCAGCGGCTCGCCCTCAACGTCCAGTTCGACGAGCGGCACTTCCCTCGCTGGCAGGTGGAGAAGGTCGTCGCCGGCTTCCTGAGCGTGTTCGACGCCATGCTGGCGAGCCCGGAGGGACGCCACGACGAAAGCCACCCGCTCTCGGGGGCCGAGTGGCAGCAGCAGGTGCGCGAGTGGAACGACACCGCCGCGCCCTTCCCGGGGCTCCTCCTGCACCAGCTCTTCGGCCTGCAGGCCCGGGCGCGGCCGGACGCTGTGGCGGTGGTCGCCAGGGACAGGGCGGTGACCTACGGCGAGCTCCGGCGCCGGGCCGGGCGGCTGGCGCGCCGGTTGCGGTCGCTCGGCGCCGGACCGGAGGTGAGGGTCGGGCTGCTCCTCGAGCGCTCGCCGGAGCTCGTCGTCGGCCTGCTCGCCATCCTCGAGGCGGGCGCGGCCTACGTCCCCATGGACCCGGAGTACCCGGTAGGGCGGCTCGCCTACATCCTTCGGGACTCCGCGGCGAGCATCCTGGTGACGCAGTCGGGACTGGCGGCCGGCATGGGAGGTCCGGAAGCGCCGGGACTGGCGATCGTCCAACTCGATGGCGAGTCCGCGATGCCGGGGAGCGACGAGAGCGACGAGAGCGGCGGCGACGATCGCGGCCCCGCCGCCGTCGCTGCCAGGGCCACCACCGACAACTTGGCCTACGTCATCTACACCTCGGGTTCGACCGGCCAGCCGAAAGGCGTGCTCATCAGCCACGCCTCCGCCGTCAACTACGTCGTCGACGGTGCGCGCTACTATGGCCTCACCAGCGCGGATCGCGGCCTGCTCTTCAGCTCGATCAACTTCGACGCCAGCGTCGAAGAGATCTTCTGCCCCCTGTCCGTGGGGGCCGCCCTGGTGCTGCGGGACGAGGCGATGCTGGGCTCGCCGCGTCACTTCCTGGCCGCCGCGGGAGAGCTGGCGATCTCGCGGCTGAGCCTGCCGACCGCCTACTGGCATGAGCTGGCGGCGGCGATGGACGACCCGGAGGTGGAGCTTCCGGGCTGCCTCCGCCTGGTCGACATCGGCGGCGAGAGAGCCCGGCCCGAGCACCTGGCGCGGTGGCTGGCCAGGGACTTTGCCGGCGTGACGCTGATCAACACCTATGGTCCGACGGAGGCCACCGTCGCCTGCTCCCGCACCCGGCTCGACAGGCCGGCAGGGCGGGAGGTATCCATCGGCCGGCCGGTGGCCAACGCCCGCGTCTACCTGCTCGGACCCGATCTCTTGCCGCTGCCGGCGGGCGCCATCGGTGCGCTCTTCGCCGGCGGCGACTGTGTAGCCCGCGGTTACCACGGCCGACCGGATCTGACCGCGGAGAGATTCTTGCCCGATCCGTGGAGCGACTCGGCGGGAGCGCGGATGTACCACACCGGCGATCTCGCCATGTACCGGCCGGACGGCACCCTCGAGTTCCGCGGCCGCGGCGACGAGCAACTGAAGATCCGCGGCTTCCGCGTCGAGCCGGGAGAGATCGAGATCGCGCTATCGCGCCATCCGGCGGTGCGGCAGGCCGTGGTCGTGATGCGGGAGGATGCGCCGGGCGAGAGCTTCCTGGCCGCCTACGTCGTGGCTGCCGGCGAGCCGCCTCCGTCTGCCGCCGACCTGAAGCGCTTCCTGCGCGAGCGGGTGCCTGCCTACATGGTGCCGGCGGCCGTCGTGTTCCTGGACCGGCTGCCTTTGAACGCCAACGGCAAGATCGATCGCCCGGCGCTGCCGGCTCCCGAATCGCGGCGTGACGAGCTGGCGTCAGCCTACGTCGCGCCGCGCGACGCCTTGGAGCTGCAGCTCGCCGGCATATGGGAGGAGCTGTTGGGGAGGCGCCCGATCGGGGTGCGCGACGATTTCTTCGAGCTCGGCGGCCACTCCCTGCTCGCCGTCCAGCTGATGGCGCGCATCCAGGCGAGCTGCGGCCGCAGCCTGGCCACGGCGACGCTGCTGCGCAACTCAACCGTAGAGCAGCTTGCCGCGGTCCTCCGCGATGCCCACGACGTGAGCGCCGTGGGCGACATGCGCGACGCGAGCGGTGTCCGCGACGTCCGCGACGTCAGCGACGTCGCCCGGCCGGCGCGCCGTGCCGCGCTGGTCGAGATGACGCCCCTTTCTCCACAGGCGCCTTTCTTCTGCGTCCACCCGATCGGCGGCGAGGTCCTCTGCTACGTGCACCTGGCTCGCCATCTCGCCGCCGACCGCGCTCTCTACGGGCTCCAGGTGCCTGACCGCGACGGCGAGGCGCCCTGGGCGGCTCTCGAGGACATGGCTGCCCACTATCTGCGGTGCCTGCGCGACGTGCAGCCAGCCGGGCCCTACACGCTGGGCGGCTGGTCGCTGGGAGGGGTGGTGGCCTTCGAGATGGCCCGGCAGCTCGAGAGCGCCGGCGAGGGCGTGGAGCTGCTCGCGCTGATCGATGCGGCGGCGCCGTCCCCCGGGGCTTCGCGGAACGGCATCCAGGGCGGCGCCCTGGTGGGTCTCTTCGCCTCGGACCTCGCCCGCCTCTTCGGCCTCGATCTTCCGACCCTCGCGACGCCGGTCGACCTCCGGCAGCTCACCGCCGAGCAAGCTCTGGGCTGGTTGCAGGTCGAAGCCGAGAAAGGCGGCGCCCTGCCGCTGGGGCTCGAAGGCGCGGAGATCGCCCGCCGCTTCGCGGCCTTCGAGGCCAACTACCGCCTGGTCGAGAGCTACTCGGGGGGGGCCTGCGCGGCGCCGCTAACCCTGCTCAAGGCCGAGCGGGACGGCGCGGGCGCCGGTGCCGCCCCGACTGCGCCGGATCTG
>DASZHY010000550.1:0-1749 GCA_035949675.1 Thermoanaerobaculia bacterium
CTCGATCGGCGTCAACCCCCACAAGTGGATGTTCACGCCGGTCGACTGTTCGGTGCTGCTGGTGCGGGACGTGGCGAACCTGCGCGCCGCCTTCTCGCTGGTGCCCGAGTACCTCCGTACCGACGAGCCCGGGGTGACCAACCTCATGGACCTGGGTTTTCAGCTCGGGAGGCGTTTCCGGGCGCTCAAGCTCTGGATGGTGATCCGCGCGTTCGGCGTCTCGGGGCTCTGCGAGCGCCTGCGCGTGCATTGCGCCATGGCGCGCGAGCTGGCCGGCCGGATCGAGGCCGATTCGGCTTTCGAGCTGGCGGCGCCGGTGCCCTTCAGCGTCGTCTGCTTCCGCGTCCGGACGGCGGCGCGGGCGGCGAAGGCGGCGGCTGCGACAGCGGTCACGGCTGCGACAGCGGTCACGGCGGCGACAGCGGCGACGGGGGATACCGAAGGAGCCGCCCAGGACCGCCTGAACGAGCGCCTGCTCGCCAAGGTCAACGCCGCCGGTCCCTTCTTCCTGTCCCACACCGTGCTCGACGGCCGCTACACCCTGCACGCGGCGATCGGCAACCTGCGCACCACGCGCCGTCACCTCGACGAGCTGTGGCAGCTGCTGCGCCGGAGCGTTGCCGAGCTGACCGCGCCCACCGGCTGACGGCGATCGTTTCCGCGCCGCAAGCCGCATCGTTCGCTCCTCCTTGCCGGCCCGGGGTGCGGTCGACTAAGGTGCAGGGGCCATGCCGCGCCTCACCAAGGTCTACACCCGCACCGGCGACGACGGCTCGACCGGCCTGGGCGGCGGCCAGCGGGTGCCCAAGGACTCCGCCCGCATCGAGGCCTATGGCACCGTGGACGAGCTCAACTCGACCCTTGGCGCGGCGCTGGCCTCGGGCCTCGACGAGCGGCTCGCGGCGGCGTTGCGCCGCATCCAGAACGAGCTCTTCCACCTCGGCTCGGACCTCTGCGTCCGCGAGGAGGACAAGGCCGAAAGGCCGGTGCCGGTCATCGGCCAGCGCCACGTCACGGCCCTCGAGGAGCTGCTCGACGAGCTGACCGGCCAGCTCGGGCCGCTCACCAACTTCATCCTGCCGGGCGGCAGCCCCGGCGCCGCCTGGCTGCACGTGGCCCGCACCGTCTGCCGCCGCGCCGAGCGCCTGCTCGTCGCCCTCTCCCGCCAGGAGGCCATCGGCCCCTTCGTGGTGCCCTACGTCAACCGCCTGTCCGACGCCCTGTTCGTGATGGCCCGCTACGAGAACCAGGCCAAAGGGATCGCGGACGTCCTGTGGGACAGCCGCGCCTAGGACTTGGTGACCGTGCCCTGCTGGGACCGCCAGCCCCCAGGGCGCACCGGCTGCTGACGAGCGCTCATGGCCCCGTTGACCGTTGACGAGTTGTGCTAAGATGCCGCTCCCACTACGGGAGTGCCATCTTCGTGAAGGTTGTGCCGGCTACGGTCTGGTCCCTCATCTGCGTCACCTGCGCGGCGGCGAGTTTGGCGGCGGCCTCGCTGCCGGCGCCCTCGGCGCCTTCGGCGGCCTCAGCGGCCGACGGCGCGTCGTCGTCCCGCCCGCCTCGCCTGCACCCGTTCCAGCATTCCGAGCAGGCCGCCCGGCCGCAGCCCGTCCGGATCGCGGTCGGCGCCGACGGGCGCAGGGTGATTCTCAGCGAGACGCCAATTCAGCACGCGCGCCGGTTCGCCGCCGAGCTGCTGCCGGTGCCCGATCTGCCGGGCCTGCCCAGCGGCGCGCTCGAGCCGAT
>DASZHY010000551.1:0-9751 GCA_035949675.1 Thermoanaerobaculia bacterium
GCCTCCCGGCCGACTCGCGATGCAGACTCTGTTCACACCTTGGAGGCATGCCTACATCACCCAGCAGCGGCCCGACTCGGATTGCTTCTTCTGCGCCGCGGCGCGCCGGCCCGACGATCCCGAGGGGCTGGTGGTCGCGACGACCCGCTACCATCTGGTGATGCTCAATCTCCATCCGTACTCGTCCGGCCACCTGATGGTGGCGCCGCTCGAGCACGTCGGCACGCCCGAGCTGAGCTCCCCCGAGGCGCGCGCCGAGCTGTGGCCGCTGGTGCTGCGCGTCCGGGGAGTGCTGGCGGCCGCCTATGCGCCGCAAGGCTTCAACCTCGGCATGAACCTGGGCCAGGCGGCCGGCGCCGGGGTGCCGGACCATTATCATTTCCACGTCGTGCCGCGCTGGGCCGGAGACACCAACTTCATGACCGTCCTGGCGGAGGTCCGGCTGGTCCCGGAGGACCTGCGGCAGAGCCGCGAGCGCCTGCGCGCGCTCTTCGTCACCCATCGGGAACAGGCGGAACAGGCGGAACAGGAGGAATCGATTGGCGGAAACCGATAGCACCGAGGCGCCGGCGGCGGCGTCCCCGGACTCCAAGGCCGGGCCGGTGGCGGAGCCGCTGCCGGCGGCGCAGCTGGTGATGGCCGTGGCGCTCGCCTGGCTGGTGCCCGGCCTCGGCCACGTCTACCTCAAGCGGGCCGTGCGGGGCCTGATCTTCTTCGCCCTGGTGATCGTCGCGCTCGTCATCGGCTGCAGCTTGCAGGGCAACCTGTATCAGCCGATGCGGGGCCAGTGGCTGAGCTACCTGGCGACGTTCGGCCAGGCCTGCGCAGGCGTGCCCTACTTCGTGATGCGCTACGGGCTCCACTACGAGGGCCAGCAAGAGGCGCCCGGCTACGAATACGGCACCGCCTTCCTGCTCACCGCCGGCCTCATGAACCTGCTGCTGGTGCTGGACGCCTGGGACCTTGGCAGCGGCCAGAAGGAGTGAAAGTGCTCTCGCATTTCTTGCTGATGGTGGTCTATGCGCTGCTGGTGAGCATCTTCTTCACCGTCCTGTGGCGGCGCAAGCGCGCGGAGCAGATCACGCTCTTCCTGCAGCTGTTCCTCGGCATGGTGGGCGGCGGGCTGATCGTCGCCTGGCTGATGTATCCGTTCCCGTCCGGCCCGCCGGCGCCGATCCCGTGACCAGAGGGCGCCCCGCGACGAACCCTCCGGATGACGCGTTTGCGGGGCGCCGACGGCCGGAGGCCGCGGCGGCCGCGGCCAGCGGCGGCGGCCCGGGACTCGAGCTGCTGGTGGTGGCGGGGGAGGCGTCGGGAGACCTGCACGGCGCGCGGCTGCTCGCCGAGCTGCGGCGGCTTCTGCCCGGCCTCGCGGCCTTCGGGCTGGGGGGCCCCGAGCTGCGGGCGGCGGGGCTCGAGGCGGTAGCCGACAGCTCCGAGGTGGCGGTCGTGGGAGTCGTCGAGGTGCTCAAGGTGCTGCCGCGGATCCGCCAGGTGTTCGCCGCCCTGCTCGCGGCGGTGGACCGGCGCCGGCCCAGCGCCGCGGTGCTGATCGACTTCCCCGACTTCAACCTGCGGCTGGCGGCCCGGCTGGCGCGGCGGGGCATCCCTGTCATCTACTACATCAGTCCGCAGGTGTGGGCGTGGCGGCGCGGGCGGGTGCGGACGATCGCGCGGCGGGTCGACCTGATGCTGGTGCTGTTTCCCTTCGAGGTGGACTTCTACCGGCGCTCCGGAGTGCCGGCGGTGCACGTCGGCCATCCGCTGGTGGACGAGGTGCCGCGGCTGCCGAGCGCCTGGGACCGCCGGCTGGCGGCCGGGGAGCCCTACCGGCTGGCGCTGCTGCCGGGATCGCGGCGCAGCGAGGTCGAGGCGCTGCTGCCGGTGATGCTCCGGGCGGCGGCGCGGCTGGCGGCGGAGCTGCCGGTCGCGGTCTCGCTCATCCGCGCCCCCGGCATCCCGGAGGCCATGCTCGCGGCGCACGTCGAGGCCTTCCGGCGGGAGGCGGCCGCGGCGAGAGCGGCGCAAGGGGCGGCAGCGGCGGGAGGCGCAGGAGCGGCGCAAGGGGCGGGAGCGGCGCAAGGGGCCGCAGCGGCGGGAGGCCTGGCGCTGCCGGTGCGGGTGGTGAGCGAGGACCGCTTCGGCGCCATCGCCGACTCGCACTTGGCGCTCTGCGCTTCGGGCACCGCGACGCTCGAGGTGGGGCTGCTGGGGACGCCGATGGTCGTCCTCTACCGCCTGGCGCGCTGGAGCTACGTGGTGGCCAAGCTGCTGGTGCGGCTGCCCAATTTCGCCATGGTCAACCTGGTGCTGGGCCGCGAGGTGGTGCCCGAGCTGCTGCAAGGCGAGGCCGAGCCCGAGCGCATCGCGGCCGAGGCGAGGCGTCTGCTCGCCGGCGGCGAGGCGCTGGCGCGGATGCGGGCAGGGCTTGCCGAGCTGCGGCCGCGTCTCGGCGAGGGCGGGGCGAGCGCGCGGGCGGCGCGGCAGGTCGCCGAGGTGCTGGCGCGGGCGCGCGGCGCCGGGGGGCTGGCGGCATGAGCCTGCCGGCGTTCTTCTGGCGCTACGCGCGGCACTACGTCGGCTGGGGTCTGCTGGCCGCCTCGGGCATCGTCCTCTTCGCCGCCGCCACCGCCGCGACGGCGTCGCTGATCAAGCCGATCTTCGCCGAGGTGCTGCTCGCAGGGGACCGCGCGCCCGACCCGCTCGCTGCCGGGATGGGGGCGATGGCGGGGGCGGCGGGAACGGCGGGCAAGGCGGGGACGGGGAGCAGCGCCGGGGGCGGCGCGCGCGGCCCGGGAGCGGCCAGCCCGCTGACCAGCTGGAAGCAGCGGTTCAACCTGTCGCGGCAGCTGGATCGGGGGTACACGGCGCTCAAGCGGCAGGTCGGCGTCGGCCCCGCGCAGGTGGTGTACTTCGTCCCCATCCTGTTCGTGCTGGTGTTCCTGCTGCGCTCGCTCGCCGACTTCATCTCGGGCTACGCGTTCCAGCGCATCGGCTTCGGCATCACCACCGACATCCGCAACGACCTGTACCGCCAGATCATCGACCAGTCGAGCCGCTTCCATGCCGAGCACACCTCGGGCGAGCTGGTGTCGCGGGTGGTCAGCGACGTGGCGATGATGCAGAGCGCGGTCTCGAACCGGTTGCTGGACCTGTTCCAGCAGACCGTGACGCTGGTGGTGCTGCTGGTCTTCCTGCTGTCGAGCCATTTCCAGCTGGCCCTGGTCTCGCTGATTGCGGCGCCGCTGCTGCTGTATCCGATCGTGCGGTTCGGCAAGGGGATGCGCCGCACCAGCCATCGCAGCCAGGAGCGCATGGCCGACCTGACCAGCCTGATGGCGGAAGGCATCCGCGGCCATCGCGTGGTCAAGGCCTTCGGCATGGAGCACTTCGAGCAGCAGCGCTTCAGCGAGGCCACGCGCCGGCACCTCAAGGTCAACTTGCGGGCGCAGCTGCTGGCGCAGTCGTCGGGCCCGGTGGTGGAGACGCTGGGAGTGCTGGGCGCGGCGGTGCTGCTCATCTACTCGGGCCAGGCGATCCGCGCCGGCCGGCTGTCGGCCCCCGAGCTGGTGCAGTTCTTGACCACGCTGTTCATGCTCTACGACCCGATCCGGCGGCTCAACAAGGTCAACCTGGTGCTGCAGGAGGCGATGGCGGCCGCGCAGCGGGTGGGGCGCCTGCTGGCGGTGCCCAACGACATCGCCGACCGGCCCGGGGCGCACGCCGCCGACAAGGTGCTGCACGGCATCGCCTTCGAGGGCGTCGGCTTCTCCTACGACGGACGGCGCCAGGTGCTGCACCAGGTCGACCTGAAGATCCGCGCCGGCGAGATCGTGGCGCTGGTGGGCTCTTCGGGGGCCGGGAAGTCGACCCTGGTCAACCTGCTGCCGCGGTTCTTCGACCCCGACAGCGGGCGCCTCGCCGTCGACGGCGTGGACATCCGGGACCTGCGCCTGGGCAGCCTGCGCTCGTTGATCGGCGTCGTCACCCAGGAGACGGTGCTGTTCAACGACAGCGTCCGCCACAACATTGCCTACGGCCGCACCGACCTGCCGCTCGAGCGGGTGCGCGAGGCGGCGGCGGCGGCCTACGCCGACGAGTTCATCATGCAGCTGCCGCATGGCTACGACACGGTGATCGGCGAAGCCGGGCTGCGCCTGTCGGGCGGGCAGCGGCAGCGGCTGGCGATCGCCCGGGCGCTGCTCAAGAACGCCCCCATCCTGATCCTCGACGAGGCTACCTCGCAGCTCGACAGCCAGTCGGAGGCGCTGGTGCAGAAGGCGCTGTACAACCTGATGCAGGGGCGCACCACGCTGGTCATCGCCCACCGCCTCTCGACGGTGATGAAGGCCGACCGCATCGTGGTGATGGAGGCCGGCCGCCTGGTCGAGGAGGGCTCCCACGACCAGCTCCTGGCCCTGGGGGGGACCTACAAACGGCTCTACGAATTGCAGTTCCGGGCCTGAGCGAGGGTGGCGGCTCGGCGGCGGCCGACGTCCCCGTCGCGAGCGGCGCCGGGGGCCTGAGGACGGCGGCGCTGTCGCTGGGGGCCGCCTGGCTGATTCGCGGGCTGCGTGCCGGCGTGCGGCTGCGTCACCATGGCGACGCGGCGGTGCGTGGCTGGGAGGCGCGGGACGAGCGCTTCATCCTGGCTTTCTGGCACCGGCATCTGCTGTTGATGCCGTACGCCTACCGCGGGCGGCGCATCTCGGTGCTGATCAGCCGCAGCCGCGACGGCGAGCTCATCGCCCGCACGGTGGCGCGCTTCGGCATCGACGCGTCGCGCGGCTCGAGCGGGCCGCCTGCGAAAGGCGGCATGGCGGGACTGCGCGAGCTATTGCGCAAAGGCCGACATGGGTACGACCTGGCCTTCACTCCCGACGGGCCGCGAGGCCCTCTCGGAGTGGTGCAGCCGGGGGTGATCCTGGCCGCGGCGGCGAGCGGCTTCCCGGTGCAGCCGGTCGCGATCGCCGCGTCCCGGGCCAGGCGCCTGCGCTCTTGGGACCGCTTCCTGGTGCCGCTGCCGTTCGCCGCCGTCCACCTGGTGTACGGCGAGCCGCTGTCGGTTCCTCGCCGCGGCGGGCTGGAGGACGCCGCGCAGGAGCTGAAGCGCCGGCTGGACGCCGCCGAGGCTGCCGCCGAGGGGCTGGCGCATGGCGGCGGATGACGGCCGGTAAGCGGCTGAGAGATCTCGGAGGGCACGATGCGCAGCATGACCGGATACGGGGAGGCCAGCGGGCGCAACGCGCGCCGGGCGGTCACCATCTCGCTGAAGGCGGTGAACCACCGCTTCCTCGACGTTCAGCTGCGGCTGAGCGACGAGCTGCGGGCGAGCGAGGTGGCGCTGCGGGAGCTGCTGGCGCGGGAGCTGGTGCGCGGGCGGGTGGAAGCGCGCGTCGAGGTGCGGGCCCTGGGAGAGCGGGGCAACGCCGTCGCCGTGGACCTGGAGCTGGTGCGGGCGGTGCACGCGGCGGTGCACGAGCTGGTCGACCGCGGCGTGCTGACTGCCGGGCTGACTGCCGGCGACCTGCTGCGCGTGCCCTCGGCGCTGCGCGTGGCGAGCGCCGCCGAGGGCTGGGACGAGCTCGACGAGCAGCTGCTGCTGAGCACCGCGGCGGCGGCGGCGGCCCAGCTCGGCGCCAGCCGGGAAGCGGAAGGCGCCGGCCTGATGGCGGCGCTCGCGGAGCGGCTGGCGGCGCTCGAGGCAACCGTCGCGCAGCTCGATGCCCTGCGCGGGCCGGCGCTCGAGGAGAGCGCCGCGGCGTTGCGGCGGCGGGTCTCCGAGCTGCTCGGCGGTCAACCGCTGGACGAGACGCGGGTGGCCCAGGAGATCGCGCTGCTCGCCGATCGCGGCGACGTCAGCGAGGAGATCGATCGGCTGCGCTCCCATCTGGGCCACTTCCGGGCGGTGGCGGGGGAGGCCGGCGCGACCGGCAAACGGCTGGATTTCCTCACCCAGGAGATCTTCCGCGAGCTCAACACCCTGGGAGCCAAGTGCCGCAACGCCGCCATGGTGCGCGCGGTGCTCGAGGCGAAGGCACTGTGCGAGCAGCTGCGCGAGCAGGTCCAGAACGTCGAATGAGGAGGTGAGCGGTGAGCGAATCGACCCCCCAGCGCGGCGAGCTCTTCATCCTCTCGGCCCCCTCCGGCACCGGCAAGACGACGCTGATCCGCAGCCTGCTCAGTGGCGGCCTGGCGGCGGCCTGCGAGGGCCTGGCCTTCTCGGTCAGCCACTGCACGCGGCGGCCGCGCGCGGGCGAGGTGGACGGGCGCGACTACCACTTCGTCAGTACCGAGGCGTTCCAGGCGATGATTGCCGCCGACCTGTTCCTCGAGTGGGCGGAGGTGCACAACAACTACTACGGCACCTCGTGGGCCGAGGTGACGCCGCGGCTCGAGCGCGGCATCGACGTGCTGATGGACATCGACGTCCAGGGCGCCGAGCGGGTCCTCGGCCGCTACCCGGAGGCCCATAGCATCTTCGTCATGCCGCCGAGCTACCAGGCGCTCGAGGAACGGCTGGCGCAGCGCGGGCTCGACGATCCGCACGCGATCGCCCGCCGCCTGGCGGTGTCGCAATGGGAGATGCGTCGCTCGGACGGCTACAAATATGTGATAATCAACGACGACGCCCGCCGGGCGAGCGAGGTCCTGTCCGCGATCATCCTCGAGAAGCGTTACCGGCAGGAGCACATGCGAGGCCGGGTTCAGGAAATTCTGAAGGACTTCCACGAGCACGGCAACCCGCCGGCCTCGTGATCCGGCCTCGGCTCTAAAAGGCCCAAGCTGCCCAAGCGGCCCGGTGGCCCCGAAATGGGGCGAGAGACCCTGCGGGCCGTTCCCTCAAGTCATCCAGGAGAACCGTGCATGGAAGAGAAGACCCGAGAGCACGCACCCGAGGTGGACAGCAAGTTCCGCCTCGTGCTGGTGGCCGCCAGTCGCGCCGAGCAGCTGATCCGCGGGGCGCGACCCAAGGTCGAGTCCACCACCAAGCGCAAGCCCACCCGCCTGGCGATGGAAGAGGTGGCCAATCACCAGGTGGACTGGGGATATGGCCCGCCGCCGCAGCCGGAGCCGAGCCCTGAGGCAGTGAACGAGGAGCAGCCCGCCGGCGAGGTGCATTGAGTTGACCGCCGGGCTGGCGTGATGAGCGCGAGCGCCGCGCCGCCGGCGCGGGTCCTGCTCGGCGTGAGCGGCGGCATCGCCGCCTACAAGGCCGCGGAGCTGGTGCGGCGCCTGCGCGAGCGCGGCCACGAGGTGCGCTGCGCCTTGACGCGCAGCGCCGCCGCCTTCGTCGCCCCCTTGACCCTGGAAGTGCTGACCGGGAACCCGGTCTACCGCGAGGAATATCTGGAGGCTGGGCCGGGCGGCGCCGGCGGCGAGGAAGCTCACATCGCCGCGGCGCGGTGGGCGGGAGTGCTCTGCATCGCCCCGGCCACAGCGCACGTGCTGGCGCGGCTGGCGCTCGGGCTTGCCGACGACTTCCTGACCACCGCGGCGCTGGCCTTCACCGGCCCGGTGGTGGCGGCGCCGGCCATGCACACCGCGATGTGGCAGCACCCGACGGTGCAGGAGCACATCGACGCGCTGCGGGGCCGCGGCGTGCGGCTGGTGGGCCCGGTGGACGGCCCGCTGGCCTCGGGAGAGACCGGCATGGGGCGGATGGCCGAGCCCGAGGCCATCGCGCGCGAGATCGAGGAGGCGCTCTCGGGCGGGCGCCTGCGCGGCCTGCGGGTGCTGGTGACGGCAGGCCCCACCCACGAGCCGCTCGACCCGGTGCGCTACCTCGGCAACCGCTCGAGCGGCAAGATGGGCTTCGCCCTCGCCAGGGAGGCGGCGCGGCGGGGCGCGCAGGTCACGCTGGTGGCCGGACCGGTGGCGCTGGCCACCCCGCCCGGCGTGACCAGGATCGACGTCACGACGGCGCGCGAGATGGAGCAGGCCGTGCAGGCGGAGGCTGGCGGCGCCGACCTGGTGATCATGACGGCGGCGGTCGCCGATTTCCGTCCCCGCCGGGTGGCGGGCCAGAAGATCAAGCGGTCGCACCTGCCTGCCGGCGGCCTGACGCTGGAGCTCGAGGAGAACCCGGACATCCTGGCCGGCCTGGGACGGACGCTGAGGACCCGGCGGGCGGCCCCGGGCGCGGTGCTGGTCGGCTTCGCCGCCGAGACCGCGGAGCTCGAGGCTCATGCGCGCGCCAAGCTGGACGAAAAGGGCGCGGATTACCTGGTCGCCAACGACGTCTCGCGGCGCGACATCGCCTTCGGCAGCGACGCCAACGAGGTGACCGTCTTCCGCCGCGAGGGCACGCCGTTGTTCCTGGCGCGCCGGCCCAAGAGCGAGCTGGCGCCGGCGCTGCTCGACATCTTCGTCGATGGCCTGCGCGAGCGCGGGCGCCTGCCGGCTCTGGCCGGCTCGCCGGCGCTGCCGGCCTGAGATCTCGCCTTCTCGTCTCGGCTCCGGGGGAGGACATGCCGCTGATACCCAACGACGACCCGGAGGCCCTGGCCGAGCTGCTCGGCTATCTCGGCGAGATCGGCTACGGCGAGATCTACCTGCGGCGGACGCCGGGGGCGGCCGGAGGAGCGGAGGAGCCGGAGGGTCCGGCCGCGGATGCCGGCAGGGAAGAGCGGCGGGCGGCGGACGCCAGGGTCGTCGGCGAGCTGGCCGCCGCCGCACGCCTGGCAGCGGGCGGCGCAGGCGACACCGGTGCCGCCGCCGGCGCTGCCCGGCGAGTCCCGCCAGGCCCGGCAGCCCTTGCAACCCCCGAAGCCATGGCGGCCCAGGAAGCCCAGGAAGCCCAGGAAGCCCATGAGGCCCAGGGAGGCCAGGGAGCCCATGAGGCCCAGGGAGGCCAGGGAACCGGCGAGGAGGATCCAGCCGCCCGGGCTGCCGCCCTGGCGGTGGTGGCGGCGGCGGTGGCTGCCTGCCGGCGATGCCGGCTGTGCGAAGGGCGGCAGAAGACGGTCTTCGGGTCAGGCAATCCGAACGCCGATCTGATGTTCATCGGCGAGGGGCCCGGGGCCGAGGAGGACCGCCAGGGACTGCCGTTCGTCGGCCGCGCCGGCGAGCTGCTGACGCGCATCATCGAAGCGATCGGCATGACCCGCGATCAGGTCTACATCGCCAACATCGTGAAGTGCCGTCCGCCGGGCAACCGCGATCCGCAGCCCGACGAGGTCGCCGCCTGCCGCTCGTACCTCGAGCGCCAGATCGCCCTGGTGCGCCCGCGGCTGCTGGTGGCACTGGGCCGCATCGCGGCGCAGACACTGCTCGGCAACGACCTGCCGATCGGCCGCATGCGCGGCCAGTGGTTCCAGGTCCAGGGGGTGCCAACCATGGTCACCTACCACCCGGCGGCCCTGCTGCGCAATCCCGCCCTCAAGCGTCCGACGTGGGAAGACATGCAGCAGGTGCGGGACCGCCTGCGGGGTGCCGCCAGCAGCGGAGCCTGAAGGTCCCGTCCGGCGCCCGTCCTGCGTCAGCGGCCAGTTCCCACCAGGTCACGCCTCGACCGGGTGGTGGGATATACCCCACCACCCCTCGGCCGCGCGCCTTGACCCCTGTCCGGGCGTGGTTTACCATCGAACATGTCCCAAGACGATTCGGTGTCGCCCGCAGGCGCCTTCGAGCACCTTCTTGCAGGAATGGGGCCGAAGCTGAAGCGCGTCCTGGCGGTGCACCGCATCCCCCCCATGGACGCCGAGGACGTACTGCACCAGGCGCTGGTCGCCCTGCTCTGCCAGTGGGA
>DASZHY010000552.1:0-3307 GCA_035949675.1 Thermoanaerobaculia bacterium
AAAGCGTGACAAGCAGCAGCGGCAGGCGCCGGCGGCGCTTCAGGCGGCGCAGCTGGCGATGGTCAAGGGCGGCCTGAAGGCGGAGCGGGTCCAGGGGGCGGACCCGACGGGGCCAGGCGGCGATTAGGAGCGGAAGGAGGGCGGGAGGCGCCCGCGGCCGGGGGGAGCTTGGAGGGTCTCCCCGGCCCCGCGATCCTTGCCGCGTCGCCGGCAGCGCCGCACCGCTGGCACTAGGCGCCGGCTCTCAGGCGCGCGGCCAGATCCGCTCGCCCGGCAACATCCGCACACTGGCGCCGGGTTGGGGATCGTCGTTTCGTGCCATCGTCAAGGCAGCATACCGCAGCACCGCCGCAGCCTCCCGAGGGCGGCTTGCGGCGCCGTCGCCGACGTTTCTGGAGCGAGCCGCGCCAGCCAGCCCGTCACCGTCCCAGGCCGAGGTCGAGGCCGCGATCGAGGGCGCGCGCCACGGCGCGGACGGCGACGTCCACCGGCAGCGCCAGCTTCGGCGGCAAGAGCAGCAGGGCGCTGTCGAGCGTGGTGCGCCCCATGGCGCGGACGGCGGTCTCGAGGGCGTCCTGCGCGTCCCGCACGGCTTGCCGGCAGGCGCCGAGCCGGGCGGTGACGCGCGTCAGCTCGGCGCCGACCTGCGCGGCGCTCGGCAGGCGGACGCCAGGCGCCCGGCGCTCGCCGGCTGCCGGCAGGCCGCGCGCCGGGCCGCGGAAGGCTGGCACGGCGCGCGGTTGGGGCTGAAGGCTCGGGATGGTGAGTTGCCGGGTCTTGGCGACAGCCGTCTCCTTGACGGCATGGAGACCCGCAACGGTTCGCTGGTGGGCATCGAGCCGGCCGCTGAGAGTCAGAGCGGCATTGAGCGCCCTGGCGCGCTCGCGGCGCGGCGCGCCCGGGCCGATGCCGCCCTGAAGCTTGCCGTAGATGCGAGCCTCTCCCCGGCGGAGGCGAGCGGGACCTTCGGGATCGCGCAGCAGGCCGCGCAGCGCCTTGCCGGGATCGGCATAGACCTGGCCCGCGGCGCCGGCGAGCGACCGCCGGGACTCGACGACGTGCTGCCTGGCTTCGCGGAGCGACGACAGGGCTGCCAGCGCCTCGCGCAGCGGACGCTCTTCGAGGACGACGCGGTTGGTCTCGGCGGCGAGGCTGTTCAAGCGAGCGGCGGCGCGACGGAGCTCGGCCGCGGCGTAGTCGCCGGCCAGGTCCTTGTGGCCGGCGCGCGACAGGGCCTTGTCGAGGTGCTCGCGGCTGGGGAAGGTCTCGCGGTCGGCAAAGAGGTCCAGGCGATGGCGGTGCCCGGTGAGCGCCACCCCGGCGGCGTGGCGGTCCATCCGCGGGTCCGCAAGAACGTAGACTCGGTCGGCGGCGGCTGCCCGGGCTTGGCGCACGGTGACGGCATAGCTGTGCGCGACGGCGCGGTAGCGAACCGGATCGAAGGCCACCGTGCGACCGTCGTCGAGGAGGACAGCGATGCGGCGGGGCTCCGCCGTGACGATGGTGCCGAGCGCGCCCCTGCGCACGCCGGGGACGGCGGCGGCGGCGCCGACCGAGAGCTCGCGGACCTCGGGGCCTTGACGGTCATCCTGGCGGATCCCCGGGGGGCCGCCGGTGCCGATGTCACGGACATGTTGCCCCTGCGGATCGTCGCGGAGGAAGACGATGCGATCGCCGCAGGCGACCTCGGTGCGGCCGGCGCGGACGCCGGGGCCGATCTCGCCGGCCGCCCGGCGCTCGGCCCGGACGGCGTCGTTGAGCCAGGCCACGTCAGCCGGATCCTGGGCGAGGATCAGCCGTGCGCCGCCGGGGTCCTGGCGGCGGTCGCGCGTATGGGAGTCGAGCAGCTGGGCCCGGGCGGCGGCGCGGCTGTCGCTCCAGTGGAGACGGCCGGCCTCCTCGCAGCGATCGAGCGCGGCGGCGATGCGGCCGCCCGCGAGCTGCTCGAAGGCTGCGCGCCGGCCGGCGGTGTCGAGGCTGGCGCTCGGGTAGTGCTCGACCAGGCCGCGGAAGGCGTCGCCGGCGCCGATCGTCTGGAGGCGGTCGGGGTCGCCGAGCAAGACGACCTTGGCGTGGCGCTCCTCGGCATGGGCGAGGACGCGGCCGAGCCGCCGCACGTCGAGCATCCCTGCCTCGTCGAGGACGAGAACCGAGCGCGGGTGAAGGTGGGCGGCGCCCTGCGACCAGTCGCGCTCCAGGCTGGCAAGGGTGCTCGAGCGGATGCCGGCCTCGTTCTCGAGCGCCGCCGCGGCCCTGGCGGTCACGGCGGTGCC
This sequence comes from Thermoanaerobaculia bacterium, assembly GCA_035949675.1. Taxonomy (GTDB): domain Bacteria; phylum Acidobacteriota; class Thermoanaerobaculia; order Multivoradales; family UBA5704; genus JASLEW01. The sequence goes on from DASZHY010000552.1 coordinate 2,274, forward strand.
GCGCACGTCGTAGCCGCGCTCCTGGTAGGCGGCGGCCACGTCGCGGGCGGCGGCGGTCCTGGCGGCGTCGTCCGTGCCGACGATCTGGGCGAGGTCGGGGGCGGCCGCGGCATGGAGAACGGCGGCGCGCCGCTCGGCGGAGCCCGGCTCGGCGGCATGCAGCTCGGCGGTGCGGCCGGCTAGGTTGTCGCCGGCGGCGGGCGCGGCGGGATCGGGCGCCCGATCCCGGGCGCCGAGATCGAGACGGTGATGGTCGCGCGACGACAGGCTGGCTGCGGCCGCGAGGAGGCGAGCCTCGGCCTGCAGGTACTCGCGGGTGGTGTAACGGCTGACGCCGCCGGCGGTCTTGCCGAGGTCGAGGACACGATCGGAGCTCAGGGCGGCGCGAACCAGGGCGACGCTGTCCGGCTGGTAGAAAGCGCCGCGCCGCAGGTCGGCCTCGGTAAAGGTTGCCAAGGTCGCGGCGATGCGGTCGAGCAGCGCCGCTGCCCGATGCTCGAGGCTGCCGGCGGCCCGCGGGGCGGCTTCCGGCGCGGGCGCCAGGACGGCAGGCGGCTCCGGGTGCGCCCGGCGGTGGTCCTCGAACGTCTCGCCAAAGCGGCGGGCGAGCTTGGGGCCGGAGAGCGACTGGTCGACGCGGGAGAGGGAGGTGAAATGCGCGCCGTCGGTGACGACGACACCCGGGTGCCCGTCGGCGGGCTGGATGCGAAAGCCGCGGGCCGCGAGCCGCGCCTCCAGATCCTGCCAGCCGGCGGCCTCGGCGAAGGCGCCCGCGGCCTGATCGCAGACGCGATCGCAGAACGGCTTCCTGCCGGTACGGGCGGCAGCCAGATAGGCGCCGGGGCTGAGCACCGCGGACGACCGGTTGCCTCTCCCTTCGCGAATCAAGCCGAAATCGGCCTCGATCATCCGGACGGCCGCGCCCGCTTTGACCAGGTCGAAGGCCGGTTTCCACGCCCGGCCGTCGTCCGCGACGCGGTTGACGATCACATGGACGTGCTCGTTATCCGTATCGCCGTGGTCCACGATGAGCG
>DASZHY010000553.1:0-3294 GCA_035949675.1 Thermoanaerobaculia bacterium
ATTTAGCGCGGGCGGCGCCGGCTGCATAGAGTGGGCGCGGAGAGATCGTCAGCGGACGGGGGGGACGGCGGGACGGCCTAGGGCATGCGCCGGCCGCGAGCCCGGCGTGCGTCGCGGCGACCCGCGCCACGGTGATGTCCGCCAGCTCCGGCGGAGCCGGCAGGGGGCACGGCAGACACCGCGCCAGCGCGCCGGCCGCTGCGCCGGATCAGCGAGAACAGCACCAGGTTCAGACAGACGACGAAGACGCCGAAGACGATCAGGCTCGCCGGCGACCCGAGCAGCTGCTCGACGAACATCTCGAACCACCGCCAGGAGGCGGCGGTGACGCCGACGCCGGCCACCAGCGCCGCCCGCGCCAGACCGCCCAGCGCGCTCAACACGCCATAGGCCGAGCCCAGACGCGTCGAGCCGGCGCCCAGCAAGAGGGTGCCCGCGGCGAGCAGCATACCGAACGCCGCAATCGGGAAGCTCCAGGTCCGCGGATGCCGCGACTCCCAGCCGGCAGGCGGCATCGCGGCCATCACCCGCCGCGAGAAATCCGGCTGCACCACGAGCGCGGAGCGCTGCAGCAGATCGGCCAGGGCGACGAGCTGCTCGCGTTCGGCGCGGCATTCCGAGCAACCGTCGAGGTGCTGATCCAGGCGCACCCGCTGCTCGGCTGTCAGGCGGCCATCGAGCTCGAGGTTCAGCAGCTCGCGGAAGGCGGTGTGCTCGGGGCTGTCGTTCATCGTGGGTCGTCCTCGGTGGTCCTCGATCGTCTCCAATCGCAGTCGGGCGCCTCGGTCAGTCGGTTAAGAAGCCGTGCAGCTTCTCCTTGAGCATCTGCCGCCCCCGGAACAGCTTGTTCTTGACCGTACCCAGGGGCATCTGTTTCAAGCGGGCGATCTCCTCGTAGGGCAGCTCGCCGTAGTGCCGCAGCAGGATGAGCTCCCGGTACTCCCAGGGCAGGCCGTCGATCGCCTGCTGGATTGCGCCCGCGCGCTCGCGGTTCCGCAGATCCCCGTAGGGCCCGCGCTCCGTCGCCGGGAGCTCCCAGTCGCGCCCCTCCCCCTCGTCGTCCTCGAGCCGCAGCGAGACCACCTTCAACCGCCGCCGGCGGATCTGGTCGATGGCGGCGTTCTGAGCGATCCTGAACAGCCAGGTCGAGAACTTGTACTGCGGATCGTACCTGTCCAGAACCTGATACACCTTGACGAGCACCTCCTGGGTCAGGTCGTGAGCGTCGTCCGCGTTGCGCAGCAACCGGAACAGGTAGTTGACCAGCCGGCCCTGGTAGCGCTCGACCAGGGCGCCGAACTCTTCCCGGTTGCCTCCGAGAACCGATGCAACCAGGTCTTCGTCGCTCGGCTGCACGGCACCCCTTGTCATGGGTGGATACGCAGTCTGCACGTCAAGGTTGCAGGAGAGAGGGACCGGGGGCGGCTGGCCGCCGGGCGAGCGTGCCACTACCGCTGGTGCGACGGGGCGCCCGGCGCGGGGCTCCCGGCGGCTTTCATCTTGGGGCTGGCGGTCAGCAGACCGGCGGCCTTGCCGTCGAGGAGCGCCAGCAGGTCGACCTCGATGCCGTGCGGCGAGACCTCGACGATGCGGCCGACTTCGCGGCCGTCGCGGCGCACGATCAGGGTGGGCACGTACTTGAGGCCGGCTGCCGCCACCGCCGCCGCGGGCTGCCGCTTGGCCTCGTCGACCCCGATGTAGCTCAAGGTGAAGGGCAGGCCGCTGCCCGCGCCGCCGCCGGCGGTGGCGCCGATCCCGTCGAGCGCCTTCCACAGCCGCGAGATCTCCCGGCGGCTGTCGGAGCACCAGGTCCCCAGCAGCACCGTCACCTCGGCGCCGGGCGCGACCGCTGCCAGCCCCTGCGCCGCCGCGGGGTCGGGTTTGGCCTCGACGCCGGCCTGCACCCAGGCGGGAACCGCCGCCTCGACCTGCTCGCGGGTGATCGGACCGACGAGGACCCCCGGGTCCGGCGCGGCCGGCGCGGCGGTCGCCGCGGACCCGCCGGCCGTCGCGCTCACAGCGGCGGCCGCGGCCGGCGATGGCTCCATCGCCGACGGAGCGGCTGCGGCGCCCCCGCTAACAGCGCGAATCACCGCCATAGCCAGCACGGCAGGCGCCACTACCGCTGATCTCGGCCGGTTCATTAGGAAGAGTGTACCTTACCAGAAGATCAATGTATTTCTCTCTCTCCGCAAATGCTGTGCAAAGGACCTTCCCGCCTCCGCCAGCGCCGCGATCACTGGCTCAGGACCTGAATCGGAAGATGCTCAACTCGATGACAATGTAACAGTACCTGTGGCGCCCTCATAGAGCATCGTGAAGTGTCGGAGGAAGGTTCTGCCGATGAGCGCCCGATGAGCCTGCCCTCCAGCGGCAAGGTCGACCCCGGCAAAACTGCCCCAAATCGTGAAGCGCAAAGATGGAATGTGTACCTGTGCAAGATAGATGTTTGCGCGACCAAGACCATGGATGCCGGCGATAGGCCGCCTATCAATAACCGGGAGCTTCAAGGTATTGCCGAGTAAATTGTCTATGCAGCTCTCGGTCGCTCCTGTGTCTACGAGAGCTTGAATCGCCGAGATTCCGGATGCCGGCGGTTCGGTAGAAGACCTTGGGTGATAATCTCGATCGAACCCAACATCTACTAGGAGTGTCGGACCAAATTGCATCAGCAGGTCCGCACCTGATACTCCGTCTGAGTCGTCGAAACCGCATCTTGTCTGGGCCACGCTAGCGCCTGGTGAATAGCGACACTGGCAGCGTCAGTGGCGGCGCGCCGACCTGGCGTAGGAGGAAAGGCCCGCGGCCGAATCGACGCACGCCGTCCTCGGCGGCGCTCTCCATCGACTCGTAGTCTCCAACGAGCTGGCGGTCGTGCACGATGACCCATCTCCCCAAGTGGTGGGCCTCGAGATCCTCACGGAAATCCTCGTACGCAGCGATCTCTGAGTCCAGATCAGACATTGTGATGATCCTCAGTGCCTTGCGCGGCATGAACGCCCACGCTCCTTAATTCTACCACCTGCTGACCCTGCTGCACTGTTTCGGCGGCCTTTCCGGTCAGAGCGGCGCCGGCGACCTCATCGGCGGTTCCGCGAAGTAATCGGCGGTGTTAGCTGCGGCAGCGGTCTTGTTAGCGTTGACACGCGGCCACCAACCGACCCTACCGAACCTCGACGATGCTTTGGATGCGGTCGCCGGCCTCGATCGCATCCAGCACCTCGGCTCCCGCCACCACCTCGCCGAAGGCGGTGAAGCCGCCGTCGAGGTGCGGCTGCGGCGACAGGGTGATGA
>DASZHY010000554.1:0-4043 GCA_035949675.1 Thermoanaerobaculia bacterium
ATGGACGGGCATGATGCTCGCCGGCGGGGTGCTCGGATCTGCCGCCCCGGCCGCCTCGCCGCCGTCGGCTCCCGCCGGCACGATGTCCGCCAAGGCGCGGCGCGCCTTCGAGACACGCCTGGCGGCGGCGCGTTTGGCCGACCCCGACCGCGCCGCACGCCATCCCTGCAACGGCGACGAGGCCGAGCTGGCGGGCGGCTTCGCGTGCTTCTCGAAGGCCCTGCCCCACAACGCGCTTGGCGAGGTCGACGCCGCGGCTTACGGGCTCCTGCTCGCGGCCCTGCGCTCCGGCAGCCCCGTCGACTTCGAGCGCATCCCGCTCGGCGGCTTCGTCAAGCTCGCCAACCCGCAGGGCGCGCTGGCGATGAATCTCATCGGCCCGGATCCGGAGTGCGTCGAGCTCGCACCGCCGCCGCGCTTCGCGAGCGCGGAGCAAGGTGGAGAGTTGGTCGAGCTCTACTGGCAGGCGCTGCTGCGGGACGTTGCGTTCGCCGACTACGAGAGCCATCCGCTGGCGCGGCAGGCGGCCGAGGATCTCTCGGCGAGGACCGCCTTTCACGGCCCGCGCGGGACCGGCGGCCGGGTCACGCCCGCGACCCTCTTCCGCGGTGCCGGCGCCGCCAGCCTCGAGGGTCCCTACGTCTCGCAGTTCCTGTACAAGGACGTCTTCTTGCCGCCGCGGCCGGGCTCGGGATGGCGACCCAGTTCGCCATCGAGCAGAGAGTGAAAGCCGAGGCCTTGCCCGGCGTCATTGAACGAGCCATCCTGTACGACCTGGCCGTCGAGACCTCGCGCGAATTGGTTGGGGAGTCGGGTCTCTTGACATCTTCGGGGCGCCGACTGGCGTCAGTATTTTTCCCGCTGGCATAGACAACGAGGGTCGGGTAGTGGGACATTTCTATGCAGGGAACGGCGTGCAATCGTTTCTCTACAACCATGGTGCCTGGAGAGTCTTGAGCAATTCTGCATGCCGCAGTTTGGCGGCTCGCGGAATCAGCAACAACGGTCGTATCGTGGGACACTGCGCAAAGCCCGGTGGCGATGGAGGTGATCTAGTGGGCTTTGAGTTGGACACCGCCTCGTCTGCCTTCAGAACTTTTGCGCCACCAGGCGCCAACGGGACCTTCCCGGACGGAGTGAACGACAAGGGTCAGATCGTAGGTACCTGGCACCACTTCTGAGGTGACAGTGATATCGCGAGAGACTCTTTTGGGCCGCCAGGCTCCGTGCCGAGGCGCTCCGGCTGCGTGGCGGAGTTCGTCACTGAGGGGCGCAGGTTGGCGGCTCCTGCCGACGGGTCAGCACCCTCGCCGCCTGCGTTCGCAGTGCGAACCGCAGCCAGCTGCGGGCCGCTGTGCCGGCATGGAGCGGCTGGCCGTGCCGGCAGGAGCCGGGAACCCCTGAGCCAGCTTGGCGTGGACTTTCGGACCGTCGGACTCCGATCGCCGCGGACGCCGGCTACCGCAGCACCCGCTCCACCATTCGCGTCACGACCCCCGAGGTGTGCTGCTCGGTGAGGTGGGCGTAGCGTTTGACCATGGCCAGCGTCTTGTGGCCGAGGGCGTCGGCGAGCTCGGCGAGAGTGGCGCCGTTCATAGCGAGGTAGCTCGCGAACGTGTGCCGGAGGTCATGGAAATGGAAGTCTTCCAGGTCAGCGGCTTTGACGGCCTGCTCCCAGGCCTTGCGCGGAAAGGCGGGGGCTCCCTCGTGCCGACCGAAGATGTGGTCGCCGTCGATCCGGCGCACCGAGCCAAGCTCGCGGACCACCTTCAAGACGGCGCCGGCGAGAACCAGGCTCCGGCGCTCGTTGTTCTTGGTCTGGTGCAGCACGGCAACCCCGCGCCGTAAATCGATGTCCCGCCAGCGCAAGCCGAGCAGCTCGCCCTGCCGGCCACCTGTCCCAAGGGCCAGGACCACGAGCGCGTAAAGCTGCGGATCTCTGCTCGATCGGCAGGCAGCGAGGAGCCGCGCCCGCTCGTCCTCGGAAAGGAAGCGCACGCGCCCGCGTGGTTCGCGCGGTCGCCGGACCTTGGCAACCGGGTTCGTCTCGAGCCATCCAAGGTCGCGAACCGCATAGCTGAACAGGTGACTGAGGACCGCCAGATACCGCACCTGAGTAGCCGGCGACAGGGGTCGCGTGGAAAGGCCGCCCTGCTTGGCCAGGGAGTCCTTGCTGGCGGTGATCGTGGAAGGAGCGACCTCGGCAAGGCGCAGGTGACCGAGCCGCGTTTCCCACCAAGCCAGTTTCTGCCCACGCCAGCCCTGCTCGCGCGCGGAATACTGCGGCAGGACCTCGGCGCGATAGCGACCCGCCAGGTCGGCGAGGGTCTTGCGGCGCGCCTCGCTGCCATGAAAGGCGCGTCCTGCGCGGATATCCGCCTCCCGCTGCTGTGCCCAGAGGACCGCATCCGTCTTCCTGGCGAAGGTCTCGCACTGTGGGGCCCCGCCCTTGACCCTCACCCGCGCACGCCAGTGAACCTCGCCGCCCCGGCCGACCCGCTGCTCGATTTGGGCCATCGCGCCACCCCCCTCGGAAGAAGTGACCCAATTGTGACCCAAATCGCCGCAAAAGGCAAGCGGGCTGCGGGAGTGTTCGGACCTAACTCTCTGATTCTATTGGTGCCGAAGGCGGGAGTCGAACCCGCATGACCTTGCGATCGGAGGATTTTGAGTCCTCTGCGTCTGCCATTCCGCCACTTCGGCCTGAGGCTGGCCAGGGAGAGATCCTAGGGGCGCGCCTGGGGGGTGTCAACCGTCCGGTTCGCCGCCCTCGCCGCCGCTCGCGCCGCCGCCGGACCTCCCCAAACGGCGAAAGCCGGGATGGACTCCGGGCTTTAGGCCTTGCTGGTCCGCGATGCGCCGGAGCAGGTCCACGAGCAGCCGGCGCTCGTCACCGCTGAGCGCGGCGCAAACCGCGGCGTCGTGCTCGCGTGCGACGCGGCCGATCGCGTCCAACGTCGCACGACCCTGGTCCGTCAAGTAGAGCGCGTAGACGCGCCGGTCCTCATCACTGTCCCGCCGCTGGACCAGGCCGCGGGCTTCGAGCTCGTCCACCAGCGACACCAGACGGCTGGGAAGGATCTCGAGCTGGCGTGCGAGGCGCCGCTGGCTGAGGCCTTCTGTCTGGGCCAGGACGCGGAGGATGCCGGCGTGCGCGGGCGCCAGGCCGAGGGCGGAGAGACGCGCGGCAAACATGGCCGCCGCGTGCGCTCCGACCTGCGCCAGAAGCCAGGCGGCGGAGATGGTGCCACGACCACCGGCGGTGCCGGAGGGGGAGTGCGTGCCGGAGTGCTCGGCCATGGGCGCTACGATATCACAGAAGAACCATTGCAACACAGGATCATTCATGATAAGAACTATATTGAGACGAGGCGAGGACCTCGCCTCCCTGCACCTGCCTGAACCGGAAGAAGGAGACTTCGCATGGAACCGACCATCACAGCAGCTGAGCTCGAGAAGAGCCCTCGACCCACCGTCCGCCATCAAAGTCCCCCTCTCGGCGTCCTGGCAACAGTCTTCACCGTCCTGAAGCTCGCCAGCATCGCCTGCGTCAGCGCGCTCGCCAGCCGGCCGCCGTTGCCGGCGCCGCAGCAGCCGGGCGGGGAGATCGTGAGCTATTTCCGCCTTCATCCATCCCTGGTCCTGGCCTGCGCTTTCCTCCAATTCGGCGCCGCGATTCCGCTGGGACTCGTTACCGCATCCATGGTGAGCCGGCTGCGCTTTCTCGGCGTGCAGGCCGCCGGCGCCACCATCGCGCTCTTCGGCGGCCTCGCGGCTGCCTTCGACACCGCAGCCTGCGCGGCGGTCCTGTGGGTGGCGGCGCACGGCGGCATCGCGGCGGACGCCACGCTCCTGCAAGCTCTCTACTACCTGGCGTTCGCCTTTGGCGGCCCCGGCTATTCGATGCCGCTGGGCATCTTGATGGCCGGCGTCTCCGTCCCGGCCTTGATCATGAAGCTCATGCCGAGGTGGATCTCGGTGCTGGGGCTGGCGCTGGCGGCGATCGGCGAGCTCAGCTGGTTGAGCCTGATCATTCCGGGCGC
>DASZHY010000555.1:0-2159 GCA_035949675.1 Thermoanaerobaculia bacterium
ACGACGCGCTCGGGATAGTAGACGCTGGTGCCGCGGCGGCGGGCCTCGGCGTCGAGCGCGCTCCCCTCGGCCACGTAATGCGCGACGTCGGCGATGTGCACGCCGAGCCGGAAGGTGCCGTCGGGCCGGCGCTCGATCGACACGGCGTCGTCGAAGTCGCGGGCGCTCTCGCCGTCGATGGTCACCACCACCTGCCGGCGCAGGTCTTCACGGCCCTGCCAGTCAGCGGGCCCGGGATCGGCTGGCAGGCTGGCGGCGGCGGCCAGGACCTCGTCGGGGAAGCGCTGCGGGATGCCGTAGTGGCGCAGCACTACCTCGACGTCGACGCCGGGCGTCGCCACGTCGCCGAGCACCTCGAGCAACCTGCCGCGTGGCTCGCTGCCCCTGGCGCCCCGCTCGACCGCCACCACCGCGAAGTGCCCTTCCGGGACCTCGCCGGCGCCGCTCACCGGCAGCTCGAGCGTCAGCTTCGGATCGAACGGCACCAGCCAGCGCCGCCGCGAGCGGCCGCGGACGCCGGCAGGCCCGGCTTCGAGGGTGCCCACCAGGGTCTCAGGGATCGGCGCCGGCAACGCATTTGACACCTATTGGGACTCTCCCTAGAATCGCAGCCGCGCGAAAGTGGCGGAATTGGTAGACGCGCAAGATTCAGGATCTTGTGGCCGCAAGGTCGTGGGGGTTCGAGTCCCCCCTTTCGCACCAGCACCCACCCACCCCGAACCCCGAACCCGTCCAGAGCTTATTACACGACGCCGGCAAGTCACCGCGCTAAGAGCGCGGCGGTGGCGACGACTGGCTCGGCGTCATATGGATCGGCACCGGTCGGACCGGTCGGATCGAGGCCGACCGGATCGGCGGCCGCATCGCCTGCTGTGTCGGAGCCGGGCGTCTGCCGGCGGCTGCCGGCGACCGCAGGGGCCCGGCCGGCGGCGGCCTCGTCGCGCAGGCCTGCCGCCTCGGCCAGCGTGCGCCATGGCAGGGCGGCGAGCAGGCGGCGGAACTTGGGCAGGTAGCCGGCGCGGCCGGTCTCGTGGATGAAGCGGGCCAGCCCCGAGAGCGGGCCCGGGGTGGGCCTGCCCGAGATCTCCCAGGGATGTGCGACGGCGACCGGCAGCCCGCCGCGGCGCAGGTGGCGCTCGGCGGCGGCCACCAGGCGTGACGGATCGAACAGACGCCCCGTCCAGCTGCCGGCGGGCACTCGTGCGACCCCGCCGAAGGTGAAGACCGGTAGCTCCAGCAGCTCGCGGTCGCTCTCCTCCTGCCAGCGCAGCCGGCTGGCGAAGACCGGATTACTGCGCCGGCCCGAGAACGAGTACGGAACGAGCGAGCTGTCGTAATCGAAGCCGGCGGCGGCGACCAGCGGCAGCAGCGGGCTTCGCAACCGCCGCAACGACCACTCGGGGGCGCGGAAGCCCCGGATCGGCTCGCCCAGCAGGTCCTCGAGCAGCGCCTTCGAGCGCCGGATGTCGCGCTCGAACTCGGCGGCCGGCCGCTCGCAGGCCCGCAGGTGGAGGAAGCCGTGGCTGCCGACCTCGTGACCGGCGAGGGAGATCTCCCGCACCCGGCGCGGCAGGCGCTGGGCCACCTCGCCCAGGACGAAGAAGGTGGCCCGGCAGCCGGCCTCCTCCAAGAGCCCCAGCAGCTCCGGCAGCAGGCGGTCCAGCTCGACCGGCAGGTCGGGCCGCAGATGGGGTTGCACGTAGGAGGGCACCAGGCAGTTGTGGTACCACTCTTCGACGTCGACGGTGAGGGCACAGCCGAACGCCGCCCGAATCCGCGTCACCTCCGGCTCGCGCCTCATGACCGGCCATCCTAAACGAAATGGCCCTTGGAGAGCCTGCTCGGCCCCCTAAGGTAACAGCGAAGTTACAACTTGGCCGAATAGTGTCAAGGCATGGGACAAAATCGGGTACACTGAGGGTGGGAGGTCCCATGAGAGAAAGTCTGCCCCCGGTCGAAGTCGAGGTTCAGCACTACGCAGGGGTGCTGCGGCAGGCAGTCCGGACCGCCGGCTTCGCGGTGAGCGAGGTCGAGCGCCGGCTGGGCACCGGTCCGAAGGCGCTGCGGCGGGTCTTCTGCGGCGCGGTGGACCTCAAGCTCAAGCACGTCATCGCCGTGCTCCGCATCATCGGCATGTCGCAGGCGGAGTTCTTCGCCAT
>DASZHY010000556.1:0-17551 GCA_035949675.1 Thermoanaerobaculia bacterium
GCCACCGCGCCCGGCGCTGCCCGCCGCCCCGGTGTTGCCGCCGGTGCCGCCGATGCCGGCGGTGCCGCCGGCCCCGGCGCCGCCACCCGCGCCGCCGTCACCGCCGGTGCCGCCGGCCCCACCCGCGCCGCCGGCGCCCCCAGCCCCGCCGCTGCCGTTGACGGCGCCGGTCACCCCGGCCCCGCCGGTCCCGCCGTGGCCGCCGGCGCCGCCGGCCCCGCCGGTCCCACCGGCGAGGACGCCGCCGATGCCGGTGCTGCCGGTGGCCCCGGCCCCGCCGTTACCGCCGGTGCCACCGACGCCACCGGTGCCCGCGGCGCCCGCGCTGCCGCCGATGCCGCCGATGCCGGCGCTGCCGCAGATGACCGCTTGCTGGTGATCAACCTTGGGGCCGACCTCGAGCTCGTGCCGGCGCCGGAGCCGCTGCTCGCGCCGCCGGCCGGCGCGCGCTGGCAAGTGCTGTGGTCGAGCGAGGACCCGCGCTACGGCGGGGCAGGCGCGCCGCCGCCCGAGGACGCCGAGGGGAGCTGGCGGCTGCCCGGCCAGGCTGCGGTCGCGCTGCGCCCGGTGCCGCACGCGCCGGGCGAGGCGCCGTCGGAGCCTGGGCGATGAACCTGGACCGCGGCCGCCCGGACCGCAGCATGCCGTGGCCCGAGCCTGACATGGAGCCGGCGCCGGTCGCCCGGCCGGAGGCGCTGGTGAGGCGCGAATGGCTGGTCGCCAACGGCCTCGGCGGTTACGCCTCGGGGACGCTCGCCGGCATCCCGACCCGGCGCTACCACGGCCTGCTGGTGGCCGCCCTGCCCGCGCCGGTCGGCCGCATGCTGATGCTGGGCCAGCTCTCGGAGGTGCTGCGCCTGCCCAGCGGCCTGATCGTCCGCCTGGGCGGCGACCGCCTCGGCGGCGCCGGGCTCGAGCCCCCGGGCGCCGGCCACCTGCGGGAGTTCCGCCTGGAGGCCGGGCTGCCCATCTGGCGCTACGAGGCGGGCGACTACGCGCTCGAGAAGCGGGTCTTCCTGGCGCACCTGCAGAACACCGTCTTCGTGCTCTACCGGCTGTGCGCCGGGCCGGATGCCGTGCGGCTCGAGGTCCATCCCACGGTGCACTTCCGGCCGCACGACGCGCCGGTGTCGACGCCGCTCGGCACTCCCTACGTGCTGACGGCGACCGACGGCCGTTACGAGCTCGCCTCGGCCTGGCCGGCCTTGCCGGCGCTGCGGCTGTGGCTGGCCGGCTCGGAGCCGACCTTCACCGTCGCCGGCCGCCGGATCGCGGACGTGCGCTACGAGGTGGAGGGCAAGCGCGGCTACGAGTCGGTCGGCGACCTCTGGTGCCCCGGGTACTTCGGCGCCGACCTGGCGGCGGGCGAGGAGGCCAGCCTGATCGCCTCCACCGATTCCTGGGAGACCTTGCGCGCGCTGCCGCCGCGCGAGGCGCTGGCGGCGGAGATCGAACGGCGCGAGCAGCTGCTGGCGCTGGCCGATCCCCGCGCCCGCGCCGGGACGCCGGCCGAGCTGGTGCTGGCTGCCGACCAGTTCGTCATCGCCCCCGGGCGCAGCGAGGACGCGGCGCGCGCGCACGCGGCGGGCGACGAGCCGCGCAGCGTCATCGCCGGCTATCACTGGTTCACCGACTGGGGCCGCGACACCATGATCAGCCTCGAGGGCCTGACGCTCGCGACCGGGCGTCACGTCGACGCCGGTTACATCCTCCGCACCTTCGCCCGGCACGTGCGCGACGGGCTGATTCCCAACCTCTTCCCCGAGGGCGGCAGCGAGGGCCGCTACCACACCGCCGATGCCTCGCTGTGGTTCTTCCACGCGCTCGACCGCTACCTGGCGGCCACCGGCGACCGGGTGACCCTGTCGCTGCTGCTGCCGGTCCTGGTCGACATCGTCGAGCACCACCTCGCCGGGACCCGCTTCGGGATCCGCGTCGACCCGGAAGACGCTTTGCTGCGTCAGGGAGAAGCGGGCTACCAGCTCACCTGGATGGACGCCAAGGTCGACGACTGGGTGGTGACGCCGCGGCGAGGCAAGGCTGTCGAGATCAACGCCCTCTGGTACAACGCCCTTTGTCTGCTGGAGGGCTGGCTGCGCCGGGAGGCGGCCGGACAGGGAGCCGCGCACGAGGCGGGCGCCGGCAAGGGAGCTGGGAACGACGCGGGCGCCGGCCGCGATTCCGGCCGCGCCAACCGCATCGGCGCGCTCGCCCGGCGCGCCCGCGAGTCGTTCAACCGGCGATTCTGGTATGGCGCCGGCGGCTATCTCTATGATGTCGTGGACGGCGAGCACGGCGACGACGCGGCGTGCCGTCCCAACCAGATCCTCGCGCTGTCGCTGCCCCATCCGGTGCTGGCGCCCGAGCGCTGGCAGGCAGTCTTCGACACGGTGCGGCAGCGGCTGCTGACGCCGGTCGGGCTGCGCTCGCTGGCGCCCGGCGACCCCGACTACAAACCCACCTACGACGGCGACCTGCGCGCCCGGGACGCCGCCTACCATCAGGGCACGGTCTGGGCCTGGCTCATCGGCCCCTTCGTCGACGCCCGGCTGCGGCTGCACCCCGGCGATCTGGCCGGCGCGCACGCCCTGCTCGCGGGCTTCGTGCCGCACCTGGGCGAGGGCTGCCTCGGCACCATCGCCGAGATCTTCGACGCCGAGGAGCCCTGGACGCCGCGCGGTTGCGTGGCGCAGGCCTGGAGCGTCGCCGAGGTGCTGCGGGCGTGGATCGCGACCGCTCCCGCACCGCCGGCGGGGGCCGCGGCTCCGGAGGCGGCCGCCAGGGAGCTGGCCGGTGCCGCCGCCGCGGCCGCCGAGCCCCAAGACGTCTAGCAGCGTCAGGCACCCTGCCGCCTGCCCGCGGTGCGCCGCGGGCATCAGATTTGCCAAGCGATGCCCCCATCGTTATTATCGCAAGTCTCTCTCGCCCGCACTGGCGCCAGGGGAGCCGGGCTGGATGTTGCGGGCCGGCGGGAGGATGGAGTCCCTGCACGTGATGCTCCGAGCGCTGACGAGGTTCTCGTCGCGCCGGCCTCGGGAGGAACGGAGGCTCCCGGACCGGTTGCCTCGGTATGGCCATGGTCTTGGTCGTCGCCGGGCCCCACGTCACCTCTCTTGTGTCACCACGCCGGCTGCCGCGCGCGGCGCTCCACGCCATCTACATCCGACCCCCGGAGGGGGAGAGGGGTATGGCCGACAACACCGCCGCGGACCAGCGTCCGACTGAGCCGCCGCCGCAGCCGCAGCAGGAGGACGATCGCCGGGCGCAGCCCGTCGACGCCGAGCCGCCGCCCCGGCTGCCGTTCCCGGTGATCGGCATCGGCGCCTCGGCCGGCGGGCTCGAGGCGGTCTCCGAGCTCATCTCGGCCCTGCCCGCCGACACCGGCATGGCCTTCGTTTTCATCCAGCATCTCCCTCCCGAGCACAAGAGCCTGATCGCCGAGATCCTGTCGAAGCGGACGGCGATGCCGGTGCGGCAGGTCGAGGACGGCATGGCCATCCAGCCGGACCACGTCTACGTGATCCGCCCGGGACACACCATGACCATCGAAGACGGCGTGCTGCGCCTCCGCGCCAGCGTCGATCAGCCCGGGCACAGCCGTCCGATCGACGATTTCTTCCGCTCGCTGGCCGCGGAGCAGCACGAGCGCGCGATCTGCATCGTGATGTCCGGGATGGGCAGCAACGGCTCGGCCGGAGCGCAGGCGGTCAAGGCGGTGGGCGGGCTTTGCGTGGCGCAGGACCCGGAGAGCGCCGAGTTCACCCCGATGCCGCGGCACCTCATCGACACCGGCTATGCCGACTACGTGCTGCGGCCGCGCGAGATGCCCGACGTGCTGCTCTCCTACGCCGTCCACCCCTACGTCCGCGGCCAGCGCGAGAAGGGCGCCGAGCTCGCCAAGCGGGATCAGCAGCACCTGCGCGAGATCCTGGCAGTGCTGAGGACCCGCACCCGCCAGGACTTCAACGGCTACCGCAAACCGACGGTGCTGCGCCGCATCCAGCGGCGCATGGGCCTGAACCGGGTCACCAAGCTCGGCGACTACGCCAAGCTCCTCCGCCAGAACCCCACCGAGATGGGGGCGCTGGCGGACGACCTGCTGATCCACGTCACCGGCTTCTTCCGCGACCCGGAGGCCTGGGAGGTGCTGCGGCAGCAAGTCATCGTGCCGCTCATCGCCTCCCGCGGCGACAACGAGTCGGTGCGCAGCTGGGCCGCCGCCTGCGCCAGCGGCGAGGAGGCCTACACGCTGGCGATGCTGCTCGTCGAGGAGGCCGAGCGGGTCGGCAAGCGGCTGGACATCAAGGTGTTCGCGACCGACACCGCGGAGAGGAGCTTGCAGAACGCGCGCACCGGCAGCTTTCCCGGCGGCATCGAGTCCGAGGTCAACGCGCAGCGGCTGGAGCGGTTCTTCGTCCAGGAAGACGCCGTCTATCGGGTCCGCCAGGAGCTGCGCGAGCTGGTCGTCTTTGCGCCGCAGAACCTGCTGCACGATCCGCCGTTCTCCCGGCTCGATGTCATCACCTGCCGCAACCTGCTCATCTACCTCGAGCCCGACGTGCAGCAGCGCATCCTGAAGGTGCTGCATTTCGGGCTGCGCGAGGGAGGAGCGCTGTTCCTGGGCACCAGCGAGACCGCCGGCACCGACGACCTCTTCGAGCCGATCGACAAGAAGGCCAGGATCTATCGCCGCGTCGGGCCGACGCGGCACGGGACGATCGAGTTTCCCTTGCCGGCCACGCTGCAGGTGGCCGCCCGCGCGGAGGGGGCGCCGGCCGAGGGCGGCGCCCTGGCGGGGCGTCCGGCGCTCGCGCAGAGGACCGCCCGCGCGCTGCTCGAGCATCACACGCCCGCGGCCGTGACCATCGACCGGGATTCCCGGATCGTCTTTTTCCATGGCGACACCGAGCCCTTCATCGCTTCCCCGCGCGGCGAGCCGACGCGCGACCTGCTGCAGCTGGTCCGCGAGCAAATCCGCGGCGCGGTGCGGACGGTCGTGCAGCGCGCGGCGTCCGGGGAGACCGTGGCGACCGCGCTCGGCGGCTGGCTCGAGACGCGGCCCGGACACGTCGCGCAGATCGCGGTCACCGCCTCGGCGCTCGATGGCAAGCATGCGCCGGAGCATCTCGTCGTCAGCTTCCAGGAGCGCGGCGAGCTGCCCCGGGGCAAGCAAGCGGCGGCGGACCGAGACCGCGAACCGGCGGCGGACGAGCTGCTGCGGGTCCGCGACGAGCTGCGCAGCACGATCGAAGAGCTGCAGGCCAGCAACGAGGAGCTCAAGGCTTCGCACGAAGAGGTGGTCAGCACCAACGAGGAGCTGCAGAGCTCGAACGAAGAGCTGGAGACCAGCCGTGAAGAGATGCAGTCGCTCAACGAGGAGCTCTCCACGGTCAACAACCAGCTCCATGCGAAGATCGAGGAGCACCAGGCGGCCCACAGCGATCTGGCAAGCCTGCTGGCGAGCACCGACATGGCGGTGCTGTTCCTCGACACGCGCTTCCGGATCCGCCGCTATACGCCGCAAGTCCGCGAGCTGCTCGACCTGCTCGAGACCGACATCGGCCGGCCGCTGAGCGATCTGGCGAGGAAGTTCACCGACCCGGACCTCGTCGCCGACGCCCAGGCGGTGTTGATGACGCTGCTGCCCCGCGAGCGGGAGGTGGCCGGGGAGCGCGGGCGCCACTACCTGCGGCGGGTGACTCCCTACCGCACCGGCGACAACCGGATCGACGGCGTGGTCGTCACCTTCGTCGACATCTCCGCCCGGCTGCGGACCGAGGAAGCGCTGCGGGCGAGCGAGGAGCAGTTCCGGCGGGCGATCGAGGACGCGCCGATCCCGGTGATCCTGCAGGCCGAGGGCGGCGAGGTGTACCAGATCAACCGCGCCTGGACCGAGGCGACCGGCACCACCCTGAAGGACGTGCCGACGCTCGACGCCTGGCTGAGCCTCGTCCAGGGCGACGGTGCCGCGGCGTTGCGCCGCCAGCTCCACGAGCTGTTCACAGGCGACCGGCGCTCGCTCGAGGTCGAGCTCGCGATCCGCACCAAGGGCGGCGCCGGCCGCCAGTGGAGCCTCAGCGCGAGCGCGCCCGGCACCTTGCAGGACGGGCGCCGCTTCATCGTCGGCATGGCCGTCGACATCACTGCCCGTCACCAGGCAGAGTCCGCGTTGCGCGAAAGCGAGGAGCGGCTGCGGTTGCTCGTCGAGGGCGTGCCCGAGTTCGCGATGCTGATGCTCGATCCCGCCGGACTCATCACCGCCTGGAACGAGGGGGCCGAACGGCTGCTGGGATACAGCGGCGCGGAGGCCGTCGGACATGAGGCGGCGATGCTGTTCACCCCCGAGGACCGCCAGGCGGGCGTGCCGGGCGGCGAGCTCGCGCAGGCGGTCGGGACCGGCCGGGCGAAGGACGAGCGCTGGCACATCCGCAAGGACGGCAGCCGTTTCTGGGGCAGCGGCGTGCTGGCGGCGCTGCGTCACCAGGACGGCTCGCTGCGCGGCTTCGTCATGGTGATGCGCGACGACACGCTGCGCCGGCAGGCGGAGGAGGCGACGCGGGTTTCCAGCGAGGCGGCCCTGGCCGCCAACCGCATGAAGGACGAGTTCCTGGCCTCGCTGAGCCACGAGCTGCGGACACCCCTCAACGCCATCCTGCTGTGGGCGAAGCTGTTGCAGGGGACCGCCGCGGCCGCAACCGAGCCGCAGGTCGGCGAAGGGCTCGCCGCCATCACCAGGGGCGCCGAGGCCCAGAAGGCGCTGATCGAGGACCTGCTCGACGTGTCGCGGATCAGCAGCGGCAACCTGCGGCTGCAGGTGCGGGAGATCGAGCTCGCCGGGGTGGTCCACGAGGCGATCGAGTCCATCGAGCCGACCGCCGACGCCAAGCAATTGACGGTGAACGCGGACCTGGGACAGGACGTCGGGGTGGTGCGGGCCGATCCGGACCGGCTGCGCCAGATCGTCTGGAACCTGCTGACCAACGCGGTCAAGTTCACGCCCCAGGGCGGGCGGATCGAGGTCGCGCTGCGGCGGCTGAAGGAAGAGGTCGAGATCAGCGTCGCCGACACCGGCGCCGGGATCAAGTCCGACTTCCTCCCCGACGTCTTCGACCGCTTCCGTCAGGGCGACGCCTCGAAGGCGCGCGTGCACGGCGGGGTCGGTCTGGGCCTGGCGATCGCCAAGCAGCTGACCGAGTTGCACGGCGGCACGATCGGCGCCCGGAGCCCCGGGCCCAACCAGGGCGCGACGTTCGTCGTGCGGCTGCCGCTGCCCAGGGTGACGGTGTACGCCCCGTCCCAGGTGGCGGCCGGCGCGCCGGCCGCCGGCGAGGAGGACTCGGCGATCCTGAGCGGCCTGACCCTGCTGCTCGTCGAGGACGACGTCGAGACCCGGCAGGCGCTGGTCCTGCTCCTGGGCCGGGCCGGGCTCAACGTCATCGAGGCCGGTACCGCGGCCGCCGCCCTGGAATCGTTCGACACCTCGCCGCCGGACCTCATCCTCAGCGACATCAGCCTGCCCGGCGAGGACGGCTATGCGCTGATCCGCCGCATCCGGGCGCGCGAGGCGCAATCGGGAGCGGTGCCGGTGCCTGCCGTCGCCCTCACCGCCTACGCCGGCGAGACCGACCGCAGGATGGCGCTCGAGGCCGGCTACCAGCAGCACCTCGGCAAGCCGATCGGTCCGGACGACCTGCTGGTCGAGCTGCGCGCGCTGCGTGAATTGACCCGGCGGGATTGACGCCGCCGCGCCGGCGTTCGCGGCCCTGTCGAACCCGACTCCCTGCCTCCGGGCGCGCGCTGTCCCGTGCCGTTGGCGGTGCCGCACAAAGATGATATGACTGGTCACAAATAGAGTCTCCCGTCCTCCGGGGCGTGAAAGGAGAGCCGACACCGTGAGCGAGATCGAGAGCCGAGGCTATGTGCATCCGGACGTGCTGGTGTCCACCGAGTGGGTGTCCCAGCATTTGCAGGACCCGAAGATCCGTATCGTCGAATCCAACGAGGACCCGCTGCTCTACGGCACTGGCCACATTCCGGGCGCCGTCGAGATCGACTGGACGCGCGACCTCAACGACCAGGTGCGCCGCGACTACCTGGACCACCAGGGCTTCTCGGCGCTGATGCGCCGGATGGGGATCGGCAAGGACACCACCGTCGTCTTCTACGGCGACCGCAACAACTGGTGGGCGACCTATGCCTACTGGGTCTTCCAGCTCTTCGGCCACGGCCAGGCCAAGATCATGGACGGCGGCCGCATCAAATGGGCGAAGGAGAACCGGGAGCTGAGCCGCGAGGTGCCGCAGTACCCGCCCGCGGACTACCAGGCGAACCCGCGCGACGACAAGAAGATCCGGGCCTTCCGCCAGCAGGTCCTGGACCACCTGCAGAGCAAGGGCCGGTTGATCGACGTGCGCAGCCCGGCCGAGTACACCGGCGAGCGGCTGCACATGCCCGAGTACCCGAACGAGGGGGCGCTGCGCGGCGGCCACATCCCGGGCGCCGCCAACGTGCCGTGGGCGCGGGCGGTGAATCCCGACGACGGCACGTTCAAATCGGCCTCGGACCTGAAGGCCATCTACGAGGGGGAGGCGCACCTGTCGCCGCACGACGACGTCGTCGTCTACTGCCGGATCGGCGAGCGCAGCAGCCACACCTGGTTCGTGCTCACCCACCTCTTGGGCTATCCCAAGGTCCGCAACTATGATGGCAGCTGGACGGAGTGGGGCAACCTCGTGGGGGTGCCCATCGAGCGTTGAGGCGGCAGCCGGCCGCCGGGATTCGTGACCATGCCGCAGCTGCCCGGAAAGCTGGACGAGACTCTCGAGCTGCTCGACATGGTCCCTGACCGGGCCGAGCGCATCCAGCTGCTGATCGACATCGCCGACCGTTTCGAGGAGGTGCCGCCGCGCCTGGCGCGGCGGCCCTTCTCCGACGACCATCTGGTGCCCGCCTGCGAATCGCAGGCCTACGTCTGGGGAGAGGACCGGCCGGACGGCACGCTGGACTTCCACTTCGCGGTCGAGAACCCGCAGGGCATCTCGGCCAAGTCGCTGGCGGTGCTCCTGGACGAGGGGCTCTCGGGGGCGCCGCTCGAGCAGGTGGCGGCGGTGCCGCAGGACCTGGTCTACCGGGTCTTCGGCCGCGAGCTGTCGATGGGCAAGTCGATGGGCCTGATGGGCATGGTCGCGATGGTGGCGTCGATGGCCAGGCAAAAGCTCGCCGCGGATGGCAAAAGCGCTTCCTGACGCCTCCTGACTTGACTTTGTGGCGCAAAGTACTTGACGAGGGCTCGGGCGGCCGCTAGAGTTGCGCCGTGACCTTGCCCACGCCAGCACGCTCTTCTCGTTCCTCGCTTACCGCAGCAGCCGAGCCTCCCGCGCTCCACGTGCGGGCGATGGACAACCTGCGCTTCATCCGCCAGACGATGGAGGAGGCGGTCTACTTCACTGCCGTCTCGGGCGTCGGTGAGATCGCCGTCGGGTTGACCGCGCTGGCGGCGGCCTGGCTGGCGTCGCGGCAGGCGACGGCCCAGGGGTGGCTGATCATCTGGCTCGGGGAAGCCCTGGTCGCCGCACTCGTGACCGGCGGCGCCGTGGTGTGGAAGGCGCGCCAGGCGCGCGTCAGCCTGCTGTCGCGGCCGGGCCGCCGCTTCGCGCTCGGGCTGGTGCCGCCGCTCCTGGCCGGCGCGCTGCTCACCTATGCCCTGCTGGCGGCCGGCCAGCGCGCGCTCCTGCCCGGCGTCTGGCTGCTGCTGTACGGCACTGCCGTGGTCACCGGCGGCGCCTTCTCGGTGCGCATCGTGCCGGTCATGGGGCTGGGTTTCATGGCGCTGGGCGCGCTGGCGCTGTTCGCTCCTGCTGCCTGGGGCGACGGCTTCCTGGCCGCCGGCTTCGGCGTTCTCAACCTGCTCTTCGGCCTCTACATCTGGAGGCGCCATGGCGGCTGACGGGAAGGTGACGCATGGCTAGGACCGCCAAGCGCAGCCCGCTGCCCCGCGACGGGGACCACGCGGCGCCCCAGCCGCCCCCGCCCGCCATCACCGGCGCGGCGCTCGATCTCGACCGGCTGATCCACGAGCGCATGCGGCTGGGGATCGTGTCGGCGCTGGCGGTCAACGAGCGGCTGAGCTTCAACGACCTCAAGACCTTGCTGCGCACCACCGACGGCAATCTGAGCGTGCACGCGCGCAAGCTCGAGGAGGCCGGCTACATCCGGTGCGACAAGTCTTTCGTCGGCCGGCTGCCCAAGACGGAGTTCCGCCTGACCACTGCCGGCAAGGGAGCGCTCGAGCGCTATCTCGACCACATGGAAGCCATCATCCATGCCACTCGCGACGGCTGAGACACCTGACGACGGCTGACGACACCCGACGACACCTGACTGCCGGCGCGGGACGTGCGCCGAAGTCGGGGCGGGAGACCTGAGGTTCGAGGAACGGGACGGACATCGCAGGACGTCTCGAGGCGTCCCGGGGCGTCCGAGATTCAAGTTGTGCATTCACTCTGGTTCGGTATCGAGGAGGGATGGGCGATGGCCCATGAGAAGCTGGTCGAGATCCTGGCGCCGGGAGCGGCGGGAGGCGGGCGTTGAGCGGGCTCCATGCCGCCATCATCATGGACGGCAACGGCCGATGGGCGGTGTCGCGGGGCAAGTCGCGCCCCGCGGGGCACCTGGCGGGCGCCGACGCGGTGCGGCGCACGGTGGAGGCCGCGCCGGGTCTGGGCATCGACATCCTGACCCTGTATGCCTTCTCTTCGGACAACTGGC
This sequence comes from Thermoanaerobaculia bacterium, assembly GCA_035949675.1. Lineage (GTDB taxonomy): Bacteria > Acidobacteriota > Thermoanaerobaculia > Multivoradales > UBA5704 > JASLEW01. The sequence continues at coordinate 10,768 of DASZHY010000556.1, forward strand.
GGCGGCCGCCGGATGAGGTGGGCGCCCTGATGCGCCTGCTGCGCCGCTACCTGATGGCCGAGACCGGGCGTTGCGTCGAAAACGGCGTGCGCGTCCAGGTCATCGGCAGGCGCGACCGCCTGGCCGCGTCGCTGGTGCGGGAGATCGAGTCGGCCGAGCGGGCGACTGCCCGGGGCCAGAAGCTCTGGCTGCGGATCGCCGTCGACTACTCGGCGCGCGACGCCATCCTGCGGGCCGCCTGGCGCCTCAGCCGCGGCCAGGACGCGGTGCCGCCCGGCAGTGACGGCGAAGCGCCGGCGTCCCGCCCGTCCGGCCCCATCTCACGCGAGGAGTTCTCGCGGCTCGTCGCCGAGTGCCCCGAGGAGCGCGCCCACGACGTCGACCTGTTGATCCGCACTGGCGGCGAGAAGCGCCTCTCGGACTTCCTGCTGTGGGAGTGCGCCTACGCCGAGCTCATCTTCACCGACCGCATGTGGCCCGACTTCGGCGCCGCCGACCTGGAAGAGGCGGTGCTCGAGTTCCGGCGCCGCGAGCGTCGCTTCGGCACGGTGCCGGCGGCCGCGGCGGCTCCTTCAGCCATGGACGTTGTGCATCGCCCCCACGGACAGTCCGACCCAGAGATCACACCACTTGTCGCAGTGCCGAGCTTGGCTCGCTGACGCACGCTAGTTGACGGTCTGCGGCGCGGAGGGTGGCCCGAGCCTGACACGGCGGCCCCTTCGCGACGGAGCCGCCGTGCCGGCGAGAAGCGTGGCCGCCGCTAGGGGTTCGGATTCGGCAACGGCTTGCCGTCACTCGACTGGCCGGCGCCACAGCCGCCTCTGGCGCTCTGCAAATCCGTGCTGTCGAGCCGGTCCATCAACTTCTCGGTCTTCCGCTTTGTCATCCTGCTCTCCTTGAGAGGCGTCAAGCACAATTGCTCGGCAATTTATGATGGTACTACAGTAATAGTCGCATTCGCAACCTCTTTTCGAAGTGTTCGACTGAGAGTGGCATAATGTCTGGCAGTAGATTGACGTACTCTGCGCGTTTTCTACTGACGACGCTGTTGCTGGGATCGAGCGTGATGCGGACCGCGTAGCGGTCCTTGCGGCAACGTAGCTTTAACCCGCCGGCTGGCCCAGCTCGTCGCCGATGATGGCGGCGAGGTGGCCGGCCAGGGTTTCGATGGTCTCCTGGTCGGGACCCTCGATCATCACCCGGGCCAGCGGCTCGGTCCCGCTGTAGCGCAGGACCAGGCGGCCGTCGGCGCCCAGAAGTTCCTCCACCTCGCGGGCGGCGGCGGCGACCCGCGGCAGGCTGGCGAGGTCGGGCTTGCGCGCCACGCGGATGTTGACCAGGGTCTGCGGATAACGGCGAAAGCCGGCGAGCAGCTCGGACAGCGGGCGGCCGGCCCGCTGCACCAGGGCGGCCATCTGTACCGCGGTGAGCAGGCCGTCGCCGGTCGGGGCGAGGTCGAGCCTGACGACGTGCCCCGATTGCTCGCCGCCGAGCAGGATGCCGTCGCGGCGCATCGTCTCGACCACCAGGCGGTCGCCGACCCCGCAGCGCACCACCGCAATTCCATGACGGGCAAGCGCCCGTTCGAGCCCCAGGTTGCTCATCGAGGTGGCGACGATGGCCGGCGGCACCAGGCGCCCTTCCTCGAGCAACCGCGTCGCCCAGAGGTAGAGAATGGCGTCGCCGTCGCGCACCTCGCCGCGCTCGTCGGCCAGGATGCAGCGGTCGGCGTCGCCGTCGAAGGCGGCGCCGAGGTGCGCGCCGGCGGCGACGACGGCGACGGCCGTTCCGGCGGGCGCGGTCGAGCCGCAGCCCTGGTTGACGTTGCGGCCGTCCGGCGTGGCGCAGAGCAGGTTGACCTCGGCCCCCAGGCGGCCGAACAGCTCGCCGGCGTAGGCCGAGGCGGCGCCGTGGCCGGTGTCGAGGACCACCCGCAGGCCGGCGAGCGGCGGCTCCCGGCTCCCGCCCGCCGCCGAGGGAGCGGGCTCCACCGTGGCCGCCAGGCGCCGGAGGTAGCGCTCCCGCAGCTCCGTCTCCACCGGCGGCCGCGCCGTCGCTTCGGCGACTACGCCCCGAGCCGGCTGCGCCGCCAGGCTGCTGGCGGCCGGCCGCGCCGGTCCGGCTCCATGATCGCCTTGGGCACCGGCGCTGGGGCCGGAGGAGTCGGCGCCAGCGGTGGTACGCAGGCGGTCTTCGAGCTCTTTCTCGGCCGCCTCGCTCCACTTGAAGCCCTGGGCGTCGAACAGCTTGATGCCGTTGTCCGGATAGGGGTTGTGGCTGGCCGACACCACGACGCCGGCGTCCGCGCCGAGCTCGGCGGCCAGGAAGGCGACACCCGGCGTCGGGACGACGCCGGCGTAGCGGACGGCGGCGCCTCCCCTGGCGAGCCCGGCGGCCAGCCAGCCGCAGATCTCGGCGGTGCTCTCCCGCGTGTCGCCGCCCAGGACCACCTCGACCGGCGCCCCGCCCGCCGGCCGGCGCTCGGCGAGCAGCGCCGCGAGCTGCCCAGCCAGCGCCGTGACCGTGGCGCGGTCGAGCGGCGGCTCGCCAAAGCGGCCGCGGATGCCGTCGGTGCCGAAGAGGCGCTCGCCAGCGTCGCTGCCGGCCGCGGGGCTCAGCCGGGCCTCCCGCGGCTGCGGCGCGGCGGACGCTCCGGCGGCGTCTCCACCAGCGGGGGCGTCAGCACCACCCGCACCAGGACCTTGAACGGCTGCACGATCTGGATCAGCGGGTCGGGCGAGACGACGGGCACCTGCACCTCGAAGGGAATGGCATGACCGTCGAGGCTGATGGGCTGGGTCGACAGGGTACCGGCCTTGGTGATGCGCGACAGCGGGCCGGTCACCAGCACCTGGTTGGGAAGCACTTCGGGCTCCTCGAGCGTGGCGCCGCCGGCAGGCTCGCCGGTCAGCTTGGGCACCACCGGCAGGCGCTGAGTGACCTCCTTCTCGAGCTCCGCCCGGATGACCGGCGGCTCGATCGACACCACCTCGAGGTTCTCCGGCATCAGCACGTTCTCGGCTCCCAGGCTCACCTGCCAGGTTCCTTCCTGGTAGCGTGCCAGGTCCACCTGCACGCTCACCTGGGAGGGGTTCAGGCGGCGGACCGCCTTGCTGCTGCCGCGCAGCCGAACGTTCACGCTCTGCACCGGGGCGAGGACGATGAAGTCGCGCGGCCGGTTGTAGCTGACCCCCGCCTCGATCAGGCGCTCCGAGGGCGCCTCGCGCGCCTCGAAGGAGAAGTTGAACCACAGGCCGATGGCGATGCCCAGGGCCAGCACCCGCAAACCCCAGGTCTGGGTGCCGGCGTTCACCCGGCGCTCCCGCGCGAGCCCGGCGGTCCCAGCGATCCCGGCGCCGCCGGCCCCGGCGGCCGCTGCGGCCCCGGAGGATATTGATCGGTGATCAGGTACTTGTACAGAGCGTTGCGCAGGCTCTTGCCGTCCAGCTCGCGCACGATCTCGCCGTCGCACGCGATCGAGATGATCCCGGTCTCCTCCGAGATCACGACCGCGACCGCGTCGGTCTCCTCGGAGATCCCGAGCGCGGCGCGGTGGCGGGTGCCGAGATCCTTCGCCAGGCCGGGATTGGCCGAGAGCGGCAGGAAGCAGGCGGCGGCCGCGATGCGGTCCTCCTGCACGATCACCGCGCCGTCATGCAGCGGCGTGTCGGGGGTGAAGATGTTGATCAGCAGGTCGAAGGAGAGCACGGCGTCCAGGGCGATGCCGTTCTCGACGTAGGTGCGCAGCCCCTGCAGCCGCTCGATCACGATCAGGCCGCCGATGCGCCGCGACGACAGCGTCGTGGCGGCGAGCACGATGTCGCCGAACCCCGCGGCCATCTGCTGCGACTTGGCTAGTCCCCACAAAGGGTTGCGTCCGAAGTTGGCGAGCGCTCGCCGCATCTCCTGCTGGAACAGCACGATGATGGCGAAGGGCAGGGCGATCAGCAGGCTCTCGAGGATGGTCTGCAGGGTCACCAGCTCGGCCCAGCGGGCGACATAGTAGACCAGGCCGACGAAGACGATCCCCAGCAAGACCTGCACCGCGCGCGTGCCGCGGATCAGCAGCAGCAGGTTGTAGATCACCACCGCCACCGCCAGGATGTCGACGGCGTCGTGCCAGTTGAGCAGCCCGAAGAACTGCGTCCAGGTCGTCCAGCTCAAGTGTCTGCCTCGGATGCCGCGGCGATCGCCCGCCAGGCGGCGAGAAAGCGGACCGATTCGGGGACGTCATGGACGCGCACGATGGCGGCGCCGCCGGCCGCCGCCCAGGCCAGGGCCGCGAGGCTGCCGGCCAGCCGGCTGGCGGGAGCGGAGGGCGCCGGCGCCGGGGTCGGCACGGCCGTCAGGGTCGGCACGGCCGCCGCCTCCGGCGCCGTGGGAGCGTCCGGCGCAGCCGGCCTGGCCGCGGCTGCCGGCGCGCCGAAGCGCTCGGCGACGGCGATGAAGCTCTTGCGGCTCGCCCCCACCAGCAGCGGCCGGCCGATGGCGGCGAGCTCCGGCAGGCGGCGCAGCAACGTCATGTTCTGCCCGGCGGTCTTGCCGAAGCCGAGCCCCGGATCGACGATCAGCTGCTCCTCGTCGATGCCGGCCGCGACGGCGCGCCCGACGGCCAGCTCGAGCTCGCCGCGGACCTCTCCCACCAGGTCCTGAAACGAGATGCGACGCTGCATCGTGGGCAGCTCGCCGCGGCTGTGCATCAACACCAGCGGACAACCCGCGGCGGCCACCACCGCCGCCAGGACCGGATCACCGAGCGCGCTGACGTCGTTGATCAGGTCGGCGCCGGCCGCCAGGGCGCGGCGCGCCACCTCGCCCTTGCGCGTGTCGACCGACAGCGGCGCCGCGGTGGCGCGGCGCAGCGGCGCGAGCACCGGCAGCAGGCGCGCCAGTTCCTCCTCGGCGGTGATGGCGCGGGCGCCGGCGCCGTAGACGCCGCCCCCCGGGCGGGTCGATTCGGCGCCCAGGTCCACCATGTCGGCGCCGCCCTCGAGCATCGCCAGGGCATGGTCGACGGCGCGCTCCGGCTCGGTCCACAGCCCGCCGTCGCTGAAGGAATCGGGAGTGAGGTTGAGGACGCCCATCACCAGCGGCCGGCCCCCTGCCAGGGGCAGCCGGCGGCCCCCGGGCAGCCGCAGGGCCCATTGCGTCGAGGTCGGAAGGGTGGCGGGGATTCCTGGCAGTCGGGCGGTCTCCATGCCGGCGAGTGGTAGCCAGCGCCCGTTTAGTGTATCGCGCTGCCTTCCGCACGGCACGCCGCCGCGCTGTCAATCCTGCCGGCGTCGGAGGGATTGCTGCTCAGGAGGACTTTTCCGGCCCGGGCACCGGCGGCTGGGCGGAGCGGCGCTTGGCGCCGGCGACCTCGGGCGCTTCGCGGGGCTCCCGCGGTTGCGCCGCCCAGTCGGCGGGCCGCTCGGGCGCGGTGTTTGGCGTCGGCGGCGTTGCCGCCGCCGGGACGGCCTCGATGTCCGAGTCCGAGTCCGAGTCCGAGATCTCCGGCCTATCCGGCATCTCCGCGGTGACCGCGCTGGCGGCGGGGCGCGGCGCCAGCATCGGTTCGGGCACGTCGCGGCCGCCGATGACCAGTCCCTCGCCGGGAACCGTCTGCCGGGGCGGTGCGGGCTCGCGGCCGGTCATCTCGCGAATGGTGCGGTAGACCTCCTCGCCATCCAGCGATTCGCGCTCCAGCAGTTCCTGGGCCAGGCGCTCGAGCACGTCGCGGTGCTCGGTGAGGACGGCGGTCGCCTGCACGTAGGCGTGCTGCACGATGCGCGACACCTCGCGGTCGATCCGCAGGGCCGTGTCCTCGCTGTAGTCGGCGCGCTGCGCGAAGTCCCGGCCGAGGAAGACGGGCTCCTCCTTGCTGCCGTACGAGAGCGGACCAAGGTCGGACATGCCCCACTCGCAGACCATGCGGCGGGCGACGTCGGTGGCGCGCTCGATGTCGTTGCCGGCGCCGGTGGTGATGTCCTCCTGCGTCAGCTCCTCGGCCACCCGGCCACCCATCAGGATGGCGATCTGGGCCTCCACGTACTGCTTGCGGTAGGTGTACTTGTCCTCGGTGGGCAGCTGCATCGTCAGGCCCAGCGCCCGCCCGCGCGGGATGATGGTCACCTTGTGCAAGGGATCGGAGCCCGGGGTGAAAGCGGCGACCAGGGCGTGCCCGGCCTCGTGGTAGGCGGTGACCCGCTTCTCCTCGTCGGTGAGCATCAGGGTCTTGCGCTCGACGCCCATCAGCACCTTGTCCTTGGCGAACTCGAAGTCGGCCATGTGGACCTTTTTCTTGTTCAGGCGGGCGGCGATCAGCGCCGCCTCGTTGACGAGGTTGGCGAGGTCGGCGCCGGCGAAGCCGGGGGTGCCGCGGGCGATGATCGACAGCTGCACGTCGTCGTCCAGGGGGATGGAGCGGGTGTGCACCTTGAGGATGCCCAGCCGGCCGTTGATGTCCGGGCGGTCGACGATCACCCGCCGGTCGAAGCGGCCTGGCCGCAGCAGGGCGGGATCGAGCACGTCCGGGCGGTTGGTGGCGGCGATCAGGATGACGCCTTCGTTGGACTCGAAGCCGTCCATCTCGACGAGCAACTGGTTCAGGGTCTGCTCGCGCTCGTCGTGGCCGCCGCCGAGGCCGGCGCCGCGATGGCGGCCCACGGCGTCGATCTCGTCGATGAAGACGATGCAGGGGGCGTTCTTCTTGCCTTGCTCGAAGAGGTCCCGCACGCGCGAGGCGCCGACGCCGACGAACATCTCGACGAAGTCCGAGCCGGAGATCGAGAAGAAGGGGACG
>DASZHY010000557.1:0-32180 GCA_035949675.1 Thermoanaerobaculia bacterium
CGGGCATCGGCGGCGTGGTGGCGGCTCCGGTCGTCGCCGGTCGCGACACTCCTCGCTCGACGATCTGCTGGCGCCGGCGCAAGATGCGCTCGATGGCGACGATGTGGCAGGCGAAGGCCAGGGTGCCGGCGGCGGCCGGCGCGAGCGGCGCCTTCGGCCGCGGCGACGCCCTGTCGCTGGCCGGCGCCCTGGCCGTCGCCGGCCACATCGTGGCCATCGAGCGCGTCCTGAAGCAGCGGCAGCGCCGGCAGACCGACAAACAGGGAGTGTCGCGACTGGCGACGATCGGAGCCGCGACCGACGCCGCCGCCGCGCCACTCGGCTCGCTGGTCATCCTGGCCGCCGTGCAGTTCGCGGTGGTGGCGGCCCTCGCCGCGCCGTCGCTGGCGATCGCGCCGCCGCGCGCCGCCGAGCTCACGAGCTTCGCGCTCTTTGCCATCGGCTTCTCCGGCATCCTCGGCACCGCTTTCGCCTTTTTCTGCCAGCTCTATGCCCAGCGTCACCTGAGCGCCACCGAGGCCGCCATCCTGTTGACCTTCGAGCCCGTCGTCGCCGCTCTGTTCTCGGTGGCCATCGGCCGCGAGCCCTGGACAGCCAGCCTCGCCGCCGGCGGCGCCCTCATCCTTGCCGCCATGCTCCTGTCCGAGCTCGGCGGCGGCAAGGACGCCGTGCCGCCCGCGATCGCCGCCCCCTCCTCCTGAGCTACCGCCTCTGGAACCGCCGGCTTCGGCCGGTATCCGGCGGCCGCCATCCGGGCCGCCAGGGGCCGAGGGGTTGCGGGGGCGAGCGATTCGATGCTATTCACCACTCGCAATCGCGACGTAGGAGCGCCACTTCCGAGGGCCCGCCAGCCGGCAACAGGCGGCGACAGGCGACATCGGGGCTAGACTGGCCAGAAAGGAAGCGCGATGGATCTCTTCCAGCAGATGGCCGCCATGGGGCACGAGCGGGTGCTCTTCTGCTCGAGCCCCGCGGTGGGCCTGCGGGCCATCATCGCCCTGCACTCGACCGTGCTGGGGCCGGGGCTGGGCGGAGTGCGGATGTGGCCCTACGCCACGATGGACGAAGCGCTGACCGACGTGCTGCGCCTGTCTCGCGGCATGACCTACAAGGCGGCGGCCGCCGGCCTCAACCTGGGCGGCGGCAAGGCGGTGATCCTGGGCGACCCCAAGCAGGAAAAATCGGAAGCGCTGCTGCGCACCTTCGGCCGCTACGTCGAGTCGCTCGGGGGCCTCTACATCACCGCCGAGGACGTCGGCACCGACATGGAGGACATGGAGCAGATCCTCGCCGAGACCCGCTGGGTCACCGGCCTCTCCCCTTCCCAGGGCGGCGGCGGCGACCCCTCGCCGGTGACCGCGTTCGGAGTCTTGCAGGGGATGAAGGCCGCCGCCGCCTGGCAGCTCGGCAGCCCGCGTCTCGCCGGCCTCGCCGTCGCCATCCAGGGCCTCGGCAGCGTCGGCTTCGCGCTCGCCCGTTATCTCCACGAGGAAGGGGCGAAGCTCTTCGCCGCCGACATCGATCGCGAGGCGACGGCCAGGGCGAGGGAGGAGCTGGGCGTCGAGATCCTGCAGCCCGCCGACATCCTGGAGGCCGAGTGCGACGTCCTCGCCCCCTGCGCCCTGGGCGCCGTGCTCGACGACCGCACCATCCCTAGACTGCGCTGCAAGATCGTGGCGGGCTCCGCCAACAACCAGCTCGCGGACGAGCAGCGCGACGGCCAGGCCCTCCACGCCCGCGGCATCCTCTACGCGCCGGACTTCGTGCTCAACGCCGGCGGCCTGATCAACGTCTACAGCGAGTTGACCGGCTACAACCGCGAGACCGCCATGGACATGGCGCGCGGCCTCTACCAGAACACCACCCGCATCTTCGAGATGTCGCGCACGCACGGCATCCCCACCTCGGTCGCCGCCCATCGCGTCGCCGAGAACCGCATCGCCAGCGTCAGCGCGATGCGCTCCCGCTTCTGGGCGCGCAAGGTGCGGATGATGAGGGACGCCCCTGGCTGACTCTCCGCGCATCAGCATCGTCGTTCCGGACCTGGATTCGCCGCTGGTCGACCGCACGCTCGCCGCCCTGCGCGAGCAGGGCGCGCCGGGGCCAGGCGTCGAGGTGCTGGTCGTGGGGAGCGACGCGCCCGGCCTCGTGCCGCGTGACGGCGCGGTGCGCTTCGTCGCGGCCGCCGAACGCCTCAACCCCGCGGCGGCGCGCAACCGCGGCGTCGCCGCCGCGCGCGGCGAGCTGCTGCTGTTCACCGACGCCGACTGCCGGCCCGCCGCCGGCTGGATGCGGCAGCTGGCGGCGGCCCTCGGCGACGCCCCGGTGGCCGGCGGCGCCGTCACCTTCCCGCGCGATTGTTCGGCCGGGACCGCCGGCACTGCTGCAGACATCGCCAACGGCGCCGGCATCGGCGGCACTGCCGGCGTCGGTGGCGTCTGGGCGCTTGCCGACAACATCGCCTCCTTCCACCCGCTGCTGGCCGACCGCCCGGCCGAGGCCGACACCCGGCGCCCGCTCGGCAGCTTGAACCTCGGCGTGACGCGCGCCGCCTGGGAGCGCGTCGGACCGTTCGACGAGAGCCTGCCGACCAGCGAGGACCACGATTGGGTGCTGCGCGCCCGCGCCGCTGGCCTCGCCACCGCCTTCGTGCCCGGCGCCCTGGTCGAGCACGCCGCGGTGCGCGCCAGCCGCCGCGAGCTCGAGGCCCACGCCGCCTGGTACGGCGCTCATTTCCGCCAGTTCCTCGCCCGCCACCCCGGCGCCTTCGCCGGCGGCCCCACCTGGGCCACCCGCCGCCGCCTGAGCCTGGCCGCCCCCCTCAAGGCGTGGACCGGCGCCGCGGCGATCTTCCTGCGCCACCCCGCACTTCTCCGTTGCTGGCGAGCCCTCCCGGCCGTTGCCGCCTTCCGGCGGGCCTGGTACCAGGCCATCCTGGACACCTGGAAAGACCCATAACCAGGCCCACGGCAGAGCGGCCGCCGGAGGAGGTGACAGAATCCGCCCCATGCGCTCCTCCGAGCGGCGCTTCCTGAGCTCCACCCTGGCGGCCTATGGCAGCCAGCTCGGCCGCGTGCTCATCCGCGCCGCCAGCGATCTGGCGCTGGCGCGCATCATCCTGCCCGAGGCGATCGGCCTCTACGACCTGGCCCTCGCCCTGGCGGTGATCACCGCCATCGTCCGCGACCTCGGCTTGCCCTACGAGCTGGTGCGCCACCCCGAGCGGCCCTTCGGCGCGGTGCTGGCCTGGGAGGCGGGCGCCGGCCTCGTGCTCAGCGCCGTGCTGGCGCTGGCGGCGCCGGCCACCGCCGGGCTCGACCCCAGGCTGCCGGCGGTGCTGGCGGTCTACGCCTGGTGGGTGTTTCTCGACGGCCTGGCGGTGGTGCCGCGCGTCTACTACGAGTGCCAGCTGCAGGTGGGCCGCCTGGTGGCGCCAGAGATCGCCCGCGGCGCGGCCATCGCCGCGGTGTCGATCGCCCTGGCCGCGGCCGGCGCCGGCGTCTGGGCCCTGGTCGCCGGCCAGCTGGTGGGCGCGGCGCTCTTCGCCGTCCTGCTGTGGCGCCGCGCATGGGGCTTGATTCCGCTGCGCCTCGACCGCGCCAGCTTCGCCTCCCTGCCGTCGATGATCGGCCGCAGTTATTTTCTCTTCCTGATCGCGCTCGCCGCGCTGCCGGTGCCGCAGGTGAGCAAGCTCATCGTCGGCTCCGGCCTCGGCGTGGCCGCCGGCGCCTTCTGGACCGCGCAGTACAACAAGGCGCGCGAATGGGGGTTCCGCCTGCAGGAGCTGGTGATGCCGGCGGTGGCGCGGGTGCTGTACCCGGCGCTGATCGATTACCGCCGGCACGGCGACCGCCCGCGCTACCTCGCCGCCTACCGGCTCGGCACGGTGAGCCTGCTCGGCCTGCAGACGCTGGGCGGCTACTTCCTGGCGTTCAACGCCGAGGTGGTCCTGGTGCGCATCCTGATCGGTCCGCGCTGGGCGCCGGCCGTGCCGCTGGTGCGGGTGCTCTGCTTCGCGCCGCTCGCCGATCCGTTCTCGCCGCTCGGCGGCGAGCTGCTCAAGAGCGAGGGCCAGGACCGCGCCTGGTTCGCCGTCGTCGCCCTCAACATCGCCTCGCTGACGCTGTTCGGCATCCTGCTCACCCAGCGCCTCGGCGCCATCGGCATGGCCTGGGCCAACTACCTGCTCCTCGGCAGCCTGCTGATGACCTGGCGCGTCTACCGCATCCTGGGCCGCGCCGAGCTCGGCCGCCTGGCGCGCGACCTCCTGTACCTCTACCTTGTGCCGCTGCCGCTCTTCGCGCTGGCCGGCTGGTGGGCGCCGCCGGCGACCTGGTGGCGTCTGGGCATCTCCATCCCGGCGGCGGCCGGCGCCTTCGCGCTCTACCTGGCGCGTTTCCGCGGCCCGTTCCGCGATTTCTTCTCGGCGGCGCCGCTGCCCGGCGATCCGGCTGCCGCCGCGCTCGCGGCCCCGTTCGCCGAGCCCTGATGCGCGTCGCCTTCGTCATGCCCGGAGTCGGCGTGGTCGCGCGCGGCGCCGAGGCCTTCGTCGTCGAGCTCTGCCAGGGTCTGGCGGCGCTGCCCGGCTTCGCGGTGCACCTCTTCTGCCGCGGCCCGGCACCGGTGCCGCACACCCGCATCCGCGCCTTGCCGCGGGACCAGCCGCTGGTCGATGCCCTGTACCGGGCCACGCGTCTCGGCCGCAAGGCGTTCGACAGCCTCTACCTCGACCCGCAGAGCCTCGAATGGTACACGGCGGCGCTGGCGGCCCTGCCGCATCTCTGGCGCGGCGGCTTCGACGCGGTGGTGATGGAGGGCGGCCTGGTCGGGGCCTGGCTCTGCCGCCTGCTGCGGCGCTGTCGCGGCGTTCCCTTCGTCGACATCGCCCACGGCGTCGACCCGAAGTGGGAGGGGGCCTTCGCGCGCCAGCGGCCGGACCGCGTGGTGACCTTCACCGCCGCCGCTGCCGAGATGGTGCGCGCCCGCGCCCCCGGCGCCGCGGTCGTGGTCATCCCGCACGGCATCGACCTCGGGCGCTGGCAGGCCGCGGCCGCCCGGACGCCCCTGGCGCCAAAGGCTCCCATGCCGCCCCAGGCTCCCATGCCTCCCATGCCTTCCATGGCGCCCTTGGCGCCCTTGGCGCCAACGCCTCCATCACCGCCGGCGGGTCCGCCGCTGCCGCACCCGCGAGTCCTTTGCGTCGGCGCGGTCGACGCCCACAAGCGCATGCACCTGGCGGTCGAGGCGGTGGCCCGGCTGCCTGCCGGGGGCAGCCTGACGGTGCTCGGCGAAGGACCGGAGGCGGCGGCGCTCGACCGCCTCGCGGCCGGGCGGCTGGGCGCCGGGCGCTATCTGCGGCGGGTGGTGGCGCGCGAGGAGATGCCGCTCTGGTATGGAGCCGCCGATTGCTTTACCCTACCGTCGCGCACCGAATCGTTCGGCCTGGTCTACCTCGAAGCGCTGGCCTGCGGCCTGCCGGTGGTCGCCCCGGACGACGCGGTCCGGCGCGAGGTGATCGGCGGCGCCGGCCTGTTCTGCGACGTGACCGATGCCGGCGCCTATTCCGAGGCGCTGGCCGCGGCGCTGTCGCGCGACTGGGGCGAGCTGCCGCGGCGCCGCGCCGAGCGCTTCCCGATCGCCGCCACCGTGACCGCCTACGCCGACCTGTTCACCTCGCTGCGGCCTGCCGGCGCCGTGCCAGGCGGCGGCCGCGGCGGCCGCCCAGCCGGGAGAGACCGCTCATGACCCCCCTGCGCGTCCCGGTGCTCATGTTCCACCACGTCGAGGCCGTGCCGGCCGCCGCCCTCGCGCCGCCGCCGCTGCATCCCGACAGCTACCTCGCCCGCCACGAGCTCGCCAAGGTGCTGGACCTGCTCGCCTACCACGGCCACCGCACCTTGACGCTGGCCGAAGCCGCCGAGCGCTGCCGCACCGGCCGCCGGCTGCCCCGCCGCGCCGTGGTGCTCACCTTCGACGACGGTTGCGCCTGCTTCCGGGACCGTGCGCTGCCCGAGCTGCTGGCGCGCGGCATGACCGCCACCCTGTTTGCCGTCAGCGGCGAGCTGGGAGGATCGAATCGCTGGGACCGTCCTCCGGGAGAACCTGGCGAGCGCCGGGAAGACCTCCTGGACGGGCCGGCTCTGCGCGGCGTCGCCGCCACCGGCGTCGAGGTGGGGTCGCACAGCCGGCATCATCGCGACCTCACCACGTGCGATGCCGCCGGGCTCGCCGACGAGGTGGCGGGCGCGCGCGCCGAGCTGGCGGCTGCCCTCGGGGCGCCGGTCACCACCTTCTGTTACCCCTACGGCCGCCTCGACGACCGCGCCCGCGCCGCCGTCGCCGCGGCAGGCTACGTCGCCGCTGCCTCCATCCACGGCTTCTCCGGCGCCCGGGCAGGCGACCCCTTCGCGCTGCCCCGCCTCGCCGTCAACCCCGGGATCAGCCGCTTCGAGCTGCTGCTCAAGGCCAGCGGCGCCTATCCGTGGTGGAGCCGCCTGCCGCGCCTCGGCCTGCTGCGCGCCCTGCGCCGCCGTGGCGGCGTGCGGCGCGAGGTGCCGCGGTCGGGCGCACCAGGCGCCGGAGGCGCCAAGCGATGATTGCCGGAGGCGCCAAGCCATGAGCGCCGGAGGCGCCAAGCGAATGAGCGCCGGAGGCGCCAAGCGAATGACCGCCGGAGGCGCCAATAGATGATCGCCGAAGGCGCGAGGCCGTGACCACCGCCGAGCCAGCCGTGGGCCCCTCGCGTCGGGGCACCACCGTCCCCCCGCCGCCGCCGCGCCGTGCGCCCCTCGGGTCCTTGCTGGCCCGGGACTTCCGCCGTCTGCGGCAGGTGAAGGGGCGCAGCTGGTGGCTGGCGCTGTGCGATGCGCTGCTGTTCGACTCCGGTTTCCAGGCGCTGGTCGCCTACCGTGTCGCCCACACGCTGCTAAGCTGGCGCATACCGGTGTTGCCGGCGGTCTGCCGGCGCTGGGCGATCGGCGCCTGCGGCGTCGACATCCTGCCGCGCGCCGAGATCGGCGGCGGCTGCATCATTGCTCATGGCGTCGGCCTGGTGGTCGGGGGCTACACGGTGATCGGCGAGGACTGCACCTTGCTTCACGGCGTCACCCTCGGCGAGGCGCGCTTCGACGAGCTCGACTACCCGCGGGTCGGCAACCGCGTCACCATCAGCGCCGGCGCCCTGGTGCTCGGCGGCGTGACCGTCGGCGACGACGCGACCATCGCCGCCGGCGCCGTGGTGCTCGCCGACGTGCCGGCCGGCGCCACCGTTGCGGGCGTGCCGGCGCGCGTCCTGCGCACGCCTGCCGAGGGCACCGAGGGCGCCGCCGGGCCCTCCTCGCCACACTCAGGCGCGCCCGATGTCTGATCCGTCGAGCCGGAGGCCCCGAGCATGAAACGCGTCATCTCCTTGCTGCCCCGCACCCTCACCCGCGCCGGCCTCCGCCTCCGCTCGGCCGCGGCTCTTGCCCTGGCCGCCGCCGGCTTGATGTCCGCCCCCGCCTCCGGGGCCGCCGGCCCCGCCGGCTCGGCCGCCCCCGCGGCCGCGATCTGCGACTCGACGGCCGCGCTCACCGTCATCGGCATGGATACCGAGTCCGGGATGGTGCTGTTCGCGGTCGGCGGACCCGGCGGCGGCGCCGGTTCCTGGCTCGTCGGCCTGGACGCCGGGGCCGCCGCCGCCGCCAGCGCCGGCACCGCGAGCGACGTCGCGCCCGTCTCCGCGCCCAGGGCCCGCGCCTGGCCGGAGCGGCAGACCAGCCGCTTCGGGGGCTCGGTGGGACCCGGGCCGGTGGTGGCGCTGCAGCCCTGCGGCGCCGACTGCCTGCAGGCGGTGCGCTTCGAGCACGGCGAGTGGCAGCCTCTGGGCGAGCCCGTGACGGTGCCGAGCGCCGGCACCGCCACCGCCGCCTACGACGCGACCGGCGCGCCCTGGCTGGTGGCGCTCACGGCCGCCAGCCAGGAGGGCCTGGTCCAGGCCTTCTCGTTTCGCTACGAGGGGCGCGAATGGAAGAGCCGCGGCGGCCTGGCGGTGACCGCGGTCAGCCAGCCGCAAGCCGTGCCGGCGCCTGGGCAACGCGACGGCGTGGTCACCGGCACCGGGCTGTTCTCGGCCAGCGGCCCGCCGACCACCTGGGTCGTGGGTCTCCCCGGCGTGCCGCCCGCCCGCCGCGGCCAGTTGCTGGCGCTGCCCGGCGCCGGCGCCGCCTACCTGTCGAGCGATGGCGTCGCCTACCTCTCGGCCGACTCCGGCAAGACCTGGCGGCGCTCGACCTGGACCCCCTGGGGCGGCGGTGACACCACCGGCATGTGGCGCCAGGGCATCGACTACGGCATCGACCTGCCGTTCGGCGACCACCGCGGCGAGCTGCGGCTGGTCTGGTTCGACCGCCGCAGCGCCGCCGCAGAAAGGGTCGTGCTCACCCGTCTCGGCCCCGGCGGCGTCTGGACCGAGCTCGCCGCCGCGCCGACCGACGTGACCACCCGCAACGGCGACCATCTCCCGGTCAGCCAGGTGCTCCTTCCCCGCGGCGACAGCTGGATCCTGCTCTCCGGCTGCGCCGCCACCGCCACCGGCTCAGGCCTGGTCCTCCGCACCTTCGAGAAGAACCAGCTTTCCGAGCCCCGCTTCATCCCCATCGTCGTCGCGGCTAAGGCCGCCTCGGAGTCGAAGCGTGCTCCCAATCCACGTCGATCTCGTGAGGGGTTAGTCTTCGTCGCCCACGATCCCCCTTAGGTAACTCTGCGAACGCTTCCCCTTATACCAGCCGAGCAACTCGAAACTACCAACAACGATGCCGACTCCAACCCAGATCCCTATGGCGCCCCCGAATCCAGCGATCTTGAAAAGGCTCTTTAGCGAGAGAGTCAGCAAGGCCGGACTGAAAAACACAGCCCCTGCAACCTGAAATGACTCTCTCCACGAAGAGGTGCGTGTTCCCGTTGCGAGCAACGCGAGCACACCCAGTACTCCACCAACAAACACAATACTTATACGACCAGGATTTAGCTCACTTTCCCTATCAGCGAGGGTGAACCAATTGAAAACCAAAATACCAAATGCGCCAAGGTAGACACCACACAAAGCCATTGGCGGCCTAGTAAAAAGAATATGCACTAAACCGAGCACCACGCTCGCTGTCGATGCGAGCACCAGTGTGCCCAAGGAGAGCCTCTGTTCAAAGCTGCCATGCCAATTGAATGTGCGTCTGCTCAAATTAATCCAATCTCGCACAGAAGGCCATTTTCTGATCGCCAGGGCGAACAGACGCGAGCGCCTCTTTGGGCTAATGCAACCCAGTAGGCTCACAAGTCGCGTCGCACCTGCTGCGCGCAATGCGTTCAGCGCCGCTTTTTCCTCTTCGTCGTCAGGTTCAGTTATTCGTGAGAGGTGCTTGGAGAGCTCAAGCGATGGCGGTGGATTGTGTGCGGCCTCATAAATGATCAGAGGAATAATAAAACGGGATTCTACTCTTGTAGGTAGTGCCTCTTTCCACGCTAGACTCCGCTCCATCAGGTATGCGGCTCTACTGGCGATGTGCGGCAGGGGCGACTCCGATGTCTCTGGAAATGGCCGCCAGACCCAGCTCCACGCAGGTACCGAAAGCTCTTCAGGAAAGATACAAGTCCGCAGCACAAGTTCCAACTCAGGATGATCTGTGAGCAGCGACCCTATGCCCCACGCGGCCTCCGCTGCAACTTCCTCGGGCATCCGTAGGAGGGCCACCATGCCACGCACTGCTTCCGCCGTACCAATATTCTGAAGATCTTCCATCGCCTGGATCGGCCTGCTCTCAGCAATTGTCACCAAGCTCGTAACCGCAAGGTCTCCCATCCGAACGAGTGCCTGACGCAGATCTTCTGGGCACTCTAAATAATGCGCCCCGAGAAGCGTGGCTGCAGCAGGTTTGTTGGTAAGCGACAACGCCGTGGCTGCCGCCCGTCGAGCCCTGGGCGTATCGCTCTGCAACCGCATCGCGAGAAAAGTGTAGACCCCCTCCCCCCGCGCAGTGGGACCTGACGCGATCGCCGCCAAGGCACCCAACGTTGATACTGGGGTCTCCTCCTCCCCACTAAGCTGAGTTTTGAAGGCCTCGAGAATCCTGTCCGCAAGTACAGCGTCGATTTTCTGAGCATCCGCGAGACACTCGAGAGCAACTACGGGATGGGTCGCATAAATCTCCTTGACGACCGCTGTACTGTCGAGGTCTAGGCCGCACCAGAGCTTTAGCGGTTCTCGCCAGGCATCTTCGTCGGCGGAAAAGCGGCGCAATAGTTCCTGCGCATCACCCTGCAAGGCCTTTGCCGCGAAAAACTCCTGAAGCGTCAAGTGAGCAAACTGGAACTTCGCGCCACCGTCAATGGAGAGTAGAAGACCACTCCGCTCGACGATTTCCTCCAAGAGCGGCTGTGCGTCCTTTGGCTCGAGATTCAGGGATGGGAGCACTTCGCTGATCTGCTCTAGAGTTGTCTGCAAATCGATGCTACGCCGGTCTAGGTCGGCGGCCACCCCAGTCCTCTGGTTGAAAAGCGCCAAATGTTCAAGCACCAGGCGTTTGTGGGCAGGCTTGTGTAGGTTGATCTCGGGGCGCCACTGGCGCAGCAGGACGTCGATCGACTGATCATAAAATTCAGTGCGCGAATGAGGCAGTACAAAGTCAGAGTCGGAATATAGAAAAGCTATGATAGTTAGCAGCAGCGGATTCCGGGCAAGGGCCATGATTCTTGGCCGCTCGCGCAACGTCAGGACGAGCTGAAGAATTGACTTGCTGCGGGGCGGGTATCGCTCCCAGGCAACGAGGTAGGATTGAACCTGCTGGTCGCTGAACTCTTCGATCTCGGCCGTGACATCGGCAATCTCGACGAAATCATTGCGATAAACCGCCGTCCGGCAGGTGATAATCGCCCTACACCCTTGGTGCTGGTCGAGGAAGGCCTTGATCTTGTTGACAACCTGGGTTCGCTTGGTGCTGTTAACCTCGTCCAAGCCGTCGAACAGGAGCATCAACGTCCCTCGCCGCAGGCTTGACTCCACGAAGGTTTCCGCATTGGGGAAGTCATTGATCTTGAAGATTTCCACAAGGTGTTGCTCGATGGAACTATCGCCGTCGTTTAGGCGACTGAGTTCGAGCAAGGCCACGGTAACATCTGGCGAGACTTCGTGTAAACGCCCTGTAGCAAAGCGCAAGGCTATATATTTCAACCAAATCGACTTGCCAGAACCAGGAGCTCCTGTGACAACCAACCGTTTCCTGTCGGCTAGAAGCCTCATTGCATCGATTGACGCTTGCAGTTTGCCTTCCTTGGCCCTCACAGAGACATAGATCTCCTCGAGCCTAAGCGGTCTATCGGGCCTAAAAGGTACACGGAACTGATTAAAACGGTCGAAAAGCGCTTTGCGGTAATGCCGCAATGCAAAGATGCGCACTAGTGGATGACCGGCAATGGCGCGGTAAATGCGCTCTCGCAGCGCCTTGAGAGAGGCGAGTATCGTTTCCTTAATGAAATCCCGCAGCAGCAACATGAGAAGTAGTACTCCGGCAACCAGCCAACCCGCGCTGGGTTCGATTCGCCGGTAAATCGGTTCGGATCTCTTCGCCGCTTCGAAAGACGAGCTATATGTCGCGAGTACGTCCTGCAGCGATAGCCCGGCCACAAGCGCCTCAGATTCGAAGAGTAGCTTCAGCTCCTGCACGCCGCGGGCGGTGTGATTCTCACGCTCATCTGCTCGTGCCCGTGCCTGGATGGCCGCCGTCACTCGAGCCCGAGCTGCGGGTACCGCAGCGGGAAGCTGTGCAGGCGGCATTACCGCCGGTAGAGCAAGTACGGAAGCACAAAGGAAAGCCGTGAGGTTTTGGCCAAGCATATGGTTCGTCGCTCGCATTGGTAGAAAAAAGAGGCAGACCCTTGCTGGTCCGGGATCCTGAGTTCTCCGTACGTGCGGGTTTCCGATACACAGCTTACCGATAGCTTCGCTTCGACAGGATAACGGGAGCGACGCACCGCGTCAATGAGATGCAGCAACTGCTATATGCAAGAATGCGCTTACCACTATTGATACAGCTTCGCCTGCTACAAGAATGCAGAGACCAACCTCTGACCTGTATAAGATCACTGCATCAAGGACGGCCGGAACCGCAATTGAGCTACGACGCTTATTTCAAGCGGTTAGGGGAGAACAACAAGGCCCTGGAAGCCCCGGTCGTCGCTAGCCGGCACCGGTGCCGCGCAAGCGGCGGTTCTCGCGCAGCAGCTGATTCAGCCAGAGCATGGCGGCGAGCAGCGCCAGGAAGAGCGCGGCGGCGATCACCGCCAGCACCACGAAGTTGCGCAGCCAGGTGTCGCGCTCCGCATGGATCTCCTGGATCCAGGCCTGGCGCTCGGCAGCGGCGGCGCGCTGCACTTCGCCGAGGAAGTCGTGCTGCTGCCGGCGCAGCTCGTCGCCCAGCGCGCCGTGGAGGGCATCGGCCAGGCCGAGGAACGCGCCCTGGCTGCCGGCGCGCATGGCCTCGGCCAGGCGGCGATCGAAGCCGGCGGCGGCGCCGCCCGAGCCCGCGCCGGACGGCGGCGCCACCTGGCCCAGCATCTCGGCGACGGCACGGGTGATGCCGGTGCGGACGCCGCCGGCAACGGCACCCGAGAGCGCGGGCGCCGCGGCGCCTGCCGCCGACGCCGCCAGGTCCCGCGACAGCTCCCGCGCCCGGCCGCGGTTGTCGGCGAGCAGCAGCTGATCGAAAGCCGCCTGCGCCGCCGTCTGGACGGCGCCCCGCAGGCCGGCGGCGAGCTGGTCGCGAACCTCGGGCAGGATCTGCCTGTCCACCGCCTCGGCCACCACCGGCACGACGCTCTCGGCAAAACCGGCGGCTAGCTGGTGCAGCTGTGCCCGGCGCTCCGGGGCGGCGAGGTCCTGCATCGCGGCGTCGAGGACCGAGCGGGTCAGCACCTGCGTGGCGCGCTGGATCTCGGGCGAGGCGAGGACCTGCTCGATGATCGCCCGCTCGGCCGCCGTGGCCTCGAACCCGGTGTGCACCAGCCGGTTGGAGTCGGCGGTGGAACAACCGGCGAGCAGGGCTATCCCTGCGGTCGTCGCCGCCGCGATCGTCCAGAGTCGGGGCCGCCACCTCCGGCCAGCCGCCGCGCGGCCCCGGCGCGGCGTGCCGCACGACCGTGACCCGGCTGGCTGCCTGCTCGCCGGCCGTTCCGGAGCCCGCGTCAACCGCCAAACCGGCGGCACCGCCGCTGTCCCCCCCTGCGTCGTCTCGCACATGGCGCCTCCCGTATCGACCTCCTCGATCACTGGCGTGTGGCAGCGCTTTCGTTTCCCGCTACGGATGCGACGGCACCGCGCGTGGCCTCAGGATCCGCAGCGTGTAACGAGAATTGCCGCGCATGCGCCAATGCGTGACGAAGAGCTGTTGACCAGCTGAAGGCTTGACAGCAAGCTTCTGCCTGAGATAAGTTTAGCATAGAAACGTTTCTGTCGAATGAGTCCTGCGGAATGGACCTCTGTCCAAGCCCTGTTCCCGCGGCGGCGCCGCAACCCACCGCGCTGCGTGCCGGTCGGGCGCCTCACGCAAGGGGGTCGAGCCCATGCAAAGGTTTTTCATCCTCAGCATCCTTGCCGGCGCGCTGCTGCTTCCCCTGCTTCCCGGCACCACCGCGTCGAGCCAGGGCCAGCCTGCCTATGACGCCGACCATGCCTCTGACGACGGCGTCCGCATCTCCGAGGCCGGGCTCAACCCGAAGGAGCTTGCCGGCGCCGAGATCTGGTACAAGGCAACGGCCGGGTCGGCGCGCTTCACCACTTACGGCTTCCAGCAGCGGCTCGGCGTGCTGGTCGACTGGTACCGCGTGCTGCGCAGCGACCGCCAGGCCACTCGCTTTTACAACTGGGGCCTGATCCACGATCCGAGCTGCTGTGCGCCGGGCTCTCCCGGCTGCCCGGCGAAGAGCCCCGACAAGACCTTCGGTTTCGAGTGGTGTCCCGGCGACGAGCTGCTGCTGCAGTTCGTGGGCAAGAGCGGGTACCGCGATCCAGCCTGCGACTTCAAGGACCCCGGCGGTCTCGGCGACAAGCAGGATCCCTGCGACCTCAAGTTCGGCACCTCGACCGGCGCGCTCGGGTTCCGCAAGTTCCCGAACCCGCGCTTCAACGCCGCGCGCTGGTTGAAGATCAACGGCCGTCTCGGCACCTGGGAGGGCTACGCAAAGCCGATCGCCGGCGATCCCAACGGGCTCAGCCATCTCGGCGACGGCACCATCGAGCCGCCGTTCGTGATCGGCATGGCCTGCGGCGCCTGCCACATCAGCTTCAACCCGCTGCGCCCGCCGGCCGACCCCGCCAACCCGAAGTGGGAGAACCTCAAGGGCGCGGTGGGCAACCAGTACACCTTCGTGTCGCAGATCTTCGCCTCGGGGATGAGCGCGCACAGCATCGAGTTCCAGCTCTTCGCGCACGATCGCCCGGGCACCGTCGACACCTCGGCGATGCCCAACGACATCGTCCACAACCCGGGGACGATGAACGCGATCATCAACTTCAAGAAGCGGCCGACGTTCCCAGGCGAGCGGGTGGTGCGCTGGCGGCCGGTCGCGAGCTGCCCTGCCGGCGCCGACGCCGACAGCTGCTGGTGCGAGCCCGGCAAGCCGGGCAAGTGCAAGGCGCGGAGCCTCGCCACGGAGGAGGTGCCTCACGTCCTCAAGGGCGGCGAGGACAGCATCGGACTCGTCGAGGCCATCCAGCGCGTCTATTTCAACATCGGCTCGTGCTCCGAGGAATGCTGGATGAATCACCTGACCGACCTACGGCAGCTCGATCCGCAGCAGCGCAACTTCGGCCAGACGCCCTTCGACATCGGCCAGTGCCGGCGCGACTGCCCGAGCTTCCGCGCGATCGAGGACCGCCTCGACGACGTCAGGGACTTCTTCCTGTCGCGCCGCCCGACCGACCTCTACGCGGCCCGCGGCCTCGCCGACCGCCGCGATCTCGTCGAGCAGCTGGACGGCGAGCTCGGCTCCGGCGCGGTGGACCGCGGCCGCGTGCTGTTCGCCGAGAACTGTGCCCGCTGCCACTCCAGCCTGAAGGAACCGCTCAAGGCGCGCGACTTCCTGGCCGTCGACCCCGGCGACCCCGACGGCCTGCGCGCCGATTGGCTGGGCAACGACAAAGCGACGCCGGCCTCCGAGGTGGAGACCTTCCGTTGCCGCGCCCTGCACTCGAACCACATGCGCGGCCACGTCTGGGAGCAGTTCGCCTCGGAGACCTACCATGACCGCCCGGGCGATCCCAACCTGCCCGATCCCAACGGCGGCGGCCGCGGTTACTATCGCAACATCTCGCTGATCAACGTCTGGGCGTTCGCGCCGTTCATGCACAACAACGCGATCGGGCCGGAGGTCTGCGGCGGCAAGCACGAGGAGGACTTCTACGATCCCCCTTACGTCAAGCCCGGCACCTTGCAGCCGATGAGCGCCGCCGAGGCGCCGCCCTGCTGGGTGTTCGATCCCAGCGTCGAGGGGCGTTACAAGCTATTCGTGGCGTCGATGGATCAGCTGCTCAACCCCGCCAAGCGGGTGCCCAAGGTCACCATGGTGCAGCAGGACGTGTTGATCGAGCTGGGGCCGCGGACGCTGCACGGCCATCAGGTGAAGAACCTCAAGCTGCGCATCCCGGCGGGCCAGCCGGCCGGGCTGCTGTCGAGCTTCCAGTTCAAGCTCATGGTGGACGACATGGTCGAGGCGCTGACCCACCCCGAGCTGCTCACCAAGGCCAAGGGACGGGATTACACCGACGTCACGCTGCGCATCGCTCACGAGATCTTGACCCACCTCGACGAGGGTGACGTCTACACGGTAGTGGCGGCGGACGCCAAGCTGCTGCTCGCGCGTTACGCGACCTGCACGGCCGACGTCGAGAATGGCGGTCACCGCTTTGGCGAAGACCTGTTGCCGCAGGACAAGAAGGCGTTGACCGCGTTCCTGGCGACGCTCTGACGGCGTTGCCCTCGAGGAGGCCGTAAGCCATGTCGAACCGACGCCCGATGCCGCCGATGCCAGCGCCAGTGCTTGCCAGGGCCGCGAGGGCTGCGCTGGGTGGGCTGACTGCGCTGCTCGCGCTGGTCGCGCTGGCGGCGTGCCAGACCAGCCGGCCGCCGACGGTCAAGTTCCTGCCCTACGGCAACGATTACGCGAGCAAGCCCGACTTCGCCCGCGTCGAGCGGCTGGCGCCGCTCACTATCGCCCAGCGCCTGGAGCTGACGCCGCAGAACCTGGCGGTCCTGAGCCAGGAGGAGATCGATCAGATCTACGCCCGCCTGACCGCCGGGCCGGTGCCCGACGGCCCCTACGACGGCAGCATCATCTTCGCCAAGGGAGGCGGACCCGAACGCATCAGCGAGGTGCTCGGCGGTCTGCGTGAGCTCGTCGTGAACCTCGAGATCGAGCAAATGAAGATATTGGGCGAGACGCTGTGGAAAGGCAAGGTCTTCTACCGCGGCCCGATGGAGCTGCGCAACATGATCGATCTTCGCGGCGCGGTGGCCACGGCTTTCGGGGTCAAGGAAGCGGACATGCGCACCTTCCAATACCACGACAAGAAGGTGGGCCTGCTGTTCCCGGCGAAGCTCTTCTGCGGCCAGAGCCTGCTCGACAGCCGGCGCGAATCGATCATCATCGACTACGCGTTCGGCGACGACCTCGACGGCTATCTCGACGGCGTCGACAAGATCGCCGGGCGCAACGGCCTGCAGGTGCGCGACGAGATCCGGCGCATCCGCCCGGGCTTCTATCTCGGAAGGGCCTACATGGGCCGCGTCTTCGTGCTCGACTTCACCTTGTTCAATCCCCAGGTCGCCGCCGCCGGTCTGGCGGCCTGGCAGGGCGGCGGCGGCAACGACGAGGACTGCTGGCCGGGCTCGCCGGCGCCGCGCCAGACCGCGGCGGCCGCGGCGGCGGCCCACTGACACCGGCTGGCTGCCGCCTGGTGGCTCGCGGTGCAGGCGTCCTGGAACGGACGGGCGGGGCCGCGGCGGACGGCCCGCCGCCGGCGCCTGGAGCTCGCGGCCCTGGCGGCGGCGGTGGCGGTCGCCGCCGCTACCGTCGCGGCAGGCACCCTCGGGGCTGGAGCGGATGACGCCGCGCCGGCGATCGCCTGGGCGGTCGATCCCACGGCGCCCGGCCCCAACCTGCCCCCCGCCGGCCGTTCGCTCTTCGACCAGCTGACGAGCGAGCCCGCGCCAGCCGGCGGCGGGAGCTCCACCCGCGTGCCCTTCCCGTTTGCCACGCTGGTGCAGCGGATCGAGGAGCGCCTCGGGCCCGACCCTGCCGGCCTGGCGCCGCTCCGCCGCGTGCTCATCCCGTTCAGCCGGTCGCTGCAGCGCAACGCGGCCGGCCCCGACTTCTTCACCTACCCGCGCGCCGTCCTGGCTGTCGACAGCGAGCGCGACCCGGCGCGCGGCACCGCCGCCGGCCCGCTGCTCGAGGATCGCCTCTTCCTTGGCTACCAGGAGAAGGCAGGCGTGCTGGAAGTCATCAGCTACAACGACGAGGCGGGCCGTTTCGAGTTCCAGGTGGTCCGCGACTACCGGCCGGGCGGCGAGCCGAGCGTCGCCTATGCCCAGCGCGCGCTCTGTGCCAGCTGCCATCAGAACGCCGCGCCGATCTTCTCCCGGCAGCTCTGGGACGAGACCAATGCGAACCCGCGCATCGCCGCCGAGTTGCGTCGCCGCGGACGCGAGCTCTACGGCTTCCCGCTCGTCCAGGGGGTCGACGTCCCTTACGCCTTCCAGGCCGCGGCCGATCGCGCCAACCTGCTCGCCGTCTACCAGCGCCTGTGGCGCGACGGCTGCGGTGCCGGGGACGGGAGGCGCCAGACCGACTGCCGCGCCGCCCTGTTCGCCGCCGTGCTGCAGGAGGCTCTCACCGCCGGCAGGCGGTTCGATGCCGGCTCGGCCGCCCTACGCCGGCGCTTCGCCGCACCGTTCACCGCCAGCTGGCGAGAGCTCTGGCCGCACGGCCTTGCCATCCCCGATCCGGACCTGCCGGACCGCGATCCGTTCGCCACCCCGCCGCCCGGGCCCAAGCAGTACAGCGTCCCGCAGCAGCTCGGCACCTCCGAGGCAGCCTTGCTGGCGGAAGTGGTGAGCCGGTCGCAGATCCCGGCGCGCCTCGAGCCGCTGGCGCCGCGCCCGCCGCTCGAGACCTGGACGCCGGGCGACGGCACCGTCGAGCGCCTGGTGGCCGGCCTGGCCGACTTCCTGCCGCGCCGCGCCATGCTCACCCTCGACCGCCGCCTGTTCGACCTCGGCAGCGCGCCGGGTCAGCCGCGCCGCGTCTATACGGCGGCGTGCCGCCTCGAGGTTCGCGGGCGGGCGGGCGGCGTCCCCGCCGCCGCCGCCGACCGGATCAAGTTCGCGTGCGGCGGCGCGGCCGCCCCCGCCGCCGGCCTGGCGCTCGCCGGGCGGGTCTTCCTCGACGGCGGTCGCATCACGGGCGGAGAGGTAGAGACGATCGCGCTCGACGGCCGCGACGAGATGGACGACCTGGCGGTGACCGGCGGCAGCCTCGTCCGCCCGAGCGGCGGCAAGGCTGGCGGCGGCAGCTGGCAGATGCGGTTGCAGCTCGGCGAGAAGCTCTCCAGCCTCCACGCGAGACGGCCGCGGGGCGACGCGGTCGAGGAGCTGATCCTGACCATGCCTGCGCCCGGCCCGCAGCCGCAGGCCGCGCCCGGCCCGGAGCCGCAGCCGCAGCCGGCCGCCGCCACGGCGCTCGCCGGCCGCGCCGAGCTGCGCCTGCTCGACGACTTCGCGCGCGCCGAGAGTGCCGTCGCCGCGCTGTCCGCGGCCACCCCGGAGCGCGGCGGCGGGGTGTTTGGCGATGCCCCTTTCCGCGGCGCCGCCCTGATCGCCGCGCTCTTCGCACGCCTGGGGCTCGACGTGCCGGCGAACGCCGCGCCGTCCGGCGCCGAACGCTCCCCGGCCGCGGCGGCAACGGCAGCAGCGGCGACGCTTCCCCCGGAAACCGCCTCGCCGGAGGTGCGCACGTTTCTGCGCTATTGCGCGAGCTGCCACCGCACCGCCGACCCGTCGCCGCCCAACTTCCTCGCCGGCGACGCCGACCGCATCGCGGCCAACCTCGCCCATTGCGCCGAGCGCCTCTTCTTTCGCCTGAGCATGTGGCAGCTTGCCGGCGAAGGCCGCGCCAAGACGCCGATGCCGCCGGCCTCGGCGCTGCGCGGCCTCGAGATCGATCCCGGGAGCTGGTCGCACCATCCCGATCTCGCGCTGCTCACCGCCTACGCCGCGGACCAGCTGCGCCGGCAAACCGGTGCGCCGCCGCGCCTCGACGAGCTGGCGGCGCGCGGCTACGAGGGATTGCGCGGCTGCCTGCCGGCCGCCGCCCAGCCTTGACGCCGGGACCGCTCAGCCAGGACCCGCGGCGGCGCTCCCGCTCTAGTGCCTCATAGCGCAAATTCGCGTCATCATTCGGCGGCCCTCCGCGCCCCTGGCGGCGTTGCGCCTCCTCGACATAGCTTCGACTATGCCTGCGTCGGCGCGCCTGGCCAGGAACGCGGATGCCTCGCCGACTGACGCCACGAATTTGCGCTATGAGGCACTAGTCCGCCACCTGCCGCGCCTCGCCCTCCTTCATGCTCTTCGGCAAGTACACCTCCTCGACCCGCCGCACCAGCTCCTGCAGGCTTGCGCACGGCTGGTACAGGCCGAGCGCGCTCACCGCGTCTTCCCCGAGCCCCCGATAGCTCTCGAACTGGGTCTCGGTGAACCACTGGTCGGCGGTCGTCTCGTGCGGGAAGTCGCGCGAGAAGCGCGCATAGTTGGCGACGTCGAAGGGGGTGGGCCGCAGCTGCTCGCAGATCGACGGCTTGATGTAGATGAGCGTCCCCGGCCGCGCGTTCGCGTCCACCTCGCCGTAGCGGATCTCGGCGACCGCGCAGTAGCGGGCCTCCTTCGAGGCCGCCTCGCCGGATCCCTTCTTGGGCAGGATGTAGACCCGGTCGGTGAAAACGATCGGAATGCCGAAGTCGATGCGGATCTTGCGGATCGCGTTGCCCAGGTCCTTGAAGCCGTAGCCCGGATCGGCGCCGGCGTCGCAGGCCAGGATGAAGCGGCAGCGCCGGCGCACCATCTCGTACAGGCCGAGGTCCTCGAAGTGACCGCCGTCCGAAAGACTGACGTACGGATGATTCTCGTCGGTCCAGCCAAAGGCCTCGGCGAGCAGCTGGATCGCCGAGAAGCGCGGACCGTTGCGCATGTAGGCAGGGTGCTTGCCCGAGCTGCGCGGGTTCCCCAGCCAGGCGCCCAGCCGCACGGTGAACAGCGCCATGATGAACGTGATGAAGGGCGACGAGTTGAAGCCCATGTTGGGGTTGGCCGCCGCGCCGGAGGTCGCGACCGCGGTCCCGAGCGACAAACCGTCGTGTCCGCCGTATTGCCAGGTCGGCCGATACCCCAGGCCGGCTGCGCCGCAATGGAGCGGGGTGGCGGTGAAGCTCTCCGCCTTCCTCTCCTGCCAGGCGAGTTTCTTTCCCGCCACCAGGTTGAGCGCCATGTTGATCACCGGGAAGGGACGGTTCTTATAGAGCTTGCCGAGCAAGACGTTGTCTCTGGCGTCGAAGCCGGTGAAGAGGTTGGGCCTGCGCCGGTCGTTGCTCGCTCCGAGGTAGGCGCGGATCAGCCGGTTGCGGTAGCCCGCCTGCATCGAGAACCGGTTGATGTTCACCGGATACCCGGCTCCCAGGCCCAACAGGACCAGCACCACGATCGCGCCCAGCTCCACGAGGCCGCCGCCGCGGTAGGGCGGGACGTAGCGCCAGGTCGAGGGCTTGCGGGAACCGCCCTGCAGCTGGAAATCGGCGCGCCAGGGCTGCGGCGGCGCTCCCGCCGGTGCCGCGGCGGCGACCTCGAGGTTGAGGTTCCCCGCGGCCCGCAGCCCGTCGGTGGCGGGGGCCGTCGCCGGCGGCCAGCGGTGCTGGTTGCCTGGAAGGGCGGCGAGCAGGTGCTGCGCTCCGGTCGACAGGCAGAGCACCACCAGGACGACGAAGAGCGGCGCCGCCAGGTCCAGCAGCACCGTCGTCAGGCGGCTGCCGCCCCCGGCCTCCTGGCCGGCTCCCGGTTCCCTGGTCGCCGAGGTGCCGGCGCTCTTGCCGAGGAGGGCCACCAGGGCCCCCAGGCCGCCGGTCGAGACCACTGCCGCCGTCTGGGCCGTCGCCGACGCGAGCAGGGTCGGCGCCAGCAGCACGAGCGCGCTACCCACGATCCAGACCACGGCGGAGATCAGCGCCCAGGCTGACCACCGCGCCCACCACTCGCGGTCGTAGTCGCCGAACTCGTGCGTCTGCACGCGCTCGGCGATGCTCGCCAGGGCGACGAACAAGGTCCTTCCGAGCAGCACCGGTCCGAAGACGAGGCCAGGACCGAGGATCGAATAGAGCGGATACCGGCTCTCGACGAGAGCAGGCGCCCAGTTGGCGAACACAGCGGCCAGGATCGCCGCTTCGAGCGCGCCGGCGACGACCAGGGAGAAACTGTCCCACCAGAGCGCCGGCACCCGGCGGCCGAGGAGCAGCCACGACAGCCACAGGGCGACGAGCGGCAAGCCGACGGCCCACCCCAGGCTCGGCAGCAGCAGGCACCGGAAGGTCGGCGGCGGCTGGTGCCGGTAGCCGAGATAGAGGTAGAAGCCCAGGAGCAGAGGCGGCAGCGCGAGCAGACGCGGCACCAGCCCGCCCAGCAGGTAATGCGGGCCGCGCGCGGGACCCGGACTCTCGCCCCTCGCACTGCTCGCGCTGCTCGCGCCGCTCGCCGCGAGGCTCACGACCTTCCCGGCGTCGCGGAACCGGAAGACGAAGAACAGGCCTGTGCCCTCGAGGACGAAGGCCGCGATGATCAGCCACCCCCAGACGTCCGGCCCGGCCGCGGGCCACCTCGCAACGGTCAGCAGCGGGATCAGCAGCGGAGCCGTCAGCAGCGGCACGAGCACCAGCCAGTTGAGCAGGATGTTGCGGACCCCGATCGCCGCCAGCGTCCAGGTGTCCGCGGAGAGCAGCCCCAGCCGCGGGGTCAGATAGTTGCTGTACTGCCGCAGATAGGTGACCTGCTGCGGCTCGGGGCACTCGGGGTTGCGTGGGGCGGTCGCGGCCAGCGCCTGCTTCACCGCCGCGAGGCCTCGCGCACCGCCGCCGGCGGCGTGGAGCCAGCGCGCCAGCCAGCCCGAGATGTAGCCGCCTCCCGAAACGCTGGACAGATAGTCGAAGCGCCCGAGCAAGCCAAGCTTGGCCAGCCCCTGGAGCACTCCCAGGTTGAAGGTGGCGCTGCGGATCCCGCCACCCGAAAAACAGAGGGCGGCGAGCGGCGGGGTGGCACCCGCGTCGCTCTCCTCGACCGCGGAATCCTTGCCTGTCGCCGACGCCGCGGCCTCGCCAGGGTCGTCCGCGTCGACCTCCGCCACCGCCGCGGGCGCCGCGAGCCCCGCGGGTGCCGCGGCGGGATCCCTTTCGCCGGCGGGCGCGGACCACGAATGGACGTGCCCGAAGAGGATGGGGAGGCACTCGGCGTTCGCGGCGCCGGGATCGTCGAAGCGAGGGTCATGGAGTCCGGCGCCGCCCGGCCGCAGACGTCTGAGCTCGTCGAGCAGCACCCGCCACAGCTGCAATGGCTCATCCATGTCCTGCTGCCCCCTTCGGGTCCCGTGAGATGCTTGGCGGCTGCTTGTCTAAACGTAGCATTTCGGCTACGATGAAGTAAAGGTTTCGGTTGCAGTTCTACTCCGCCCGCGAGTCACAGGTGGCACAGGTGGATGGGTGTTGTTGTGGGTAAGGAGTCCGAGCGATGGACCTATGGCGCCGGCGATTCTGGATTCTGCTTGCGATCGTCGTGGGCGTGCCGCTCGTCATCGCCATCCTGCTCGCCATGCGCTTCCTGCCCGACCGGCCGGTGACGTACGCGAACATCGAGGAGCATTTCAAGTACGGTTCGACGGGCGGCGAGCGCAACGCCGGGTTCCCGTACTGGATCTGGAAGGCCCTGCCGGTCATCTTCAAGGACCGCCTGCCGTCGACCGGCGGCCAGGACTACGAAACGTTCGGCATGGTGTACGAGGTCGACGCGCACGGCCGCCGCAACGACCTGCCGGTCGGCGTGATGAAGCGCCGCAACCTGGGCATCGACCGCGTGTTCGTCAACTGCGCGGTCTGCCACGCCACGACGGTGCGCGAGGCGCCCGGCAAGCCGCCCCGCGTCATCGTCGGCATGCCGGCGGCGAGATTGGACCTCGGCCGCTTCGAGCATTTCCTCTTCGACGTCGCGCTGGACGAGCGGTTCCGCGCCGCGGTGTTCGTCGCGGAGATCGAGCGCCAGGCCGGCAGGCTCAATCCGCTCGACCGTTATGTCGTCTATCCCGCCGCGGTCGAGATCATGCGCGGTCAATTGCTGATGCTGCGCCATCGTTTCAGTCCCATGCATCTCGAGCAGTGGGGCCCGGGGCGGGTCGACACCTGGAACTCGGCGAAGGCAGGGCTCAACTTCGACATGAACCGCGTCCCGGCGGGCGAGCTGCTGGGCCCGTCCGATTTCCCTTCGATCTGGAATCAGCGCCAACGCAAACACCGCGACGACGGCAGGCAGATGCAGCTGCACTGGACAGGCAACAACGACGAGGTCGGCGAGCGCAACCTCAGCGCCGCCTTCGGCACCGGGGCGACGCCGTCCACCGTTGATCACGCCGCCATCGGCAGGATCGAAGATTGGCTGCTCGACGCGAAACCGCCCGCCTACCCGCTGCCCATCGACAAGACGCTCGCCGCCCGCGGCGCGGCGGTTTACAAGCAATATTGCGCCAACTGCCACGGCGCCAGCGGCCAGGACTTCAGCGGCGAGTACGTGGGGCACGTCACCGACGTCGATCTCGTCGGCACCGACCGCACCAACCTCGACTCCTACACCTACGAGCTTGCCGTGAGCCAGGACACCAACTACGCCGGCACGCCGTACCGCTTCACGCACTTCCGCAAGACCAACGGCTACGCCAACATGCCGCTCGACGGCATCTGGCTGCGCGGCCCGTACCTGCACAACGGCTCGGTGCCCACGCTGCGCGACCTGCTCGAGCCGTCGGGGTGCAAGGGATCCGCCGCGGTCACCCGGCCGCTGACTTTCTATCGCGGCTATGACGTGATCGATCCGGTGAAAGTCGGCTTCATCAGCACCGTGGCGGAAGAAAACGGCCGCCGCTTCTCTCTCTATGACACGCGGCTGCCCGGTAGCCACAATTGCGGCCACGAAGGCAAGGGCTACGGCACGGAGCTGCCGCCGGCGGACAAGGACGCGATCGTCGAGTACATGAAAACGTTTTGACGCGAGAAGGAGAGGCATGACCGCTTGGACGCCGGCTCGCAAGCGCTGGCTGACGATCGCCGCCGTCGTCGTGCTGCTGATCGTCGCCTTCGGCGCCTGGTTCGTCTGGTACAAGCTGTTCCGCGAGGTCCCCGAGGAGCCGTGGCAGGCCGACGCGGAGAACGGTCATTCCGCGGCCGACGTGCGCTTCATGTACGGCTCGATCGGCGCGGAGCGCGACGCCGGCATCCCCTACTGGATCCTCTACGTCCTGCCGCGCGTCTTTCCCGACAAGCTCCCCGGGCCCGGCGGGCTCGCTTCGTTCGGCCTGCCGTGGGAGGAGGGCAAGGAGCTGCCGGTCGGCTTCACCACCAAGGTGATCGGCATCAGGCGCGTGGCGCAAAACTGCGCCGCCTGCCACACCGAGACCTACCGCACCGGCCCCAAGGCCAGGCGGGTGTTCGTTCCCGCCGGCGGCGATCACACCTTTGATCTCGAGGCGTTCTTCCGTTTCTTGGTCGACTGTGCCAAGGACCCGCGCTTCAACTCGAGCCGGCTGATCAGCGAGATCGAGCTCTCCCGGCCGCCCGATTTCACCTGGGTCGACAAGCTGCTCTACCGCTTCGTGCTCATCCCCATCGTGCGGCAACGCCTGCTCGCGCGCGAGGCGAAGTTCGCCTGGATCTACCGGCACGATCCGCCGCGCGACTGGCCCGACTGGGGGCGCGGGCGCGACGACGCCATGAACCTCACCAAGTACTTCCTGACCACCTCGCCGCTGGACGACACGCTCGGTCCCACCGACATGCCGGCGCTGTGGAACCTCAGGAAGTATCGGGCCCAGCAGGGCACGCGCATGAACCTGGCCGGCGACAGCTGGGACGCCAATTCCGTGATCATCGATTCCGCGCTCGGGCTCCTCAGCGCGGCGCCGCCGAGCAACGAGAAGTTCCTCGACGAGGTGCACTGGCTCAACAAGTACCTCGACGACCATCCGGCGCCCGCCTTCCCGTTCCCGATCGACCAGGCAAAGGCCGGCGCCGGCAAGGCGGTCTTCGACGCCAACTGTGCGGCGTGTCATGCGAGCGCGCGCACCGGGACGGTCGTCCCCGTCGCGGAGGTGGGGACCGACCGCGAGCGGCTGCGCAGCTGGAACAAGGACGCCGCGGTCCGGGCGAACGACGCGGTGAAGGCTTTCGGCATCGACCGCAAGGGTCTGGTGGAGGCCGACCCGACCGGCTACATTGCCACCTTCCTCGACGGCATCTGGCTGCGGGCGCCGTACCTGCACAACGGCTCGGTGCCCACGCTGCGCGATCTGCTCGCTCCGGCCAGCCAGCGGCCGCGGGTCTTCTATCGCGGCTACGACGTCTACGACCCGCTCGACGCCGGCTTCGTGGCGCTCGAGCAGCAAGCGAGCCGCCTCGGCGTGTCCTGGGAGGAGGTCACGCGCACCGGTTCGAAGTTCGACGTCAGCCTCCGCTCGTGCGGCAACCAGGGACACGAATTCGGCGTCAACCTGCCCGAGGCCGACAAGTCCGCGCTCCTCGAGTACCTGAAGACGATCGTCAAACCGCTCCCGAGCTGGTAGCGCCGTGTACGTCGCTCTCGCGCTCGCCGTCCTTGCCGTCGCGGTGCTGGCCGCCGAGCCGGTCCTGCGGCGCGATCACCTGCTCCGGATGGGGCAGACGCCGCCGGGCGAGGCCGCCTGGCGCCGTGTGGAATGGGGCGCGCTCGGCGTGCGGGTCTTTGCCTGGACCGCCGCGACCGGGCTGGTCCTCGCCGCGGTGATCGGGTTCAGCGCGGGGGCGGGCCGGCCGCTCCTGGCGCCCCTGGCGCAGACGTCGCCGACGGTGCCGCCGGCCGTCCGCGTGGGCGTCGGGCTGCTCGCCGGCATCGCGCTGCTGATCGTCAGCCGGCGGCTGCGTGCACCGCGCTACCGCCTCACGGCGAGCGCGATGGCCGGCGCGGCGCTCGGCATCCTCTACGCGACGTTCTACGCGGCCCTGGAGCAATGGCAGCTGCCGGCGCTCCCGATCGTGATCCTGGGGATGCTGATGGCCTCGTATGTGGCGATCGGTCTCGCCGCGCGCCGGACCGACGGCGAGGAACCGGCCGAGCTGCGTAGCGACTCGAACCTCCTGGCGCTGGTCGGGCTGATCGGCGGTTTCGCGATGCCCGCGCTGCTGCCGTCGATCGCGCAGCCTGCCCTGCTGTTCTCCTACCTGCTGGTGCTCGACGCGGTCATGGCATGGATCGCCATCCGGGAGCGATGGCTGCCGCTCATGGCGAGCCTCCTGTTCACCGCTGTTTTCGAGTGGGCGTGGGTGCTGCAAGATCTCACCAGCTCGCGGCTGCTGTCCGCGGCCGTGATCTTCGCCGCCTTCGCGGTCGTCGGGACGAGCCCCCTCTGGCTGCCGCAGGGCGCCGACTGTCCGGCGGGCTTTCGGCGCAGCGCCGCCGCCGCGGCCCACCTGCCGCTGCTTCTGGCGCTCTATCTGGTGGTCGTTCCGAACTACGGCGCGCGGTACTCGATCCTGTTCGGGTTCCTGCTCGTCGTCGACGCCGGGCTGCTGGCCATCGCCTGGCGCGGCGGCCCGGCCTGGCTGCACGCCGCCGGCGGCGCGGCCACGCTGCTGACGTTCTTTCTCTGGCTCCGCCTGTCGTACACGCCGGCGTCGTGGCCGTGGTCGCTGCTCTGGCTGGCGCTCTTCGTCGCCCTCTATCTCGTCGCGGCCACGCCGTTCGCCGCGCTGCTGTTCTTCGTCTTCATCGGCCTCGCGCTGCGGGAGCCGCATCACGCCACGGCGCTCATCCTGGTGATGCTGGCGTTCCTGGCGGTCGTGCTGGCGGAGATGCTGCGCCGCCGCCAGCCGCTCACCGCCGCGATCGCCATCGCGCTCTCCGCCATGGCGCTGTTGACGCTGGCGCCGCCCCTGTGGCTGGCGCTCGCGAGCCACGCCTTGCTCCTTTTCGCGCTCTTCGCCGTGGCCTGGATCTCCGGCCGGCACTTGCTCGCGGTCCTCGCCATGCCGTTCTACGTGGCGGCGGTGATCACCGCCTCGTTCCTGCCGGCCGGCGGGGGTTCGCCGGCAGTGACGCTCCTGGTCATCGCGCTCGTGCCCTACGCGCTCTTCATCGCCTACCCGCTGGCGCTCGGCGCCCGGGCCGGCGAGTCGATCGCACCCTACCTCGCGGCGGCGCTGGCCAGCCTCTTCTTCTGCGCCTGCGGGTGGACCGTGCGCGACGACCTGGCCGTCGCCCACCGCTGGTCGATCGGGCTGGTGCCGCTGGTGGCCGCGCTGGCGATGCTCTCGTTGCTGTGGCGAGCCCGGACGCTCGCGCCGCGCGAGCCGCGCTTCACGCTCGTGGCCGCGGCCGCGCTGGCGTTTTTCACCGTGTCGATTCCCATGCTCCTGCCGGCGCCCTGGGCGGTCATCCTGGCGGCCCTCGAGGTCGTCGCGCTGGTGTGGCTCTTCACGCGTTTCCGCCACCGCCTGCTGCTCGTGTGGAGCGTGCTCGCCGCCGCCACTGTCTTCCTCTGGCTGGCCTTCGACGCCGACCTGTTCGCGCCCTGGAGCCTCTACGTCGTCTACCCTGCCGGCGGCGCGGCGATGATCTTCGCGGCGTACCTGGCGCGGCGCGACGCACCCGCGCTGCAGCGGCTCCTGTCGGTGGCCGGCCTGTTCGAGCTCTGGTTCCTGCTCAACCTCGGCATCGCCAACTTCTATCACTCGGCCAACGGCGCGCTGAGCTTCGACTTCATGTCCACGCCGCACGCCGCGGATGCCGCGTACACCGTCGCCTGGGCCGTCATCGCCACCGGCCTGCTCGTCCTCGGCTACCTGATCGGTTGGCCCGCCGCGCGCGGCGCCGCCCTCGCCCTGCTGCTGGCCACGACGGTCAAGTGCCTGGCCAATGACCTGCCGCGCCTCCGCGGTCTCCCTCTCGTGGTCTCGCTCCTCGGTCTCGCCCTCTCGCTCGTCGTGGTCAGCGTCGTGCTCCAGCAGCC
The DNA here is from genome assembly GCA_035949675.1 of Thermoanaerobaculia bacterium. Lineage (GTDB taxonomy): Bacteria > Acidobacteriota > Thermoanaerobaculia > Multivoradales > UBA5704 > JASLEW01. The sequence goes on from DASZHY010000557.1 coordinate 28,357, forward strand.
GCCGCGCCCCAGATCCCCAAACACCTCGCCGGCGTAACCTTTTTCCTCGGGTTGCCGTAGTGGGACAGGGATCAGGGAACGAGGATTCGCGGAGGGAGAGCCCATGCGCACGCTCGAGCTGCTGGCCGCCACCGTCCAGGATGCCCGCTTCGCCGCCAGGATGCTGCGCCGCAACCCCGGCTATGCCGCCGTCGCCGTGCTGACGCTGGGGCTCGGCATCGGCGCCAGCACCGCGGTGTTCAGCGTCGTCGAGTCGGTGCTGCTGCGCCAGCCGCCGCTCGGCGACCCCGACCGTCTGGTGATGGTCTGGCTCGACGATCACGAGCACGGCTTCCCGCGCGACGAGATGTCCTACCCGCGCTTCCTGGACACCCGCCGCCTCAGCACCACCCTGGCCGGCGCCGCCGCCTTCGTGCAGCAGTCGTTCGTGCTCACCGGCGGCGACGAGCCCGAGCAGCTGGCCGGCGTCGCCGGAAGCGCCAGCCTGTTCTCGGTGCTGGGGGTCCACGCCGCGCTGGGCCGCACCTTCCTCGCGGGCGAAGACGTTCCCGGCAACGACCGCGTGGCGGTGCTCAGCCACGCGCTGTGGGTGCGCCGCTTCGGCGCCGACCCGGCGGTCGTCGGCCGCCGCCTGCAGCTCAACTCCCAGCCCTACGTGGTGGTCGGCGTGATGCCCGCCACGTTCTCCTTCCCGGAGCGCCGGCAGGAGCTCTGGGTGCCGCTCGCCCCGGATCCCGCGGGGCGCGCCAACCGCGACGCCATATGGCTCCAGGTCGTCGCCCGCCTGCGCCCGGGCATCAGCCTGGCGCAGGCCACCGCCGAGCTCAACGCCCTGAACCGCCGCTTCGGCGAGCAGTACCCGAAGACCGACGTGCGCGCCGGCACGGTCCTGGTGAAGCTGCGGGACCAGGCCGCCGAGCCGGTGCGCTCCGGCCTCCTGGTGCTGGCCGCCGCGGTGCTCCTGGTGCTGCTCGTGGCCTGCGCCAACGTCGCCGGCCTGCAGCTGGCGCGTGCCGCCGGCCGCGAACGGGAGCTGGCCGCGCGCCTGGCCCTGGGGGCGGGACCGGGGCGGCTGGCGCGCCAGCTGCTGGCCGAGAGCCTGACGCTCGCCGCGCTGGGCGGCGCCCTCGGCCTGCTGCTCGCGGCCTGGGGCGTGCGCGGCCTACCCGCGCTGGCGCCCGCCGAGCTCGAGCCGCTGCACGGCGTGCGCCTCGACCTCGCGGCCGCCCTCTTCGCGCTCGCCGCCGTCGGCGCCGCCGGCATTGCCGCCGGCAGCTACCCGGCCTTGCGCCTCCTGCGCCGCGATCTCGCGACCGGGCTGCGCCAGCGCACCGCCGGCGCCGCGGCCGGCAGCCACCGCTTGCGGCAGGTGCTGGCGGCGGCGCAGCTGGCGCTCGCGGTCGTACTGCTGACCGGCTCGGGCCTGCTGCTCCACGGCCTGCTGCGTCTCGCCGGCGCGGATCCGGGCTTCCGCGCCGATCACCTGCTGGCCGCCAGGATCAGCCTCCCCACGGCCCGCTACGCCCAGGACGCCGCGCGGGCACGGTTCTTCGACCGCCTCGAGGAGCGCCTGCGCGCCGACTCGCGGGTGCGGGCGGTGGGCTCGATCGAGAGCCTGCTGCTGGGCACGCTGCCCAACTCCGCGGGCGCCTTCACCATCGCCGGCCGGCCGGCCGACACCGCCTACGTCGCGGAGCCGATCACCCGCGATGCGATCACGCCCGGCGCCCTGCGCGCCCTCGCCCTGCCGCTGCTGCAGGGCCGCGCGTTCACCGCCGCCGACGGGCCCGCCGCGCCGCCGGTCGCGATCGTCAATGCCACCATGGCGAAGCGCTTCTGGCCGGCGGGCAACGCCGTCGGCCAGCGCTTCGCCTATGGCCGCAGCGCGCCGGACAACCCCTGGCTGACGATCGTCGGGGTCGTCGCCGACAGCCGCCGCGCGGAGCCCGGCGCTCGCACCTGGATGGAGTCCTTCCTGCCCGAGGCGCAGTACCCGCGCCGCAGCCTGATGGTGATGGTGCGCACCGGCGGCGACCCCCTGGCCCTCGTCGCCAGCTTGCGCCGGGAGGTCCACCGCCTCGATCCCGAGCAGCCGCTCTCCTGGGTTTCGACCGCCGAGCGCCTGCTCGCCGACCGGCTGGCGCCGCGGCGCTTCAGCGCCACCCTGATCGGGTTCTTCGCCGCCGCCGCGCTGCTCATGTCGGCGGTGGGCCTGTACGGCGTGATGTCGTACCTGGTGACGCTCCGCACGCAGGAGATCGGCGTGCGCATGGCGCTCGGCGCGCGGCGTTCCGACGTGCTGGGCCTGATCGCCGGGCGGGCTGCGCTGCTCGCCGGCGCGGGAGCGGCCGTGGGCACCCTCGCGGCGCTGGCCGTCGCCCGCTGGCTGGCGAGCCTGTTCTACGGCATTGGCGCGCTCGACCCCGCCGCCTTCACCGTGGCGCCCCTGCTCCTCGCCCTGGCCGCTGCCGCCGCCGCCGGCGTGCCGGCCTGGCGCGCCACACGGGTCGATCCCATGCACGCGCTGCGCCGCGAGTAGCGACGCGCCGCCGGCCAGCCCCTTTCAGGGCGCCGGCGGGCTGCCCCGGGCCCCGCCGGCCCCGAAGCGGCGGCCGAGGATCATCTTGACCAGCAGGCGGTCCGTCGCGTGCGTGACCCCGAAGGCGACGCCGAGGTTGAATTCCCAGTCGGGGCCCAGGTTGAGGTCGAGCGACGGCACGATCTGGTGCTGCTGCTGGGCGACCGGGTCGAAGCCGGAGAGGGGCCCCAGCGTGCCGTAGTACTCGAACCCGGCGTTGATGATCTTGGTGAAGTCGTACCCCACCTTGGCGTTGGGCGAGAAGACCACCCCCTGGCTGGTGCCCGGACCATGGAACGACCGGTCGACGGTGGGGTTCAGGGCGAGGTACCAGCGCCCCAGCTGCTTGTCGACGATGGGCCGCAGCTCGATCGTCCACGTGTCGGCCGAGAACGCCCGCCGCTGGTAGCCGCACTCCGTCGACAGGCTCACGCCCACCGGCCAGCCCCACGCCTCCGGCACCCTGCCGCGCAGCCGCAGGTGGTTGCCGACCCAGTCCCAGCCGTAGCTCGCCCGGGCGCTGGTGAAGGTGTAAAGGGCGGCCTCGAACCACGGCGTGAAACCGTGGGTGACCTCGAGCGTCTCGTGCAGCGCGTGCGACGTCGGCCGCACGCCCTGCTCGGCCTCGTTGCCGCCGCGGAAGGTGTAGTTGCTGTGCAGCTCGACCATGGTGGCGCCGGGCGCCACGGTGTCGGCGGCATACACCTGGATCTCGTAGTTGTCCTGGGCCTCGAGGGGACCTGCGGCGCCGGCGGCAATGATTGCAGCCAGCGCAAGGATTTCAGCCAGCGCCACGCTTGCAGCCAGCGTCACGTTTGCAGGCAGCGCCGCTTTTGGCGCCGCCGCCGCGCGGCGCCGCGTCCGAGAGCCCATCGCGGCGGCTACGCTATCATCTGCATTCGCCGATCCCGCGTCGTCATGGCACGCCCCACCGTCAGCATCGTCGTTCCCACCTTCAACCGCGCGGGGCTGCTGGCAGAGACGATCGCCAGCGTGCTCGAGCAGACGTTCGCCGACTTCGAGCTGCTGGTGGTCGACGACGGGTCGGTGGACGACACGCGCGAGGTCGTCCAGGCCATTGCCGACCCGCGCGTCGACTTTCTCCCGATGAGCCATTGCGGGAACCTCTCCATCCTGCGCAACGCCGGCATCAGCAAGGCGCAGGGAAGTTTCGTCGCCTTTCTCGATTCGGACGACCTGTGGCGGGAGGACAAGCTCGCCGCTCAGCTGGACCTGATGAGCTCCC
>DASZHY010000558.1:0-30168 GCA_035949675.1 Thermoanaerobaculia bacterium
CGCGAGCTCCGCAAGACCAGCCGTGCCGGCGACGATCCGCCGCAGTCGCAGGCCGTCGCGCTCGCGCACCGCCAGCTCGATGCGGCGCCCCTCCACGGCCGCCGCCAGCAGCGGCAGTCCCTTGACCGCGATCACCACGGCGGCCGCCAGCATCAGCACGCCCACGGCACCTCCCATCGCGCACCTCTCCGGATCGCCAGCTTCCCGCCTCGGACACCACGACCACGCAATGTCAGTCCGCCCGCTCGGTCCTGCTGCGACGGCGACACCCCTCGCGCCCTCCCAGCGGACCGCCCTCAAACGCCGCAAACGCCAGGCTTGCCGCAAAAACCAGCCTTGCCCGCAACCGAGTCCTTGCCGGCAACGCCGGCGTTGCCGCTATCACCGGCATCGCTGGACAAGACCGCGCTTCCCTCCATCACCAGCCTTGCCGGCAAAGCCAGTCTTGCCGCGAACCCCGGCCTTCCCGGCAACCTCAGCCTTGCTGCCGTTCCCAGGCTTGCCGGCGAAACGGCCGTTGCCGCAATCACCGGCGTTTCCCCCAAAGGCCGGGCTTGGCTGCAACCGCAGCATTGCCTGCAACACCGGCGTTCGCGCCTTTTCCCACGATCACGACACTCGCTCGACGGCCGGCATTCCGCGCCCGCCCCCGCTCAGGACCCATCGCCTCGCGCTCCCGCCTTCCCCCATGCCCGCCGCACCACCGCCGACGCCTGCCGGAAGGCTGGCCGCTCGCAACGCCTCGCCGCCACCGCCTCGCGCAGCAGCCGCAGCACGGCGAGCGCTTCCCGGCTGGCGCCGCCCCAGCTCTTGACCAGCGCCAGGGCCTTCGCCACCAGCCACCCCGCCGCCGCGAAGTCACCCGTCGCCGCCTGCAGCTCCGCGCGGTCGATCGACAGCATCGCCAGGTGGCTCTCCATGCCCAGCTCCTCGAACCCCGCCCAGGCCCGCTCATACCACCGCCGCGCCTGGTCGAGCTCGTGCAGCGACCGGTCGATCCGCCCCTGCAGCCAGACGCGCGACAGGGTCGCCAACGCGTCGCCGCTGAACCGCTGGTAGAGACCGGCGCTCCGCCCCAGCTCCGCTCGCGCCGCCAACCCTTGCCCGGCGTCGTTGAGGTGCCACGCCAGGCCGTGGTGCGCGGCCAGCTCGAGGTGCGAATCGCGGCGGCCGTCGATGTCCGGGATCGCTCGCCGGATCAGCCGGATGGCCTGCTCCGGATGGAGATGCCCGGTCGCCTCCGCTCTCGAGACCAGGGACCTCGCCGCCAGGTGCGTCTCGCCGACTCGCCGGTAGGTCTGCTCCGCGCGCCGGAATGCCCGCGCCGCCTTCTCGAACCTTCCCAGCGACTGCCAGCGGCTGCCCTCATAGGTGAGCAGCTGCCCTTCGAGCAGCAGGTCGCCGCTGCCGCCGCTCAGCTCCCACGCCGCCAGTCGCAGCAGCTTCGCCGCCGCCGCCGGGCGGCATGCCAGCCGCATCGCGTCGCCGGCAATCGCCAGCGCCTCGCCCCGCAGGTCCGCAAGCCACGATGCCGGGTACCTGCCGTCATCCAGGCGCTCGACGAGATCCAGGCCCAGCTCGGCGATCTCCAGACTCTCCACCGGGTCCCGCCACAGCCCCTCCCGGTAGTCGCGCAGCAGCGCCTCGAGGACGCCGGCGGACCGATACTTCTGCGCATTGCGCACCAGCGTCAGCCGCCGGCCCGACGGCTGGTCGCGCAGCCCGGGCCACAGCCGCGCGCCCGCCTCGAGGTCCGCCACCTTGGCGGCGATGAGCTTGCCGCTGTTCGTGATGGCCGACGCGAAGGCCGCCTCGATCGCCGCGTCGTACTCCGCCGTCAGCTCCCGCTCCCGCCGCAGCGCCTCCCGCACTCGCGTACGGCACGCGGCACAGCCCCCCAGCAGGTGCCCGATGACGCGCTGGCTGCCGCCCCTCGACAGCCTCCTCGCCAGCAGCGCCTCCACGTCCGTGAAGTCCAGATGTCGATCGTCCTGATGCGCCACACGCATCCTCCCGAGATGCTGCGTTCTCACTACAGTCGCTCGGGGACCTCATTTCCGGAACAGACTTGGTCATTTTTTAGCACATCGATGGTCACATCTTCGCTGCAATGGCAGGACGCCGCCGATGCGCCAGCGGCGCGGCACCGCCGGCTCCTGTCAACCCAGAGAGATAGGCAGCGCGTTTACCTGCCAGCGCACCCACCAGAGCCCATGCGTATACATGGTCGCCTATTCAACATGTGCTGCCATCTGATATGATCGGACCATGGGCAGAAAGCCTGGACCGCCTCTCATCTCCGCCGGCAACGCCGCTCCGGCCGAGCGTCGCCACCGGTCCACCATTTCACTCGCGCCCAGGCTCCGCGCCCAGCTCGCGGCGCGCGGCGCGCGCACCGACAAGGGCGGTGGTCCCTACAGCTTCACCAGCCAGTTGGCCCGGGCCGTCGAGCTCTTCGACTCCCTTCTCGCCAAAAGCGACCCCCGCCAGACACGCGACATGCCCCAGGGCGACTACGACCTGGCCATCGAGGCGCTGACGGACCCGCTGGAGCTCGGGGAGTTCCACATCGCCCGGCTCGGCGACTACCTCTGGGAGCGGCGGGCTTTTCGGGCGCGCGCCGCCGAGCTCGCGATCGACCCGCAGGAGTTCCGCGACCGGATCAACGCCTACCCCTTCGCCGAGAAGCTCCACCTGGTCCAGGCAGCGCAAGTCCGTCACGCTTCCCTCGGCGGCCGCTAGCCCCTTCTCCATCCTGGTGGCGGCCGGGTGGATTCTGTCCTGAAATCAGGGGCAGGTCGCGAAGGCGCTCGTGTCCTGGATCGGCTGAAACGGGGAATTTGGGGGATTGGAGTAGGTGCGGGAGGCTCCGGTCAGGGTGTCCGTCACCGTCATCGTGGTCTCGACGTTGGTCAGGCCGCCAGCGAAGACCCAGTAGTCGCCGAGGGTGCATGCGTTTAGCACCTTGACCACGATCTCCACGTTGGTATCGGCAAAGAACCAGAAGTAGCCGGTATCGCTCGTTAGTTGGATGCCTTCGCCCGTGCCCGCCTGACCGTTGGCCGCCCATTGGACCTCAACTCGGAAGCGACCGTCGTTCAGGCACAAAGCTGTCGCGGATGCCGTACAGGCGGCCGCCGTGTCGAGGGGGTGCCGTACGACATCGGCGGCCTTTGGCCCGCTTGGGACGGCAACGCCGTCGCCGATCGCGTTTGAGGCTCTCTCCTTCCAGAAAGCCGTCAGCATGGGCGAATGCTGGGGACCCAATCCCTCGACGACGGCCGGAGTGGCGCCACAAGTGGGGAAGGCGCTTGTGTCCTGGATCGGCTGGAATGGAGTGTCCTGGCGATTGACGTAGGTGCGCTCGGCGCCGGTGATGGTATCGCGGATCGTAATCGTGGTTTCGACGTTAGTGAGTCCGCCGGCGAAAACCCAGAACGTTGGCGCGGTTGTGAGATTGCACGCATCCAGGACCTTCACCACGAGCTCAACGTTCGAGCTGTCGAAAAACCAGAAGTACCCAGTGTCCGCGGTGAGTGGCATCGCGTGGCCGGCGCCGGTCTGCCCAGAAGGCGTGCTCCAACTAACAGTTACCTCGAAGCGGCCGGCGTCGAGACAAAGCGCCTCTCCGCCTCCAGCGCAGGGTGCACTCTCGTGCAGAATGTCGCCGCCAGTTCCAACCGCGACAACGTTGCTGGCGCCGCTGCCCCATACCGCAAGCCATCCGCCGTTCTCCGGTTGGCCTGACAGCGGCTGCCAGGTGTTGCCGTCATAGTGCAGGATGCCGTCGTTCGCCGCAGCATAGACGTCGCTTCCGCTGCTGCCCCAGACGCCAAGAAACTGGTGGTTGCCCGGGATGGTCATGGGCGTCCAAGCGGTGCCGTCGTAGTGCAAGATTGTAAAGTCCCCAACCGCGAACACGTCCGTGCTGCTGCTCGCCCAAACGGCCCAGAGACCCCATGGGGAGGTTGCCATCTTCGACCAGCTGTGACCATCGTAATGGATGATCGTGCCCGAGTGTGCGCCAGAGAAGATCCCGCCGCCATCCACTGCGAAGATATCGGTTCCGCTGGTGCCCCATATGCCAGTCAGGGAGAGCCCGGAGCCGCCACTCATCGGCGACCAGGCCTTGCCGTCGTAGTGAAGGATAGTTCCCGATCTGCCGACGACGAAAACGTCGTTGGCGCTGCTGCCCCAGACGGCCCTGAGCGTATCGCCGCTCCCTGCCGCCACGGGCGACCAGGAGTTGCCGTCGTAGTGCAGGAGCGTGCCAGAGGCTCCAGTAGCGTACACGTCGTGCGGGTTGTCGGCCCAGACGCCCTCGAGCTGGTGGTGTGAGCCGCCGCTCGTCATTGGCGACCAGTTGGCGCCGTTAAAGTGGAGGATCGTACCGCCGTCTCCTACGGCGAAGATATCGCTCCCGCTGCTGCCAGACACGCCATAGAGATTGTAGGCGAACCCTCCAGCCTGCAAGGACCAGGCGCTGCCGTCGAAATGTTCAATCGTTCCGAACTGTCCCACCGCGAAGACATCGGTCGAGCTCGTGCCCCAGGTGCCGGAGACATCGTAAGGTGACGCCGTAGTGATCAGCGACCAGCCAGTGCCGTCGAAATGGACGAGTTCGCCCCCCAGCTGGCCGGAGGCGTAGACGTTGGTAGGGCCGGTACCCCACACGGCTTCCAGGATCGGCCCGGAGCCGCTGCTCATTGGCGACCAGGTGAGGCCGTCGTAGTGAAGGATCGTGCCGTTCCATCCGACAGCAAACACGTTCGTGTCGCTGCTTCCCCACACGCCGAGAAGGTCGGAAGTCGTGCCGCTACTCATCCCCGACCAGTTGAAGCCGTTGAAGCGCAAGATCGTCCCCGACTTTCCAACGGCGAAGAGATCGTTGGTGCCAAACCCCCAGACCGCCTGCAGGTCCTGCGCGGTGCTGCTATTCATGGGCAACCATGCCGTGCCGTTGTAGTGGAAGATCATGCCGCCGCCGCAGACGGCGAAAACATCGGCGGCGCCGGTGCCCCATAGACCCAGCACCCACTGATTGGTTATGCCCTTGATCGCTGACCAAGCGCTACCGTTGTAATGCAGGATGGTTCCAGAGTCGCCTCCAACGAATACATCGTGGGCGCTGCTCCCCCAGATGGTGCCCAGAAAAGCGTCTGAACCGCTTTCCATCGCCGACCAGGAGTGACCGTCGAAATGGACGATGGACCCGTGCAAGCCTACGGCGAAAACGTCGGAGCCGGAGCTGCCCCAGACTGTGTACAGCTGGCTGCCAGTCGGCAGCGGATGGTCCCATTTCCAGCCTGCGGCCAACGCCGCGGAGCCGCCGAGATCGACGAGCGCGGCGACGGCGACGACGGTGGCGAAGCGAAGATTGGGATTCATCTTGGTTAGCCTGCCTTTCGACCGACGGCCTGCTGATCTCGCGGCATGAGAAACTGCGGAGGTTCCATCGGGATGGTAGGCGCGGATGGCACACTGCGCAAGCTTATAGAAGCATAGTAAATGCAGCATTAGCAGCCTGCACCTCGCGCCGGCTGCTGATTCGAGGCCACGTCCAAGGTGGACCTTCCAGATGACAGTGTTCGGCGAACCCCATCCCCCCTCTCCGGCCGCCAGTCACCGCGGGCGCCACTCCCCTGCCCTTCCACCGCCGCCGCGCCATGCGTCGATTGACCCGCGACCAGTTTGTGTTATGGTCTGACCATTGTGCTAACTGGTTCAACCCCGGTAACCCCGGCAACAGCAGCAACCGCAGCGTTCCCGGGGCCGCTGACAGGTCCGCCATCCCCGCGCCTGGACCCGGGCAGCACCGTCCTGCAACACCATCAACGCTGCCAATGCCGGCAACCGCATCAACCCCGGTCTTTCCGGTCTTCCCCGCCTTTCCCATCGCCATGAGGATCATCGCCGTCACCAACCAGAAGGGCGGCACCGGCAAGACCACCACAACGGTCAACCTCGCCGCCGCCCTCGGCCAGCTCGGCCGGCGAGTCCTCGTCCTCGACCTCGATCCACAGGCCAACGCCAGCGCCTGGCTCGGCGTCCGGGATGGTGGCACCGGTCTGCTCGAGGCCCTCGTCGCCGACGACGGCGGCTCGCTTTCCGGCCTCATCCGAGCCGGCTCCGCCCACGGCGTCGACCTCATCCCCGCGTCGCTGCAGCTGACCCGCGCCGACCGTCACCTCGCCGCGACGCTGGGCGGCGACAAGATCCTGCTCGGCCTCATCCGCGGCCTGCCCCCCGGCCGCTGGGACTACCTGCTCATCGACTGCCCGCCAACGCTCGGGCAGCTGACCATCAACGCTCTCGCCGCCGCCGGCGAGATCCTCGTCCCGGTCGAGGCCTCCACCATGGCCGTTGCCGGCCTCGCGGACCTCCTCAAGACCGTCGCCCAGGCTCAGAGATACCTCAACCCCGGGCTCGCCGTCTGCGGCATCTTCGCGTGCCGGGTCGACGCGCGCACCGTCCTGGCGCGCGAGGTGGTCGCCGCGCTGCGGGAGAGGTTCCCGGAGCTCGCGCTCGCGACCACTATCCGTGAATCCGTCCGTCTGCGCGAAGCCTGGGGCCACGCTGCGCCCATTGGCCTCTTCGCACCCCACAGCTCCGGGGCCGAGGACTACCGGTGCCTGGCCCTCGAGATCACCCGGCAGGAGCAATGCCATGCCCTCCGCTCCGCATAAGCGCCGCCAGCAGCGCGGCGTCCTCGACGACCTCCTGGGGGCCGCGCCCGCGCCTGCCTTGCCCCCGGCTCCGGCGCCGACGCCGCCCACCGCCGCGGGTGCCGCGGCAGCCACGGCCGGAACGCCGCCGCCGGGTGCGGCCTTGCGGGCCTTGCGTCTCACCATCAACCTGCCCCCGGCCGTCCTCGAGCGCGCGCGCGATGCCGTCTATCACTCGCCCGGACTCACCCTCTCGGGGCTGTCTGCCACGGCGATCAACCGCGAGGTCGACCGGCTGGAACAGCAGCGCGGGGAACCCTTCCCGGCCCGCAATGGACCGATCCGCACCGGCCGTCCCGTCCGCTGAGGACTTGCCCCGCGAATCGCCCGGCGCCCCGCCATCCGTCGCATTAGCCAGATAAACCACCGCCTGCCAACTCCCTCACGCCCCGGCAAACGCCAGACTCCTCCACCGGCAACGCACCATGCACCTACCCTCTCGCCACGCTCCCGCCCGCACGACCGAGTTCGAGAGATTCCTCGAAGCCGTTCGGCCCAAGCTCCATTCCATGCTCGCTGCGTACAAGGTGCCGCCCGAGGACTCAGACGACCTGGTGCAGAGCTCGCTCCTCGCTCTGCTCGAGCAGACCATGCACGGCATCGTCAGCCAGGAAGCCTGGCTGCTCGGCATCCTGCGCCTCAAGATCCTTCAACACCGGCGTTGGCAGGCGCGCCAGCGCCGCCTGTTGCAGCTCCTGTCCCGCGTGATGGCGGCGAGCAAGCCCGCGCCGCAGGAGCATCAGGATACGATCCGCGATCTGCTCGCGCTCACCGCGCACCTGCCGCCCCGCGCCGTCATGGTTCTCTGGCTGCGCTTCGGCCTCCGGCGCAAGCCGCGCGAGGTCGCCGAGGTTCTCCGCTGCCAGCCCGACTCGGTGCGCGTGCTCACCCGCCGCGCTCTCGCCCTCGCCCGCCGGAGCCTGGCCGCTGGCGGCCACCTGCGATCTCCATGGCGCCCGGCGCCCGCTGCCGGCTCGCTGCTCCGCCCCGCCGCACCGCCCCACCGTGCCGAGCCACGAGCCGCGGCGGGCTCGCCGGCCATGGATCATCCGGTCGCTCTCGTGCCCACCGTCCGGCCGCTGCGAGATCCGCGGCGCCGCGTCCGCCGGCGTCGCGCCTCTCGCCGCGCCGCTCCAACCCTCACGCCACCGCCCGAAACGAGGCACAGGCAATGAGCAACCGCCACCGTTCCGAACGGCTCATCATCACCCTTCCGCCGGACGTGCTCGACCGCCTCCGCACACGCGGAGCGCGCAGCGACAAGACCCACCACGGTCCTTACAATTACACCAACCAGCTCACGCGCACCCTCAACCTCTACGAGTCCGTCGTCCTCCGCAGCGATCCGCGCGAGACTCGAGGCCTGCCCGAGACGCACTACGACCTGATCCTCGACCTGCTGCTCGAACCCCACCGCCTCGAGATGTTTCACATCCACCGGCTGGGCGAGTACCTGCTCGAGCTCCCCGACTTTTCCCAGCGCGCTCGCCGTCTCGGTCTCGAGCCCGCCGCGCTCGCTGCGACGGTCAACGGCTTCACCTACGCCGAGAAGCTCCACCTCGTCGACAGCGCCCGTATCCGCCACGCTCCACCCCCGCCGAAGACTGGCGCCAGATAGCGTTCCCGGGCAGCTCGCGGCGAGGGGCCCCTAGCCCCGCTCCCGCGGCGCGGTCACCAGCCCCGGCAGCGCCAGGTGCCCGGGCCGCGCCGCGGTCACCCCCGTTCGATTGCTCCGCCTACGACGGCCCAGCGTCGCGCGCGCCGCGTCGCCCTCGTGCGCTTCGCTCTCGGCACCTCCCTCGACCCGCCAGGGACCTTGCCGCCCCGCGATCTCTCCGCCCTCTCGGGGCGCACTCGCCACGCCCTGAGCCGACGCGGCGCGCGCTCCAACACCGGCCGTGCCCTCGGACCTCCCGGGGGCTGCCGCCCCCGAGACCCCCGCTCCGAGGCATGCCGCACCTGCATGCCGCCGCACCCCGCCTCCCGCTCCGCCTGGTCCCGATCCCCACTCGCGCCTGGCGCCGCTCTTGCCCGTCTCGCACCGTCATTCCTCTCCGATTCGAGGTTGCTTCCTCCCGCGCCCCAACCCGAGCGCATGATCGATCGCCTGTTCCGCAACCTGCTCCACCCTCGCCCCCTCTCGCCGCGCCACCTCTTCGAGCGCGGCGACCGTCGTCGCCGAGAGCCGCCACGACACCTTGACCGGCCCCATCGCCCGTCCTTTGTCGAACTCGAATGCCACGTCGTTCCTCCTCTCTCGCGCCGCCTCTTTCCACTCTCGAAACCGCGACCATTATATCCATTGCGTGCGACCATATCTCGGAGTAATGTGGCCCCGTTGGGCTCGGAGCAAGATAGGGGGATGTCCGCTTCGCTTCCATCCCCGCTTTCTCGCCTTCGGCTCGAAAGCAAGACCCGTCGTGGCCAGGATCAAGCAGCTCAGCATCCACGTCTCCGCCGGCGAGTTCCTCCGCCTCGCCGCCGCCGCCGAGGTCTCGGCCATGACTCCCACCGCCTGGGTCCGCCACCAGGCCCTGCGCGCCGCGGACGGCATCTCGATACCCGCGCCACCGTTCCGGCCGCCGCCACCCCGGGACCCTCCCGCCAAGCTGACGCGCACCGCCGGCACGCGCTTCTCTCCGGCCCAGTTCGAGGCGATCCAGGAGCACGCCCGCGGCTGCGGCCTCACGGTCACCGCCTTCATCCGCCAGGTGGTGCTGGGCCATAGTCCAACCCCCCACCGGCCGCTCGCCCGCTCCGCGATCGTCGCCGTCAACCGCGTCGGCAACAACCTCAACCAGCTGGTCCATCTCGCCAACTCCGGCATCGTCCTCGCGCCGGACCTCATGCGCGCCGTCGCCGCGGTCCTGGCCGAGATCCACGCCCTCCAGGATGCCCTGTTCCGCGCCGACGCCGCCGACGCCGCCGAGCCTCCCGGGTGATCGTCTTCAAGGGCGGCGGCCGCTCCGCGAGCGGCGCCCGCACCGGTCTCGGCAAGGGGTTTGGCGGCCTCGTCGGCTACCTCACCAGGGGTTCCCGGGAGGCTCCCAATCCCGACCGTGTCGCCTGGGTCTCCTACCGCCATCTCGATGGCGTCAACGATCCGGCGCAGGCCGCCCAGCTCATGCGCGCCTATGCCAGCGAGCATCCGCGGACCGACAAGCCCGTCTATCACTTCGGCCTCAGCCTCTACCCCGGCGAGCAGCTCAGCCGCGAGCAGTGGGACCAGGCCGTCGACCGGGTGTTGCAGCGCATGGGCCTCGGCCGCCACCAGGCGCTCGTCATCGCCCACCGCGACACCGAGAAGCAACATGTCCACATCGTCGTCAACCGCGTCGGCCCGGACGGCCGCGCGTGGAGCACCCGCCGCGACATGGTCAGGGCCCGCGACGCGGTCCGCCGCATCGAGGCCGACTTCGGCTTGATCCGCACCGGCGCCCGCGACCTGCCCATCCCGGAGCTCACCTCCGGCGCCTACCACCAGGCGCTGCGCACCGGCCAGCAGCCCCTTGCCGATCGCGTCCGCGAGCAGGCCGCGACCGCCTTCACCGAGGCCGCCGGCTGGCGTGACCTCGAGGCGCGCCTCGCCGCCCGCGGCTTCCGTCTCGAGCCGGCCGCCAGGGGGTCCGGTCTCCTCGTCACCGACGGCACCCGCTCCGCGTCCCTCTCCCGCGTCGACCGCTCGCTCTCCGGCCCGAAGCTCGCCCGCCGCTACGGCCAGACCTTCCGCGACCACCGCCAGGCGCATCCCGAGCCCCCCACCGTAGTCGCGCCAGGCCGATCCCCCTCCGCCCTTCCTGGCGACAGCCTCGGGCAGCGCGCCGCCGCTCTCCTCGAGCGTGTCACCGACACTCAGGCCACCTTCACCGAGGCACACCTTCGCCGCGCCGCGTTTCACCAGCCGGAGAGCAACGCCCTCGTCCGCGAAGCCCTGCGCTCCGACCAGGTCCTCGACCTCGGCAGGGACGCCCACGGGCTCAGCCGCTACACCACCCGCGACTACCTCGAGGCCGAAGCCCGGCTCCTGGTCGCCGCCACCAGCCTGTCGTCGCGCCAGCAGCTTCGCCTCGATCCCGCGGACCTCGCGCCAGCCCTCGACCGCGCCGCCCCCGGCCTGTCCGCCGAGCAGCGCGCCGCCGTCCTCCACGCCACGACCGAGGCCGACCTCGCCCAGATCGTCGGCCGCGCCGGCGCCGGCAAGACCACGGCCGCGCGCACCGTCGCCGCCGTCTACCAGGAGCGCGGCTACGACGTGCGCGGCGCCGCCCTCGCCGGCAAGGCCGCCGAGGTCCTGCAGGCCGAAACCGGCGTGCCTTCCCGCACCCTCGCCAGCCTCGAGCACGCCTGGTCCGAAGGCGCCGACCGTCTCCACCCGCGCTCGGTTCTGCTCGTCGACGAGGCGGGGATGGTCGAGGTCCGGCGCCTCGGCCGCATCCTCGCCCACGCCGAGGACAGCGGCGCCAAGGTCGTCCTCCTGGGCGATCCCGACCAGCTCAAGGCCATCGGCGCCGGCGACGCCTTTCGCGGTCTGCTCGAGCAGTTCCCCAGCGCCCGCATCGACACCATCCGCCGCCAGCACGAGCCCTGGCAGCGCACCGCCTCCGAGCAGCTCGCCGGCGGCCGCGTGGCTGCCGCGCTCGACACCTACGAGGAGGCCGGCCGCCTCCATTGGAGCGACAGCCGCGCCACCGCGCAGGCCGAACTCCTCGGCGCCCATGCCCAGGATCGCCAGCAGGACCCGGCAGGCGCGCAGCTCATACTCGCTTATCGCAACGCCGAGGTGGCGCAGCTCAACGCCGCCATCCGCGCCGAGCGCCGGGCCGCCGGCGAGCTCGGTCCTGGAATCGACGTCGGCGGCATGGAGCTCGCCCGCGGCGACCGCATCGTTTTCCTGCGCAACGACAACCACGGACGCGATGTCGTCAACCTCGACGCCGCTGCCGCCCCCGCTGCGATCGGCGTCCGCAACGGCACGCTCGGCACCGTCGTCGGCGCCGAGCCCCATCGCCTCGCGGTCCGGCTCGACGACGGCCGCACCGTCGCCTTCGATCCGGTCCGCTACAACGCAATCGCGCACGGCTATGCCGTCACGGTGCACAAGTCCCAGGGCGCCACCATGGACCGCGTCTACGTCCTCGCGGACCCCCTGATGAACCGCCACGCCGCCTACGTGGCGCTCACCCGCCACCGCCACGGCGTCGACCTCTTCGCCGACCGTGAGACCTTTCCCAGCCGCGAGCACCTCGACAAGGCCCTCTCGCGCAGCGGCCACAAGGATCTCGCCAGCGACTATGCCTCGGCCGACCTTCGCCGCGCCGTCGCTCGCCTGCAGGACCTCGCCGCGAAGACCACCAGCGCCACCCTGGAGGAGCGGCCCCTCCGCGAGGCCCTGGCGGCCCACCTGGCGCTTCGTGACGCCCGGCTGCGGGTCGTCGAGACACGCCGCTCCCTCGCCCGGCCGGCGGCCCAGGTCTTCTCCGATCCCGCACGGGCTCTGCGCAACCTCCTCCGCGATCCCGCCGCTCCCGATCGCCTTCGTCAAGGCGAAGCCCGGCGCTACGGCGCGCTCCGCGGCCAGGCCCTCTCAATGAGGCCGGGCCGTCAACGAGCCAACGCCCAGAGCGCCGTTGCGTCCCTCACCGGCCGCCTCGACGCCCACCAGCGAAGCGTCTCCGGCCTGCACGCCGCCAAGCAGGCGGTTCGGGCTCAGCTGCCTCCCCTCCCACGACTCCAGCACGGGGCGCCCGCCGTCGCCTCAGGCGGATGGCGAACCACAGCCGGGACACCCATCAGGTCGGCCAGAATGCCTCGCCCGGTGCAGATCAGGCGCGAGCTCGCGCGCGTCACCGCCGCCCTCCATGCCTACCGGCAAGCTTCTCGTGGCGCGCAGGACGCAATCGAGATCGCCATCCGTGGCATGGGACGCGCCACCGTCAACAGCGCCCTTCTCCTCCTGCCACCGAAGGTCGCGATTCCGGTGGGCCTGGCCGTCAAAGCGGTCTCACGGGTCCTCGACCGAGGCCTCGACATGGGTCTGGGACGCTAGGCGCGCGGGCGGCTGGAGTGGATTGGGGCAGTGCTAGGTGCCGGCAACGCACCGCCAGGCGAATACGGGTTCACTTCCAAATTTTGGGTGTTCGGCCTCTTCGAGCAGCGCCGGTCGAGTCGGCGGCCCGCTGAAATCTACAGCGGCGAACCCCACCCGGGAGGGGTGGGTTCCCTACGTTCCGCCCGCAGGGAACACCTGGGGAGCCGGCGAGGCGGCCGCGTGGGCCAGTGCCTCCTCTTGTTGAGCCCTAGTTACGCCCGGCCGCGCTGGTATCCGAAAGGGATCACCGCGTTGTCACGCTCCTTCGTAATGCCACACCTCTTCAAATAGTAAGGGGCTCCCCCGCAGCTCCGATGCCGTGTCGCGCCTGGGGAAAGAGAACGGCCATTCACGATCCGGGAGGGATCTATGGAGTTGTTGCGTTCGCAAAGGGAGTCCCTATCCAAACCTCGTCTCCCGGGCGGCGGCCGTTTCCCTGCCCGGCCTTCTCGCCTTGGGGGCGTGCTGGCACGCAACACGAAGGAGACCCCCATAGCGACGGCGACGGCGAGATACCTCGGCGGTTGGCTTGCCCTGGTCGCGGTCGCAGGACTCTCGACCAGCCCACTCCTGGCGGACAGCTTCTTCACCGTTCGACCCTGCCGGGTACTCGACACCCGCACGACCATGAGCTCGGTCCAGGTGAATACCCCTACCCTCTTTACCGTCGGCGGACTCTGCGGCATCCCGCCGGTGGCATCCAGCTTGTCCTTGAACGCCACGCTCATCGAGCAGAACGTCACCGTCGATCTGGGCATCGGTGCCGGCGACGATCCGCCTCCCACAACGAACGTCGTCTCCACGAACCCGCAACACGCGGTCGTCGCTGGCGCAGCGGTCATACCGCTCTCCGTGGACGGCCAGGGCACGCTGCAGGTGCTGGCCAATGCAAGTTCCGGTGGTGCGACGGACCTCCTCCTCGACGTGAACGGCTATTTCCTCGCGGGCGTGGCGGGAGGGTTGGCGCAGCTCTACGCCCAGGGCGGCGACGGTGACCCGGGCAGCCCGACCGATCCGCAGCTCGATCCGCAGGCACCGAATACCCTGGGGCAGACCCCCGCGGGCTTCGGCGGAGCCGATACCCCGCCCCCCTCGTCCACGCTCGTAAACCCCATCCGTCTCGACCGGTCGAGCAAACGGCACTTCAACTACAACGGGGCGCTCACCCCCTTGATCGGCGTATCCGCCGATGATGCGTGCAACCTGCACGGCGGCAACGGCTACGACATGTGCACCTTCGCGGCCCGCGCATCGGCCAACTACAAGAAGGTGCTCTCGGACGTTGCGGCCAAGGGCCTCAACAAGATCCGGCTCTGGGTGAACATCAACGGCGGCAACTGGACGGCGCCCGGAAGCTGTGTGGCGCAGGCCCCTAACCCCGAGGACCAACCCTTCAAATACTATGCGCCAGGCTCGGCCGGGTTCCCTCCGCCGCCGAACGCCCCGCCGGACAGCATCGGCTACTTTAACCTCGACGAGGGCAACAGCACCTTCTTTGCCAATCTGCAAACGGTGGTGAACTTCGCCAAGTCCAAAGGGCTCATCGTGGAGGTGACCTTCTTCGCGCCTTGGGTCGGCATTTGGCAGCTCAGTCCCTGGAACCCGCGCCACGGCCGCCTGAGCAGTGACGGCACCCACACCATGCCGGTCGGCTTCTCCGACCGCAGCTTCTTTGTGCAGCTCGACAGCTCGAACGGCGGCGCGAACGCCAACGAGGCATTGCGGACCTATCAAAAGCGTGTCATCGACTGGACCTTGGATGCGCTCGATGCGCCGCCGAGCACGATCAACGGCGGGCTCCCCTTCGACAACGTGTACTTCGAGATCGCGAACGAACCGGAAAACGGCCAGCCCCAAACGACCTGCGGCTATCCGGCGCCGATCGCGGCCCTCGCGAGCGGCGTGACCCCGTGGCAACAGTCGATGATCGCCGAGGTGCTATCGTACGAGAACAGCCACTACGTGAGCCCGAATGGCAGCCTGGCCTACGGTCACCTCGTCGCCGTGCAACCGTTCACGCAGGCGGGCACGACGCCCTACCTCGCGACCGGCTCCGGGGTGACCGTCGTGAACGGCCACTACACGCAGATTGCAGCCAAAGCCGCGGGAGGGAATGCTACGAATCCCGCTCTCGGCGCCATCAACCTGGCGCGCACCTACGCCGGTCAGTCGAATATCATCATCGCCTCGAACGAGGGCAAGATCAGCGGCGATACGACCGTATTCCCCTGGGGCGGGATGGGCGAAACCTGCGGGTGGGAGGCTTCCACGCGGAACTCGTCCGGTCAACCGACTGGCGTGCCGGGCGTGGACTGCTTTGGCGAAGCGGACTCGGCGCGGGCGGAAGCGTGGGAGTTCATGCTGGACTTGGGCGCGGCCTTCGATCACTTCGGGTACTTCTGGAATTCGGACTTTGGCGTCACGGTCCGCCAGCAGCTCGGCGCGCTGCGCACCTTTCTCACCCCACTGCCGCTGCGCCAGATGGTAACGTCCCCCGATCCGAAGGGTGGCACCGGACCAACCTGGGTTAACATCGGGCCGTCACCCTACGCGAATTTCAATGCCAATCAAACCAAATATTGGGCGGCGCTCCAACCAACGAGTACCGCCACATCGCTCACCTATGTGCTCTACATCCACCACAGCAAGAGTCGGACAAACGCCTCTGGCAACTTCCTGGCCTTCGGCGGCTACCAGCCAATCTACAACACGAGCCCCACGAACCCGAAGTACTCCGAGAACCTAAGCCTGTGCCTCACGCCACAGACTCAGCACTATTCCGTACAGTGGCTCGACCCCAAAAACGGAGCCGTCCTGTCATCCAGGACCATTGCGGGAATGAGCGCCTGCGGCACGCCGACGAGCTCGCCCAACTACGCCTACGACATCGTGCTGAGAGTCTCCCAGGTTCCCTGAGACTACGGCGCAAGAAGGAGGGACCCGATGAGAGTCGTTTCTTGGTTCGTGTGCGCGTCGGCCGTCATGCTCTCCGCTCCGGGCGCGAGCGCCGCGCCCCTCACCAATGCGCTCACGCCCGATCAGGTGACCTGCGATGAGCTTCAGCTCGAACGGCTTGCGCTGCGCTCTGCGATCGTAGAGCGCCTCGCGGGCAACGGTCTCGCAATGGCCGACCATCCGTCGCTCCTCCTCTGGCGCGCTTCAGCGAGCGGCGGCACGTACTCGACGTTCGCCGTCACCGACGGGATTGGGGGCACTGCAGGCCACCTCGTTCGCGCAGAAACGCAGCTCTCTCTTGATCTCGTGCTCCACCCGGCCGCAGATCCGCTAAATCCTGGCCGCCCCCTTCTGTCGCAAGGGAACCTTGTGCGACGCGAGCAGGACTCGAATCTCGTGACGCCGACTCCTTCAGCGGCCTACCTCACCGTGACGATGGCGCTGGAGCCGAATGCGCAGAATCCCTTCCAGCCCACCATTCCGCTCCTCGTGAATAACCTCGCTGCGGCAAGCGATGTTGAGCAGCCGGCCGCACATGCCGATGCGGCAGGACGCGGGATCACGCAGGACAACCTCACCTCTCCCTGTGAAAACGCCCTCACTGACTTCGACCAGCGCATCTTCACCATCCTCTCGCGCACCGTGCGTCTATCGCAGTGCGCCGCGGTTTCGGGTTCGCCGCCGTTCTGCAATCAAGATGGATCCGCCTACAACGTCACCTTCTTCCGCGGAGCGGACCCCCAAACGTACCGGGCGAACGTCTACTTCTATGCGGTCGATTGCCAGAATAATACGTGCTCGTATGGCGTCCTCAGCAAGGTCGCCTGGGAGTTCAAGATGAACTGGGATGCAAGCGGCACGCTGACCACGGGTGAGGTGTCGGTGCTGCCGCCGTGCCCCAATGGACCGGCTCCAGGCTGTTCCGACCAGCAGGGCGACGGCACGCCGATGTTCATCCTGCCGCCGCTCTGGCCCGGGCATAGTCACCAGGGGCAGCACGTCTTCGATCTCGGTGCGCTCCTCCGCTACGATTCCCCGGGGTCTCCCAATAACATTCCGTCTGCGACGGTGAATTGGGGCGTGCTGCTCGCGAACTCCGCCTGGAACTGAAGGCAGGCCCCATCGGCCGCTCCTGCGCAGTCGGCCGCATACTGCCTTGGCCCGCAAGATCCGCACTCCGACGAGCGGGTCACCTTCAAGCGCCATGGGCTATGGAACGTGCCGCGCCGCTGCGACAGCTGCACGCCGGCGCTCAGGATCGACAGCAAGATCGCGCTGCCGCACCGTGGCGGACGGGAACCTCCCTCAGAGCTCCCGCGGTTTCGGGATTAGTGGATGATGGACCGCCGCGGCGACGGCCGGCGGATCACTGAGGCTCTCCGCTGGCACCGGGGCTGCACGTTGATCTCGCCATAGCGGTTCTCAGCATCGACCTCGGCGAGTAGTTGCTCGGCCACGGCATCAGGCGCCCCGCCGTGTTGTCGATGTATGTTGTACCAGGCGATGATAAGGCCGGACACGTTGTCCTCGTGGCCGGCGCGGAAGACCTGGATATCGACGCCGGAAACCTCGCAGATACGCTCGATCGGTGCCCAGGCAAACGAGACTTCGCGGCTGACTGGATCGCGGCGCAGGCTGAGGGCCGCGAAATCCAGGTCTTCGGGAACCCGTATCGTCAGTTGTGACATGGCAGTCTGCGCTTCGACGCCCCTCGCATGCCCGATCGCCCGCCCGCTCAGTTACACTTCCCAGCTCCAACCCTCACCTGCGCGCCAAGCCTTCGCTCGCTCCTGTCGCGCCCTAAGCTCTTCGATGCCACCGGCAAAAAGCTCTCGCTGGCACTCGTGACCGCCAAGTATACCCAGGGTCGGCGGCCCGGGGTTGCAGCACGAACCGGGGACCGCGCGACCGGCCCTTCGGCGCGCCCCGCGATCGCGAACACCGCCGCGGATCTCTCTCGTTGGGTCTTCCCCCGCCTACTTCCCCGTCGTTCTCAGCCCTTCGATCAGCTGCGCCATCTCGTCCAAGCGCCGGCGGAGCTCGTCCAGATCGTTTCCAGCCGGACGGAGGTGCCGCGGTCCGGCCAGGGGTCTCTCAGATGCGAAGAGGGCCTGGACCCTTTCGAGCAGGGGACTCCGCCTCTCCGGCTCCTTGAAGATCAGCCGGAAGAGCTCCACGGGATGGATCTCGAGCACCCGGATGAGGTCGAGCATCTGGTGCAACCGCAGCTCGAACTTGCCGCCGAGGAGCCGGCTCACGTCCAGACCGCACCCCTGTTGCGCCAGGCACCTGCCGATTTCACGCCGACTCAGCCCAGACAGATCGACCAGGCAGCCAAGCGCCTGCCGTACGCGCTCGACGTCCGCCTTACCTGCCATGCTGGGCCTCTGCGCTTTTCCGGCCGTATTGCCGCGCCTTTGGGCTAGGCTACTCAATCGCCGATGAAAAACGCGAGGGACTTCCCCCCATAGAGCCTGGCGAACACCCGAAGCTCGGTGGGATCGATCCGCCGCTCCCCGGACTCGACCTTCGAAACGAAGGACTGCGGCCTCCCGAAGTGCTGGGCAACTGCCCGCTGGGACAGCCCGGCGGCTTTCCTCGCCTCCCTGAGCAGCTCTCGCATGCGCCGGTTCGCGGGGGAGTCCACGGCTTTGATGGTCCGGGCGCGTGCGGCCATCAACCCGCCCAAACGCCTGCCCGTGGGTCGTCCGCATCCCCCTCGCGACCCTCGGCACCCCGTTCCTCGATGAGCCCGTCGGTCATGCTTCTGCCGCCGGTTGGGACTCGCTATCGTCAGCCATGAGGTTTCTCTCCTTGTCGCTACACGGTGATCGCAGCTTCGCCTCGATCTCCTCGGCAAGAGCGCAGACCTTCCCGGCCAGCTCGCCGGCAAGAGCGATGAGCGCAGCCTCGTCCGCTGGTAAATCCTCCGGTTCTCCGGCGTCTTCGACGATCGAAGCGAGGTAGCCTTCGAGAAAATGCAGGTCCACCGACACGGCCCGCATCCAGGCGTGAAGCACGGGCTCATCGCCGTGCCTGGAAGGTCTAAATGCCTCGAGCGCCAAGGTATAGAGCAGGCAGCCGACCCTACGGAGGGCTTCCCGGTCCTCGCGATCGGCGATTTGGATCAGCAGTGTCTCGCGGAACGACTCCTCGTTCGAGGGCCGTCGGGTCACATACGGGTCGCTCGACATCGGCCTTTCCTCCATGTAGATAGGGCACACCACCGGAGACAGCAACGAGCTGCGGCAAGTCGTCGGGATTCCATTCGCCGCCGCGCGGGCGCTCCAGCAACCGCGCGGCGCCAGCTGACCGGTAATCGGAGCGCTCCCGAGCCCTCAGTGCTGGGGGGTTGAGTCAGCATTGGTTGAAGCGCAGCCAGGCCGTCGCGTTGGCGCAGCTCCACGACCTTCTGGTGCTCGTCTTCCGCCATCACGCCTGCTCCTCGGTGTTGCCCTGGGTCGCTGACAGCGCAGCCTGGGGCCCGGGCGCGCTGCGCACTGCCGCCGGCGCGATGCCCCGCAATTCCGCCAGCATCTCTTCCGCCATCCTGACCACCGCAGCCAGCCGCTTCCCGAGTTGCTCGAGCGCCTCGCCGTCCGCCACTGCCTCGGACCGAGCAGCCTGCCGTCCTCCATCGACTGCCGCAAACAGGGCCCCCACGCGCTGCAGCAGCGGGCTTCGCTGTCGCGGTCGCCCGCAGACCATCGCCACGAACTCCAACGGGTGCACCTCGATGACGCGCGTGATATCCAGGACGTGCCGCAATTTGAGCTCCAGCCGTCCGCTCAGCAGGCGGCCCAGATCGGTTCCTGCGTCCGTCTCCAGCAGCCTTCTCTCGACCTCCCGCCGGCTGAGTCCGGACAGCTCGATCAGCTCGCACAGGGTCTTCCGTGCCCTTTCCACCGTCACCTGTGTCGCCTCTGTGGCACCCCCGGCGGGGACTGGCTTGAAAGGCGAGATGCGTGCAGCCGTTCCGGCGCTCGTCAACATGGCTTGGCCTCCCGGTTACCGCCGCGGCACCGCCGCGCTCCCTGTGGTCCTTGTCGCTGCCGATGGGTCCTTCGGTCAGCATTGGTTGAAGCGCAGCCCGCAGGGCGCGGTCGCGTCGAAGGTGATACGTAGGAGCGGCTCGTGCTCCGGCGGGGACAGGTAGTCGGAGTCCGCGTCCTCGAGGGCGCGGTAGGTCGCGAACCACCTGCGGCGCCAGAAGATGACCCGCAAGCCCGCTTCCTCGGGACTGTAGGGCGGCGCGATCTCCGAGGGCGTCCAGAAGTAGGCGACCGTCAGCTCGTAGAGGGCGCGCTGCACCTTCCTGCTGTAGTGGGAGAGGTCGAGTGTCGCGGCGTCGGGCAGGTCGCGGCGCACCACCCCCGGCGAGCTGCGGCGCGGCTGCTCGCCGACGCCTCTTTCGGTCGTCATGCGCGACCTGCGCGATTTCGCGGCCGCGGTAGGCACGGGCGGTTGCGAGCCTGGCGACATCGCGCCCCTCATGGCCGGCGGCGCGATGTCGCCTGGGGCCCCCCCGGGGGCAGGTCGGGTCTCGCGCATTGAATTAGCGTACTCGTTTCCTCTTCCCAGGAACTTCGGTATCGTTGATAATCAACCCCGTTGCCGAGAACGGGACTTTTTACTGCCGAAGGTCCGTTGGGCGCTGGGTCGGGCCCCTCGGAAGAGGTTCCGCTGTCACGCCTTGGCGGCCGTGCTCACCGTCGTCTTTAGGAGATGCGACAATGGAGATGAGATGCCTCGCGCCGCGCCGCCGCCGCTGAGCCTCGCCCTGAGCTGTCTGCGGAAGCACAGGGCCTGGACCGAAGCCCAGCTCGCCGCCGCGGCGGGCATGCGCCGGCAGCAGATCTGCAACTTCGAGACGGGCATCCGCGGCGAGCTGTCGCGGGAGACCCTCGAGCGGCTCGCCACGGCGATGGGGTACGGTCCCGGGGACGTCACTCTGGCCCTAGTGTTCGCGGGCGGCCTGGCGGGCGCCGGCGACGTCGAGCGCCTGTCGCCCGTGGACCCCACGCCTTCGGAGGTCCGCCGCGCCCGCCGCATCGCCGCGCGCGTGGGATTGACCGAGGCCAGTCGCATGTACGGCCAACTTCTCGACCTCGCGCGGGTGCGGCGAATCGAGCACGCCCGCCGCGCGGCGGCCAAGCTTTGGGACGACCTGCGGCGCCAGCCGCCGGCGAGGCAGCGCGCGCTCGCCGCGCGGGCGCCCGAGCCCCATCGCTGGGCCTTGGTCGAGCGCCTGTGCGCCGAGAGCGTGCGGGCCGCGGCCGACGACGCGGTGCGGTCCCTGCGCCTGGCCAGGCAGGCGCTGTGGCTTGCTGAGCAGATCTCAGGCGGCAGGGGCTGGCACCTGCGCCTGCAGGGCTATGCCTGGGCCTTCGTCGCCAACGCCCAGCGCGTCGCCAACGATCTGCCGGCGGCCGTTTCGAGCTTCGCGACGGCCTGGCGGCTCTGGCGGGAGGCGGGTCCGGCTCCCGCTGGCCCGCTCCCGGAGTGGCGCCTGCTCGACCTCGAGGGGTCGCTCCGCCGCGCCCTGCGGCAGTTCCCGGCCGCCCTCGACTGTCTCGACCGCGCGCTTTCTGCGGCCCCGATCGAGGTGCGCGGGCGCATCCTGCTCAACAAGCAGTTCACCCTCGAGCAGGCCGGCGACATCGCGGGTGCCCTCGCCGCCCTGGAAGAGGCCGCACCGCTCGTCGACGCGCACGGCGAGCCCCGAGACCGCAGGGTGCTCCGCTTCAACGCCATCGTAGTGCTCTGCCACCTCGGCCGCCACGCGGTGGCGGCCGAGCGGCTGCCGGAGCTGCGCCGGATCGTCCTCGAGCGCGGTGATCGCCTCGACCTGACACGGATCGGGTGGCTCGCCGGGCGGATCGCGGCCGGCCTCGGGCACCGCGATGAGGCCCGCGCCGCGTTCGGCCAGGCGCGTCAGGAGTTCGCCGACCGCGGCCTCGGCTACGACACGGCGCTTCTCTCCCTGGAGATCGCCGTGCTGCATCTCGAGGAGGGGCGGACTGCCGAGGTCGCCGAGTTGGCAGCGGAGACGCTCCAAGTCTTCCGTGCCCAGACCGTTCATCGGGAAGCCTTGGCGGCACTCCAGCTGTTCTGCCGCGCGGCACGCGACGGCACCGCGACCGCGGACCTCGCGCGCCGCGTGCTTGCCTATCTCGAGCGCGCCAGGCACGATCCGCACCTGCGCTTCGAGGAGGCGGCGTGAGGGCGCGGCGGCGGACCGCTAACGCTGGCTCGACCTGCCGCGACGGCTCACCAGGGCTCGGGCCGAGCGCCTTTCCCGTGCCAGGCGGCGGGCAAGAGCCGGCGACCGGCGCCCCGGAGGAGCTGCGCGTCCTCGTCCTCTGGCTCCGTGGCCTCAGCAGTCTCAAGCAGACGACGATGGCCAAGGCGATCCGCGTCAACAAGGCCACGCTGTGCCGCTATGAGGAAGGGCTCCGACAGCCCGATGCCGCGACGCTCGATCGTCTCGCGCAGGTGGCCGCCATGCCGTCGTGGATGGTCGATGGCGTCCTGCTGCCGGTCATACGCCTCGCACGGGCCGTCGCGGGTCGCGCGACGACGGCGCTTCCCGGCCTCGCCGAGCCCGCCGTCCGTGCACTCCTCGCTGAGGCGTCGGGCGCCGCCGCCAGCGCCGGAATGGCGGAGTTCCTTGCCGGCCTGGACGGCACCGATCCGGATACCGACGCGCTCTCCGCGATGGGGCCGGGCCTCGGCGCTGGCGACCAGCCGCTCGTCCAGCAGAGCCGCCAGGTGGAGCTGCCGAGTCCTCTTTCTGGCGAGGAGTTGCCGCCGCTCGACCGCTACCGCGAGTGCGAGAGGCTGGTCGAGCGTCTCTGTGAGGCAAGCGTGGGGGCGGCAGCGGACGACCCCGCCCAGGCGCTGGATCTCGCTCGCGCCGCCCTGTGGATCGCAGGGGCGGCACCATGTGGCGAAGGCGAGCGCTCCCGGCTCATGGGCTACGCCTGGGCGTTCGTCGCCAATGCGCAGCGCGTGGCCGGTGGCGACCTGCTTGCAGCGGCCGCCAGCTTCACCACCGCCTGGCGTCTCTGGCAGGCAGGCACAGCCGCGACCGGCAGCGGCCTCGCCGAGTGGCGGCTGCTCGATCTCGATGCCTCACTGTGCCGTGCGCAGCGCCGGTTTGACGAAGCGCTCGCCCGTCTCGATGCAGCGCTGGCCGCTGCACCCGCCGTGGCGAAGGGGCGGGTCCTTCTCAACCGGGGGTTCACGCTGGAGCAGGCCGGGCGGACCGAGGAAGCTGCCGCCACCCTCCGGGAGGCGACCCCGCTCATCGATGCAGCAGGGGACTCCAGGCTCCGCGTGGTAGCGCGTTTCAATCGCCTCGTTCTCCTCTGCCATGCCGGCCGCCACGCCGAAGCCGCGAAAGAATCGCCGGGGCTTCGCCGGGTGACCGAGGAGCTGGACAACGCCCTCGACCTCCTGAGAGTTCGCTGGCTGGAAGGTCGCATCGCGGCCGGCCTGGGGCGGAGCGCGGCGGCCCGCGACGCCTTCGAGGAGGTGCGTCGGGGCTTTACGGACCGCCAAGCCGGTTACGATGCTGCCCTGGTCTCCATCGAGCTCGCGATCCTTCACCTCGAGGCCGGACGCACCGCCGACGCACGAGTCGTGGCCGGCGAGATGCTCTGGATCTTCCAGGCGCAGCGCGTCAACCGGGAGACCCTCGCGGCACTCAATCTCTTCTGCCAGGCGGCGGCGAGTGACGCGCTCACTGCTGAGCTGGCGCGGCAGGTTCTCGCGGAGATAGAGCGGGCGGGAAGCGGCCCATCGATGCCCACGCCGCTGTCCTGACCCCCCTCGCGCTGGCGTCTCGCGCCGCGTCCAGGATCTGTTGCATCGGCGCTCACTCCGGACGGCAGCAGCGGCATCGCCGCGGCCCGCCGATGCCGCGAGGTAAGAGCACTAGCCTCTGGGCACCGTGGGTCTTATCGGACTCATGCCGCCACAGTGACCATTAGGGTCCAGGCCGCAGCTCTCGTCAGGTCGGAGCCTTGGCGCCCTGCTGGGGCGCCCGCCATTCGGGTCGATACCCAAGCCATCCTGGGGGCGCACCGGCGCGCTGGTGGCACGGTGGCCGCTGGGATCAAGGACGCGGCCCGCCTCGGGCCACACCCCCCGCAGCCAGCTCC
Source organism: Thermoanaerobaculia bacterium (assembly GCA_035949675.1). Lineage (GTDB taxonomy): Bacteria > Acidobacteriota > Thermoanaerobaculia > Multivoradales > UBA5704 > JASLEW01. The sequence goes on from DASZHY010000558.1 coordinate 23,934, forward strand.
ACGTCCGTGAGACCCAATCGAAGGCTCCAAGAGCGGTGGCAGGGACGGACACGACGGACCCCGGCAGCGCCGCGCCGGCGGCGGGCGGTACGGCCAGCGTGCCGGAGAGGGCCAGGGCCAGCAAGGCGGCTCGGAGGGTCGGGGACGAGCGCATACGCAGCTCCTTTCGTGCGGGTCCGCCGCCGGGTCGGGATTGGCCGCGCCGGGGACCTCTACGCAATCCAGTGCATGACGCCTCCGATAAAAGTACACCCTTTCGGCAACCTGGTTGCCGATCGGCGCCCACCTCTTGCGCCCAGCCTGCACTTTCCCGCTGCTCTGTTAGGCGAGGCCGGACTCGGCGCGCCCGGGCGCGCGCCGGCACTCCCGCCCGTTGCTGAAGGATAAAAAGCCTGGCCCCCGGCAACAGGGTTGCTCCAATGCGTCACCTGCTTGGCGAGTTGGTGCGAGTGACTCTACCTTACGCAACATCGCAAGCGCCGTTGGCCTGCCGACTCCTGGGAGCGATTTCAGCGATGCCCAACGCCCAACGCCCCATGGACCCCTGCCAGCATGAACCGGTCGCGGCCGCGGTTGGCCCGCTCCCGCCGGATCAAGGGCTCGCGACCGCCGGCGAGCCGCCCGCTGCGGTCGCCCGCGATGCACCGCCAGCCCCGGTGTTGACCGTCGACGCGGCGCAGGCTGCCCTCGCCGACGCCGCCCGCGAGCTCCGGGCCGTCGTGGGAAGGCTGCAGCAAGTGCACGCGGGACTGCCGCCGCCGGGCGACCTCGACGACCGACTGGAGGACCGCAAGCCCTACGACGTCGCGACCGACGTGCTCACGGCGATCGAGGGTGTCACCCGCGACCTTCTCCCATCTGCCATCGAGCTCCTGGAGACCGCGGCGCACGTCACCGATGCCGACCTCGCGCAGGAGCACCGTCGGCGAGTGGCCGGCCGCCGGCAGATCAAGCGAACGCAGCGGCTGGCGACGAGGGCGCTCTGAACCTGGACCGCCGCCAGGTCTCGATGACGCCACCAGATTGCCTTTCGCGGCAGCCCTGGTCAGGCGCCGAGCGCGAGCTGCCGCGAAGAGGCAGCCGTCATGATCGATGACAGGGAGTGCCCCCTCGCCACGGCGCTGACTGGCGCCGATGCCCTCGCGCCCGGCCAGGCACCGCACGACGACGGCCGGACCGCAATCCCGCCGCCCGCCGCTCTCGTGCCGTCACTCTTCTCGGTGCCGGTAGGTTTACCACGCACCTTCGCCCTGCTGTCCATGGCGGAAACGGACGCGCAGCTCGCGGCGCGGCTCATGGCCATGCCGGCGTGCGAGCGCCAGGCGGCCGCGCTCGACGACCCGCGCTTCCGGCGCCGCTCGCTCTGGCAACTCCTGGCGCTGCGCGCCGAGAGCGAGCTGTTCGATCCCGCCGCCGATGCCCGCCCGACTGCCGAGCTGGCGGCGGCGATCGCCTCGGTGTTGCCGCGGGACGCCACCGGCAAGGGCTGGCGGTCGTCGGCGCTCTCGTACTGGCTCTTCGGCAAGGCGCTCCTTGGGGCACGGCAGTGGCGCCTGGCCGACGACGCCTTTCGCTGCATGGGCAAATTCATCCCCAAGGCCGGGGCCGCGGAAGAGACGGCGCTCGCCGCCGTCGGCCAGGCGCAGGTGGCCGCCGACACCGGCGCCGTCGATGTGGCGATCGGGCAGTTCCTGTGCGCCGTGCAGTGGTTCGCCCAGCTGGGCGCGGTCGAGTCCGTCGCGGCCTGCCAGGCGGAGCTCGGCCTGGTGCTGCTCGAGAGCGGCGACCTGATGAGTGCTCAGCGGCCGCTGTCGACCGCCGTCCGGCTGCTCGACGCCGGCGCCGCACCCTCGCTGGCGGCCCGGCTGCGGCTGGCGCTGGCCGAGGTCGCGGCGGTGCTTGAAGGTCCCGCTGCCGCCGGCGAGGAGGTCCGTCGCGCGCGCGCCCTCTACGACTTGGCGCCCGACGGCCCGTCCGGACCGGAGGCGCTCGAGCGCCGCTGGCGAGAGGCGCGGGTTGCCGTGGCGGTCGGCGACGCCGCCGGCGCTGCCACGCGGTTCGACGAGGTGCGCCACCAGCTGCTGCTGCGCGGCAGCGCCGCCGAGGCCGCGCGGTGCACGTTCGAGCGGCTGCTCCTCTCGATCGATGCGCGCAGCTTCGCCGACGTCGCGGACTTGACCGGCGCCCTGGCACGGGCGTTTCCGGGCGCTGGCGAGCGGTGGGCACGCGAGATGGAGGGGCTCGCCGCCCTCGCGGCGGGCGACCCCGAGGGTGCGCTCGCGCCGTGCTGGGACCTGCGGGGCCGGCTGCGGCAGGTGGCCCCACTCGAGCCGTCCCGGCCGCCCCTGCTGCGGTCGGCGCGGCTGCTGTCGGACCGGCTGCTGCGCCGACGCGGCGAGCTCGAGGACCCGATCGGCGCCGGCGAGAACGGCGCGCCCTTGCCCTGGGGAGCACCATGATCGACGACGGCGCAAACTGCAGCCGGCCACTGGCCCGAGCCGTCGCCGACGCGTCCGCGGCGGCGGCTGGCGATCGGGTGGCGACGGCCGCCGCGCTCGTCGCGCGAGCCGAGACCCTGCTCGACGATCCGGTCCGGGCCGAGCAGCCGGCCGCCGCCGCCGTGGCGATGCTGCAGCACGCCGGCGACGATCCCGACGGGCACACCTTCGCCCTCCTCTTTCGCGCCTTCGCCGCGATCCTGCGCTGCCGGCGCGCGCCGCGGCGCCTCGGAGAGGCCGCCGAGATCGTGCGACAGGCGCAGCCCTACCTCCTCGTCGCGCCCCCGGTCAGCGTCGAACGGGCGACGCTGCTTGCTGGCGTCGCGCAGGTCCACCGTGCCCAGTGGCGCCTGGACGAGGCTGCCGGCCTCTTCGTCCATGCCGCGCGCATGTTCCGGGAGGCAGGGTCGCGCCAGGGAGAGGCAGCCTGCCGCGCCCAGGCGGGCATGGTGCTCGCCGGGCGACTCGACCCGCGGCCCGCTCGCTTCGAGCTGGCGCGCGCCTTCGTCACGATGGACGCCGGCCTGGCGCCGGCGCTCGCGGCGCGGGTCGGCGTCGTCCTCGCCTGGTGTGAGACCGCCATCGGGCGGCCCGCCCGGGCCGGCGTGGTGCTCGATGCCGCACGCGCCCTCTACGACCGCGCACCGGGAGCGGGGGAGGAGCTGTGCCACGCCTGGTGGGAGGCCCGCATGGCCACGCTCGGCGGCGACGCCGGCGCTGGCGAAGCCGACGCCAGGCTCGACGCCGTGCGCCGCCGCCTGACCGCGGAGGGCAGCATCGGCGAGGCTGCACGCTGCACCCTGGACCTGCTCGCGCACCGTGTGGAGGCCGGCCGGCTGGACGGCATCGCCGACCTCGGGCCGGCGTTGCTGCACGCCTTCCACCGGCAGGCGGCGCTGCGGCCGGCCGGGATGATCGACCTGCTCGCGTCGCTGGCGCTCGAGCGCTCGTCACGCTATCGCCCGGCCCTCGGCGCGATCCGCCACTACCTCGCCGGGATATGGACCTGTCCCGGCGACCGCCCCGACCTGATCCCTACGATCGAGGCCCTGGCGGACCCTATTCTGCTGGCCGCACGGCACGACCTCGCACTCGCGGACGACCGGCCGCCGCAATGACCGGCGACCTTCCAGAGACTGCACGACGACGCCCGATGCCGTTCGGCCAAATCGGCCCGGCGCTCGCCATGTGGCGTGGGAGCAGGGGCCTCACCCAGATCCAGCTCGCCACCGCCTGCGGGATCGGGCGGGCCCAGCTATCAAGATACGAGGCGGGCAAGGAGATGCCGAAGCTCCCAAGCCTCGAGAAGATCCTCGTCGAATTGGACGTGGCGCCCGAGCACTTCTTTCGCTCCCTTGTCCAGCTCATCGAAATCGAGAACACCCCGCTGCTGCCGGGCCGGCCGGTCCGGCTCGAGGCGCGCAAGATCGCGGCGGCCTTTGACCAGGTGCTGGCCGGGCTGGGCGAGCTGCGTCAGGTGATCGAGCGCTGCGTCGAGCAGCGTCCTGGTTCAGAGACGTGATCGGAGAAGCCCGCCGGCCGCGCCCTCTAAGGAAAGGACCAACGATGATCGTCTATGTGTCTTTTGAGATCCGCATGCATGGTCTGTGGCTCCCGGACGACGTACAGGAGATCGAGAGACTCCGGCTACGGGTCTTGGACCACGCCAAGCGCCTGCAAGCGCAGCACGTACAGCCCGGTCATCCGCCCAAGGAGGAAGACGTCGTGGTCGAACGGAAGGAGAGCATCGGCGGACTGTACAATGAGCCGCCGGCGGGCGCCGATGCGCAAGACAAGGTGCCCTCGTAACCCCGAGCCCTCCGAAGGTGCGAAGGTCGCGCCCAGCTTGTGGCCACTCACGGCATTCTTGCCGCATGACTCATTCCCGAGGCTCCAACAGGCATCGAGATGACCTTTCGCCATATCGGCAAAGCCCTCGCGACCCTGCGGCGGCAAAAGGGACTCTCCCAGGCCGAGCTGGCCGACAGGTGCGGAATCGGGCGCCCGCAGGTTTCCAGGTACGAGTCGAGCAGGGAGCGGATGAAGCTCGACACGCTCGAGAAGATCCTGGCCGTGTTGTCGATCGAACCCGAGGACTTCTTTCGTTTCCTGCGCTCGTTCGACCCAACCGTTCCGCCCTACCAGCGGCGGGGCAAGAACCCGGTCGACTACCGCCAGCTGGCGGACGCCTTCCAGAGCCTGCACGCAGGCATCGAGCATCTGCGGCAGGTGATCGAACGGACTGTCGATCCAGCGATCTGGTTTGCATCACTGATCAGGGACGCCGCCGCGAGAGAATCGACGCCGCCCGCCGGCCCGGAGCTCTGACCGCATGGCATCGGAACCGCGAAAGATCAGCCCCGATGACGAGGTTGCGCTGACCATCACCCTGCTCCGACAGGTCCGCGGATGGAACCAGGACGACTTGGCGAAGGCCTCGGGTGTCGGCAACAGCGCCATCTCCGACTACGAGCGGGCTCGCAAGCTCCCGAGCCTCTCGACCCTCAATCGCCTCCTCGACTGTATGGGCTTCCCGCTCGCCGCCATCGACATCACCCGCCAATACGTCCAGACGCTCCGCGCTGGCGGCAACACGTTCTCACCGATCGCCCCCATACCAACGACAGTGCCAGCGACTCCGCTGCAGCACGAATCCGCCCTTCGCTGGGAGATCGATCAGGCCGTTCCCGATTTGGCGAGGGCCTTCGCCCGCGTAGTCAGGATCGTCCTCTTGCTCCTGCTGCGCTGCGCGCGTCCTCCGACGGAGGACCAGGCCGCAAGTCGCGGGCTGCCTCGCCCGTAGTCGCGCGATGTCCATCACCCGCAAGCCGCGTCACCGCCTCATTTCGACCAAGCCGCTGCAGGTGGTTTAATTTGTTCGTGGCAATAAAGCTATCTAGCCGCAACTTCGGGTGGTAGCAAGTGGCGGGCAACCGGCGAAGAGCCGTTGCAGGCTCTCCAAGGCCCGCCGCTCCTGCCTGAGAATGGTGCTGACGCAGGTTCCCGTCGCGGCCGCGGTCTCTGCCAGGCTCATGCCCAGCCGATAGCGCAGGAACATCACCTGGCGCTGGCTTAGGGGCAGTTTCGCGCACCGAAGACCGAGATCCAGCAAGCGGTCCCGCCGCTGCCGCTGCTCTCGTTCGCTGCTTGCGCATCGCGGGTTGGCCGCGCTGACCTCCATCGGGACCAGCCGGCATCCACGGCGCTCGCGCCAATACACGATGCACATGCACCGGACGGTGCCATACAGCCAGGCCTCCCCGTGGGCGATCGTCGGCCAGCGGCGCAAGGCGGCGGCGGCGGCCTGCTGGATCAAGTCCTCGCCATCCGATGCCGGGATGCCCTCCCGGCGAAACAGCCGCCCGAGCGCCGGCCGCAGACGCTCGATCAGCTCGGGAAGGGCGCAGGACGGCTCTTGGTTCTCGTCGTCTGGCACAGAAGTTCTCGCAGCAGGAAATCCGGCGCTCCATTGTAGCCGAACTCGACTACAGCTCCCGTTGCGAGGACCTTCGCCGAGAGGCAGGCGCGGGTGGCCGAGGATGCTGGCGGGGTGGCGGCCCCGGCCGGTGGCCGCTGCGTGGCCGCCGCAAACCCGCCGGCGGTTCCTTGCTGCGCAGGTGAGTGGCGGGCTACCTCCTGTGCCACCATCGGTCGTATCAAAAGCATCCGCCATCCACCTCCCTCATCCCCCCTCGCTGGACCAGCCTACCAACGCCGGGATGCCCGGGCGTCAAGGT
>DASZHY010000559.1:0-5441 GCA_035949675.1 Thermoanaerobaculia bacterium
ACCTTGACGCCCGGGCATCCCGGCGTTGGTAGGCTGGTCCAGCGAGGGGGGATGAGGGAGGTGGATGGCGGATGCTTTTGATACGACCGATGGTGGCACAGGAGGTAGCCCGCCACTCACCTGCGCAGCAAGGAACCGCCGCGGCGGGTTTGCGTCCCTCACCAGTCGCCTCGCGCCAAAGCGAAACCCAATGGCCGCCGGCTTCGAGCACCAGTTGATTGACCGGCAGGCACCAAAACCCGGGCGCAGACACGTCTGGCCGGCCTTGAGAGCCGCGATGAGGCGGGCCCACGGCCTCAAGCCACCCCAGGCCGCGATCGTTCGCCAGCGGCCCGCCGGCGCGGCCCGGGCCGGCCGCCGCCAGGCGCGTAGGGCGAGCAGACAAGAGGGGCCGTTTAAACATCATGGTGGCAACGGAGGGGGCGGCCCGGCTGCGGACGCAGGCCGGGCCGCCCCGGCATTGGGATCCGGGTTATGCGACAGCTGGCGAGTCCTCGGCGTCGGGGGCAGGAAGGTTGTGCAGAGCCTTGCGGGGAAGCCTGTGGCGCGACAGGCTGCCGGCAGCGGCGGCGGCGTGCGCCTCCTCCTGCGCCCAGGACTTTCGGTCGGGCAGAGTGGCGGTCGCCCGTTGGAGGTGGATCTCAGGGTCGATGCCGAGGAGGCCCGCGGTGCGCACGGCGTCGCGCCAAGCGGCGGGGATGTGGTCGGGGAGGCCATCGGGAGTCATCCGGACCAGGAGAACGGGCAGCAGGCGTGCCCACAGGCTGCGCCGGACGGCCGGCGGCGGGGCCTTCGCGAGCTGATCGAAAGCCAACCAGAGGTCGAGCTGCGGAGTCTGGAAGTCTGCGGTGTCAGCGTCGGCACCTCGGAAGCCGGACCGCGGAGGGCCGGCGGGTGAAGTGTCCTGCGCAGCGGAGGCGGTATCGCAGCCGGCGGTGGTCGGGGGGCTGGCTAGGCGGTCGAGGAGCCGGTAGAGCACTGCGTCGTGTTGGTCGCCGGTCTGGCGGTGGACCTGTTGGGTCCCGAAGGTGATGGCAAGGGCCATGAGGATGGGCAGCGATGGGGGCGGGGCTTGGCGGATGTCGTCCTTGAGACTGCCGATGGCGAGCGCTTGGCGCTGGCGCTCGAGCTGGGCCTTGCGCTCGGGAAGGGAGCGCTTCTTGCCGGCACGCGGCGGCGTGGCCTTGGGAGCCTTGGGCTCGCGGTACCACTTGACGGTGCCGGCGCGGGGGCCGCTAACCAGCAGGCCGGGAACCGCGCCGGCGGTCGAGCGCTTGACCGGAACGAGCCTCCACTCAGCGACGGCGCCGTCAGGAGTCGAGGTGGAGGCGTCTGCGACGTGCAAGACGGTCTGATGGCGGGCCGCCAGCAGCGCGTGCTCGCGTTCGAGGTGGCGCGCGAGCTTGCGCTGTGCGCAGGCAGGGTTGAGGCAGCGGTCGCCGCGCTCCACGCGGAGTTGGCCGGAGGCGGCGGCATCGGATGCGAAAGCCTCGAAGAGAGTCGGGTTCTGCGAGCTGCGCGCCGGGCACGTGGCGCACGGCCCGGCCTTGGGATCGAGATCCGCGTCAGACGCCTTCCAGGGGAAGCTGGCGATGGTGCGACTGCGCTGTCCAAGAGTGCGAGCCAACTCCTTGACCGTCAGTGTCGGGTCCTCAATGAGGTACCGGCAGGTCTCGAGCACCTCATCCTGGGCCTCGGGCTCGAGGAGCGCTACCTCCTCGCAGTGGCTGGCGGTCCAGCAGGAGGCGAAGCCAGTGGGCTGGCGGACGAGCTTGCGCCAGCGCTCGGAGAGGTTGGCCAACCGGGCGCGGCGGGCGATCCAGCGACGCGGCTTGCCGAGCCTGGCGGCGAGAGCCTCGTGCGAAGAGCCGGCGAGCAGGTCGTTGAGGAGATCAGCCTCTTCGAGGAAGTGAAAGTCGCGGCGCTGGAGGTTTTCAGCGAAGGCGATCTCTTTGGCCCTCTGGTCGTCAACGCCGGTGCGGACGCAGACCGGCGCGACGATGAGGCCGGCCATGGTCGCGGCCAGGCGGCGACGGTGCCCGCAGAGGAGCTGGAAGCGGTCACCGACCGGCCGCGCCACGAGCGGCTGGAGGATGCCCTCAGCGCGGATGCTTTCAGCGAGCGACGGGAGGTCCGGGTCGTCGTCCAGGCGACGGTTCCACGGGCTCGGGTCGAGGAGAGCCAAGGGAAGATCGCAGACGGCTTCCGACGCCGTGGTGGCCGCGGCAGCGGTCGAGGGAGAAGGGGGGCTGGGAGTGAGTCCTGCTGATCTGGTCATGTTCGCTGCTCCGATGAAAGGCACCTGGGTGAGGAGCGACCCTCGGCAGGGAGGGCCTGGCTCATGGCTGCCGGGAGGCGGCGCCGGCCGAAGGGTGGGGCGAGGACGCTGCGCCGGGGCTCGGCGCCGGGGCTCGCTATCCCGTCACGAAGGCGAGCGGCGGCAGCGAGCGGCCCGGGGAGGTGGCACGGCTGCATGGTCACTGCTGCCCCGGACGAGTCGGGGACGGGTGGCGGGTGTTGGCGGCGGGGCGGCGGCTCGCGGGGCCGTTTAAACACATCACGGCGCCGCACGGGCAGACGGGCAGGCCGGCGGCGATCCACTTGGCGGTGATGCGGACGGTGTAGTCGCATTGCGGGCAGGCGACCTTGTGCAGCCGTGTCGTCTGCTTCTTGCGGTAGGGGTTGGGGAGAAGCGCTGCATGAGGGAAGGTGCCGAGGCGGACGGCGAGATCGGCAAGCCGCGCCGCGAGCTCGGGGCCGGCACTGGTCGCGGTCATCCTCCCGTGGAGGCCGAGGGCGAGCGCCAGGCGGCGGAAGGGTGGGCCGTGGCCGGCGCGGTTGCCGACCGCAGCATGCACCAGCTCGTGCACGAGGGTGGCCAGGACCGGTACCGGCTCGGCAAGCAGGGGTGACACGAAGAGATGATGCAGGCCATCGGGCGATGCTTCGGCAGGCCAGCATTCCCCGATGCGTCGCCGGCGCCGGGCAAGGGCGCCCGTCGAGGGGAAGCCGATCGACACATGCACCGCGACCGGCACGGCAACGCCGTGAGCGAGAAACGAGGGCCGGAGTTGGTCGACGGCGCTGAGCAGCCACTCCTCGCGGGTGGTCGGGTGCGGCGAGACAAGGGCCGTGGGCTGAGAAAAGGAGTGTGGCGTGGCATCGAGCATAGAGCAATTGTAAGGCAAAATGCGTTACATGTCAACGATTTAGAAGAAATCGGCGACAGTCCGAAGGGCCGCCGATGGTGTTCCCGCAACCAGCCGGTCCGGTCATGATGCCTCCCTGCGATCGACCCATTCGCGGGCGAGGAGGATGGCGCCCCGCTGCGTCCGGACGCGAGGAGTGCGAGCGACGGCCTTCCACTCGCCGTGTTCGTCGCGTTCGAGCAGTTCGCAGCTGTAGGTGCCGTCGCCGTAGAGGTCGGGCTCGTGGTATTTGTACTGTCTCTTCAGGCTGGTCATGGCTTTACCTCGGGTTCCCGCCTTGCGCTTGCCGCAGTTGAACCAGGCGCTCGCGGTCGCGGCGAATGCCGCCCGCTAGGTTCGTGAGCGCGTAGGTGGGGAAGGCGCCGCCAGGTCCCAATTGCCAAGCAGCGACTTGTGCGAGGTTGAGCAGGTCAGCCTTCTGCTTGTCGTCAAGCAGGGAGAGATCACCGAGCCTACGCCCATCTTTCACCGCTGAGCGGCAGCTCTTGTTGTACTCAATCAGTCTGCTGCGCGCAGCTTCGCGCTCCGAGATCCGAGCTTCTAAAGCTTCGCAGGCGTCGGGGTCATCGTTGAACACAGACCGGTCAAGCGCCGTCTGAAGGTTCGCTGCCTTCTCGCGGTGGTGCTTTGCCATGTCATGCGACTTGACGGCATCGCGCATCGCGCTGTCGCTTCGAGCGAGTGCTTTGCGGTGCCGGGGCTCGCTGTGGTGGCCGCTCAGGATGGGCTGCCCGAACGGGATGCCTTCAGTTGCCGAGTGCGCTCGTTCGAGGGCGCTCGCCGCCTGTTCGTCCCGCCGGCCGGCCCAACTGAGCCGGCGCTCCTTGCGCCGCTCCATGCGCTGTCTGCGAGTAAGGGTCATTTTTCGTGTCCTCCTGTTCCGAGCAAGAGCGCTTGCGGGGGGCGTCGTCGCAGCAACGCTCCGGCGTGAATGTTCATGCGTGCTTCTGCAAGCGGCACAACTACAAAGGAGCGTGGCGTGGCATCGAGCATGGAGCAATTGTAAGGCATAATGCGTTACATGTCAACAATTTGAGAAGAAATCGACGACAGGCCGATGGGGCGACGATGGTGTTCTCGCAACCGGCCTGCCAGCGGCTGGGAGGGATGCGTCAGGAAGCCGGGCTTCCAGGGCCTCGGCGGGCTGGCGGCAGGTTTTGCCTGCCGCCCCCTGAAGCGCTGCCGCCGGAAAAGGGGCTACTGCCATGCGTTTCGCAGGTGCGATCGTGCGACCATTCTATGACCATGACATTTGACCAAAAAAGCCATATACTACGATGGACGAGAACAACCGAACGGCCAATCCCGGGCCCGGGGCCGGCGGCTGGGGATCGTCATTTCCCAGAAAGGGGGTTGTGATGCGAGTGCGAGTCGACCGGAAGCGTGGTGAGGTGAAGCAAGACGCGCTGGCAGGCGTCGAGAACGCGAAGCTGGCGGCGGTGAAGGGTGGCCTCAAGGCGGAGCGGGTGCAGGGCGCCGATCCGACCGGGGCGGGCGGGAACTAGCCAGCAAGACGCTGGTCAGCCGTAGCACGGGGCCGGGGTGCCGAGAGCGCCCCGGCCCCGTGATGTTGTGAGAGGCTCCGAGGCGCGCCCTTGGGCGATTTGAGCGCTCGTGAGATGCTGGGGCAACGATTCTCCTTGCTGCGAGTGCGAGGTACCCGAAATGGCGTGGCGTCTGAGTTGGGAGCCGAAGACGCTCTGGGATTTGCAAGAGGGAACCCGGCGAACGTTCCGTCGCGAGCGACGATGCCTTCAGCTCGGCCAGGCCGGATGGTGCGGCGCGAAGGCGGTGGCTGGGACGACCCATGAGCCGCGGTGCGCGAAGCATGCGGAGCCTGCCATAGGGGCGGCGGGTCGATCGGCCCACCGCGGCCCGGTCGCAACGAAGCGCCGGCGCTGATCGTTCCCAGCGGGCAGGCGCGCGGCCGCCACCCCGCGATGCTGCCGAGGTCGCGGACGGCGGTGTGCGGCTGGAACCCTTACCTGCTCTTTCCTGAGCGGGCTGCTCCCCCCCTCGCTATGTCTCACTGGCACCACGCCGGGTGCCCGGGGGTCAAGGTCGGCGAAGCCGCCGAGCGTAGCGAGGGCAACCTTGACGCCCGGGCATCCCGGCGTTGGTAGGCTGGTCCAGCGAGGGGGGATGAGGGAGGTGGATGGCGGATGCTTTTGATACGACCGATGGTGGCACAGGAGGTAGCCCGCCACTCACCTGCGCAGCAAGGAACCGCCG
>DASZHY010000560.1:0-11474 GCA_035949675.1 Thermoanaerobaculia bacterium
GACATCGCCAGCTCGCAGCCGCCGCCCAGGCAGAAGCCGTTGATCATCGCGATCACCGGCTTGGGAAAGGCGGCCATCACGTCGAAGACGCGCGGGCTGCGCATGGCATGACGCTGATCGAACGGCGTGCGGCCGGCGAACTCCCCGATGTCGGCGCCGGCGATGAAGGACTTATCGCCGGCGCCGGTGATCACCACCACGCCGACCCCGTCGTCCGGCTCGACGGCGGCCAGCGCCGCCAGCATGTCGGTGCGCACCTGCTCGTTCAAGGCATTCATCTTGTCGGGGCGGTTGACGGTCAGGATGGCTACCCGGCCCTCCCGCTCCAAAAGGATCGTCTCAGCCATCTGCGGTCTCCCTGTACTGGATGATCACTGCATGATCACTGCATGATCCGGAGTCCCTGGGGCGTTTCGGTTCAGTGGTGCCGCCACCGCGGCTGCCGCTTCTCGAGGAAGGCGTCGACGCCTTCGCGCATGTCGGCGAGCTTCGTCAGCTCGTCGAGGTAGAGGCGCTCGGCGGCCGCCAGGGCCTCGGCGAACGGCAGGTCGCGCCCGGCGGCGACGGCGCGCTTGAGCAGCCGCAGCACCGGCGCGCTCTTGCCGCCGAGCTCCTCGGCGAGGCGGGCGCAGCCGTCCTCGAGATGTCCGGCGGGCAGCAGGCGCTGGACCAGCCCGAGCTCCGCGGCGCGGGCGGCGGTGATCGGATGCCCGGTGGCCAGCAGCTCGAGGGTGCGGCCCGGACCGAGCCGCGCCGGGTAGAGCGCCGCCGCCACGGGCGGATAGCAGCCCAGGTCCACCTCGGGCTGCCCAAAGCGCGAGTCCTCGGTGGCGATCACCAGGTCGCAGGCCATGGCCAGCTCCATGCCGCCTCCCAGGCAGTGGCCCCCGACCGCCGCCACGGTGATCGCCGGCAGGGCGCGCAGCCTGACGACGGCCTCGCGGAGCGTGGCGAGCATGGCGCTGACCCGGTCCGGGACATGGTCCTGGACGGCGGTGCCGGCCGAGAAGGCGCGCCGGCCGGCGCCGCGCACGAAGACCAGCGCCAGCTCGCCGTCGCGCTCGAGCACGCCCAGGGCGTCGCCCAGCGCCGCCAGGGCCGCCAGGTCGAGCACGTTGAGCGGCGGCCGGTCGAGCGTCACGGTGGCGATCCGGCCGTCGCGCCCGACTGAAATTGGCGAGGTTGGCGAGATCGGCGCGGTCGGCGCGGTTGCCGGGATCGGCGCGCCGGGTGAAGCCGCCGCGGGCGGCGAGCCGTGCAGCGTGGCCTCAGGGTCCGCTGCCGCCAGGTGGGAGGATCGCCGGTCGCGGTCCATTTACCTCAGCCCTGGCCGCCGGCGAGGCCGGAGACGGCGGCATTGAAGTCGCGCCAGAGCGCCAGCTGCTCCGGCAGGGCGAGCAGGTTCTCGGGATGCCACTCGACACCGCGCACCCACCAGCCGTCGGCGGCCCCGCCGCTGCCGCCGGACCCGGCCCCCGCGGCCAGGAAGGCGGCCTCGATCAGGCCGTCCTCGGCGGCGGCGACCGCGACCAGCCCGGCGGCCAGGCGCTTGACCCCCTGATGGTGGCGGCTGTTGACCTGCGGCGCGGGGCCGGCCGCAACGAGCCGCTCGCCGAGCGGCGCCGCGGGATCGAGCACGCGCACCGCATGGGCCAGCCGGTCGCTCGGCGGCCCCGGGTCGTGCGCGATCGAGGTCGGCCTCTGCAGCTCGAGGTCCTGCCACAGCGAGCCGCCGAAGAAGACGTTGAGCACCTGGAAGCCGCGGCAGACCGCCCAGACCGGCAGGCGCCGGGCGCGGGCCGCCGCCAGCAGCTCCCATTCGAGCGCGTCGCGTTCCGGCACCGGCTCGACGCCGGCGCCCGGCAGCGTCTCCTCGCCGTAGCGGCTCGGGTCCACGTCGTCGCCACCGCAGAGCACCAGGCCCGAGGCGGCGGCGGCCAGCTCGGCGACGTCGCGCTCGCGGCTCGAGGAGGTGACGGCAATGGCGGGGCCGGCCGCGGAGCTCGCCGGCGCGCCGGCCGGGGTGACGACGCGGATCGATTCCGCGGCAACGCCGCCGGCCGCCAGCGCCGCAACGTAGGGCGCCGCCTTCGCCGTGTTGGCCGCCGCCACCAAGACCGTGCCGCTCGCCGCCGCGGTCATGACACCGGCGCTCCGCGGCCGTCCTCGCGCTCGACCAGCGCCGCCAGGCCCATGCCGCCGGAGACGCAGAGGGTGGCGATGCCGCGCCGCTGCTGCCGCGCCGCGAGACCGTGCAGCAACGTGACCAGGATGCGGGCGCCGGTGGCGCCGATGGGATGGCCCAGGGCGATGGCGCCGCCGTCCGGGTTCACGCGCGCGCAGTCGGCAGGGAGGTCGAGCCCGCTCAGGCAGGCCAGCACCTGGGAGGCGAAGGCCTCGTTGAGCTCGATGGCGTCGACGTCGTCGAGCGTCCGGCCGGTGCGGGCGAGCAGGCGGCGCACCGCCGGCACCGGGCCGATGCCCATGATCCGCGGCTCCACCCCGACCACCTCCCAGTCGAGCAGCCGCGCGGCCACCGGCAGCCCGAGCTCGGCGGCAGCCTGGCGCGAGGCGACGATCAGGGCGGCGGCGCCGTCGGTGATCCCCGAGGCGTTGGCGGCGGTGACCGTGCCGCCCTGGCGGAAGACCGGCGTCATGCGCGCCAGCGCCTCCAAGGTGACGCCGTCGCGAGGGTGCTCGTCGCGGTCCATTGTTATCGGCTTCCCGGAGCCCGCCCCTTTCTTGCCCGCCACCTCGACCGGCACGATCTCGGCGGCGAAACGGCAGGCGGCGCGCGCCCGCGCGCAACGCTCCTGGCTGCGGACCGCGTAGGCGTCGGCGGCGCCGCGGTCGACGCCGGCCTCGATCGCCAGCTCCTCGGCGGTCTCGCCCATGATCAGCCCGGACAGCGGATCGTCGAAGCCGTCGCGGTACATGCCGTCGACGATCTCGGCGTGGCCGAGGCGGTAGCCCCAGCGCGCCCGGGGCAGCAGATAGGGCGTGTTCGACATGCTCTCGGTGCCGCCCGCCAGCACCACCCGCGCCTCGCCCAGGCGGATGGCGCGGGCAGCGCAGAGCACGGCCTGCAATCCCGAGCCGCAGGCCTGGTTGACGGTGAAGGCGGGGCGGTCGTCGGGCACCCCGGCGCGGTGGGCGATCTGGCGCGCGGTGTTGGGGCCGCCGCCGGCCTGGCGGGCATGGCCGAAGATCACCTGATCGACGAGAGCGGCGAGATCGGCGCGGCCCGCCGCCAGTCCCGCCCGCGACAGGGCGGCGGCGGCGGCGGCGGTGCCCAGGTCGGCGGCCGTCAGCGCCGCCAGGGCGCCGCCGAACTTGCCGATCGGCGTGCGCACGGGGGCCGCCAGCACGATGTCGCCGTCCGCGGGCGGCGCGGGCGGCGCGAGCGGGGAGATGGAGCCGTTCGGGGACACGCCTGCCGGCCTACCTGCCGACGTAGACCGACTTCGTCTCGGTATAGGACTCGAGCGCCTGCTTGCCCAGCTCGCGGCCGAAGCCGCTCTGCTTGTAGCCGCCGAAGGGCGCGCCGGAGTCGTACCAGTTGTACTGGTTGATCCACACCGTGCCCGCCTGCACCTGCCGCGCGACCTGGTGCGCCTTGCCGACGTCGCGTGTCCAGACGCCGGCGGCAAGGCCGTAGATGTTGGCGTTGGCCTGGGCCACCGCGTCCTTGACGTCGCGGAACGGGATCACCACGACGACCGGTCCGAAGATCTCCTCACGCGCCACGGTCATGTCGTTGTGCACCTGGTCGAGGACGGTCGGCTGCATGAACCAGCCCTTGCCGCCGACCGTCGCCGGCTCGCCGCCGTGAGCGATCCGCGCCCCCTCGCGGCGGCCGGTCTCGACGTAGCCGAGGACGCTCTCGCGCTGCTTTTCCGACACCAGCGCGCCGAGCCGCGTCTTGGGGTCGAGCGGGTCGCCCGGGACCAGGCGGCGGGTGCGCTCGACCAGCCGCTCGACGACCTCGTCGTGGACCCCTTGCTCGACGAACAGGCGCGAGCCGGCGGCGCAGACCTCGCCCTTGCCGTAGAAGATGCCGTTGTAGGCCCCCTTGACCGCGGCGTCCAGGTCGGCGTCGGCGAAGACGATGTTGGGAGACTTGCCGCCCAGCTCCAGGGTGACGCGCTTGATCGTGTCGGCGGCGCCGCGCATGATGTCGCGTCCGACCTCCGTCGAGCCGGTGAAGGTGATCTTGGCGACCCGCGGGTCCTGGACCAGGGCGTTGCCGACCGCCGCACCGCCGCCCGGCACGACGTTGAGGACGCCGGCCGGCAGGCCCGCCTCGCTCGCCAGCTCGGCGAACTTGAGCGCCGTGAGCGGCGTGTAGGAGGCAGGCTTGTGCACCACGGTGTTGCCGCAGGCGAGCGCCGCCGAGATCTTCCACATCGCCTGGATGATCGGGAAGTTCCAGGGGGTGATGGCGGCCACCACCCCGACCGGCTCGCGCAGCGTGTAGGCGAGCACGAACGGGCCGGACACCGGCAGCGTGTCGCCGGTGATCTTGTCGGCCCAGCCGGCGAAGTAGCGCAGGGCGTCGATGGCCGTGGGCAGGTCGACGTAGCGCGACTCGAAGATCGGCTTGCCGTTGTCGAGGGTCTCGGCCAGCGCGAACTCGTCGATGCGGGCTTCCAGCGCGTCGGCGATCTTGTACAGCAGGCGGCCGCGGTCGCGGGCCGACGTCTTCTGCCCCCAGTCGCCGGCCAGCGCGGCGTGGGCCGCCTCGACGGCGCGGCCGGCGTCGGCCGACGAAGCCGAGGCCACCTGGCACAGGACCTCCTCGGTGGCCGGGTTCTCGGTGGGGAAGGTGCGCCCGCCCTCGGGCTCGACCCACTGGCCGCCGATGAACAGCGCCGGCGGCGGCAGGCGGGCGACATCGGCGACGCGGGCCGCGTCGGCCTTGGCGGCCAGGTTAGCGGTTTCTTGCACCGCGGTCATCGTCACACCCCCTTGAACTGCGGCTGGCGCTTGGCGACGTAGGCGTCCAGGCCCTCGCGCGCATCCTTGCTCTCGAACAGCTGCTGCTGCAGCTCGCGCTCGATCGCCAGGCCGCTCTCGAACGGCACCTCGGCGCCCGACTGCACGGCGCGCTTGATGCGGCCTACCGCTTTGGCGGCGCGGTGGGGCGGGCAGAACTGGCGGGCGTAGGCGTGGATCTGGCCAGCGAAATCCTCCGGCTCGAAGATCTGGTTGAGGATGCCGAGCCTCTCGCCGTCCTCGAAGGCGATCAGGCGGCCGGTGGTCATCAGCTCGATGGCGCGGGACTTGCCGACCAGGCGCGCCAGGCGCTGGGTGCCGCCGGTGCCGGGGAGGACGCCGAGATTGATCTCGGGCAGGCCGAGCTTGCCGGCGTTGCGCTTGGCGATGCGCAGGTCGGCGGCCATGGCGATCTCGAGGCCGCCGCCGACGGTGTGGCCGTTGAGCGCGGCGACGACCAGCTTGGGGGTTTGCTCGAGGCGGTTCAGGGTCTCGTTGGCATGCAGGCAGAAGTGATACTTGAAGTTGGGCTCGGCCTCGGACAGCATCTGGATGTTGGCGCCGGCGCAGAAGAACTTCTCGCCCTGGCCGGTCAAGACGAGGACGTGGACGTTGGCGTCGAAGCGGGCGGCGAGGATGGCGGCGTCGAGCTGCCGCATCATCTCGTGGGTGTAGGTGTTGGCCGGGGGGTCGTCGAGGGTGAGGTAGGCAACACTTTCGCGGACCTCGTAGCGGACCAGGGTGCGCGGGGCGGGTTCGGCCGCGGTCTTGGGCTCGGCGCCGGACTTGACCTCGTTGACCTCATGGGTGGTGGCGTGGGCCATTCTTATCTCCTCATGTCCTTCAGAGTGCGGGTGGATCGGGTGGTTGCTGCTGAAAAAACCGGCAGGACATCGCCGTCAGTCGCCGGGCAATTCTCGCACACAACGTTGAGAGCCAGGGGCGTCAGCCGCCGATTTCCATGAAGCTGACCAGGTTGCCGTAGTCGCCGCTTACGAGCTGATGCTCGGCCGGCTTTTCCGCCAGCACTCTCAGGATCTCCGCTTCCAGCGCGTCGGGGCCCGCGGGGAGGAGGTGGCGGAGGGGGTACACCCGGTCGGCGAAAAGGCACAGGCGCAGCTCGCCCCTCGCGGTCAGGCGCAGGCGGTTGCAGTCGGCGCAGAAGGTGTGCGACAGGGGCGTGATGAAACCCACGGCGCCCTTGGCTCCGGCCAGACGATAGGCGGCGGCGGGCCCGGTGCGCGGTCCGGCGGCGACTTCCGGAATGAGGGGGCCGAAACGCTCCTCGATCCTTCGCTTCACCACCGCGGCCGAGACGTACTCGCCGGGCTGGAGATGCTGGTTGCTGGCGGTGGGCATCATCTCGATGAAACGCACCGAGAGCGGGCGCTCGAGGGTGAGCTGCACCAACCGCTCGACGTCCTCGAGGTTCTGTTGCGAGAGCAGGACGGCGTTGAGCTTGACCGGGGAGAAGCCGGCGGCCAGGGCCGCTTCGACGCCTTCCCATACCGCCTGCAGATCGCCTCTCCTGGTGATGGCGCGAAAACGCTCGGCGTCCAGGCTGTCGAGGCTGACGTTCACGCGATCGACGCCGGCGGCACGCAACGGCTCCGCCAGCCGCGCCAGCTCGGTGCCGTTGGTGGAGAGAGCGAGGTTCTCGACGCCCGGCAGGGCCTTGACGCGGCGCGCGATCTCGACGATGTCCTTGCGCACCAGCGGCTCGCCGCCGGTCAACCGCACCCGGCGAATGCCGAGGCGGACCAGGGCGCCGACGATGGCCTCGATCTCCTCCGGCCGCAGGAAGTCGCGGTCCCCGAACGGGAACTCGGCGTCCTCCGGCAGGCAGTAGGAGCAGCGCAGGTTGCAGCGGTCGGTGACCGAGACCCTGAGGTAGGTGAGGCGGCGGCCGAAGGCGTCGGTCAGCGGATGCGGCGGCAGGTCCTGCGGCCGGGCGCCCGGCGACGGCGCCGCCGGCGGCGGAGCGATCGCGAATCGGGGGCCGATCGCAGCTCGCAGGTCGATCGCGTCGGCGTCGTCGTCTGCAGCCATGCCCGCCGGCGCGGGTTCGGAGAGGATGCGCAGACCGGGGGAGGCGGGGCGTCGGGCTGTCTCTGGGCGGCTCATGGTCCCTTGGGCCGGCGCCGGATGAGTGGCCGGGGGCCACGCCGGAGACAACCTGCACGAAGGGCAAGGGGCTGTCCTTCGCAGGCCCGCCTTTCCAAGCACGGGAGGCGGTCCGGTTTCCCGGGCCACCCTGTCGGCCTGCCCCCCCGCCGCTGGCCGGGTAGGGTGGAGCAGGCTCGGTGGGCCTGGCCCCATTGTACGCCCCGAAGCGTTTGATTCCAAGGCACGCTGTCCATACAATCACTCCGCCCCAGCCAAGAGCCCTGCTGGCTGCAAATCGGCCTGCGGCGCCACGAATGATCACCGGTTACAACACCGACGTCCGCCATTTGGAGGTGGTGTTCCACGTTCAGACCGAGGACAAGGGGGCGGCCAACCCTTTCATCGAGAGCCTGGTCTACGTCGGCGGTCAGGTGCTGGCCAGCAAACGTGCCAACTATGCGGACCTGCTGGCGGAAGGGCGCGACGAGAAAGAGATCATCGCGCTCATGGACCACCAGCACCGGACGATGATCGCCGCCATCCGCCACGGCAAGTTCGACGCCAAGCTGAAGGCGCTCATCCGCCCCAAGACCTCGCCACAGCCGGTGCTCGAGCCGGTGCCCGCGGGCGGCGGACAGTTCCCGGCGGGCGCCGGCGCCGCCAGCCGCGCGGCGGTCACCCCTCGCGGGGTGCCCGTCCAGGCGCAGGCGCAGGCGCCGCCCGCCGAACGGACGCTCGATCAGGTCATCCTCGAGTACCTCACTAACGAGGCCGATCAGGAGCAGCTGGTGCTGGTGCTCGAGGCCGAGGCGGATCTCGCCCTGGGCCGCCTGGCCAGCCTGGCGCTGCGCACCAGCTCGAGCAAGAGCGGCCAGCCGATCGCCGGCGCCCAGGTGTCGGTGCGCATGATCTCGACCATCGCCGAGCCGCGGGTGCTGGCGGTGGGACGCACCGACGAGTACGGCGGCCTGCCGCTGCGCTTCGAGATCCCCGCCCTCGACCGCGGCACCGCCGCCTTGATCATCAGCGCGGTCAGCACCATCGGACGCGCCGAGCTCAAGCACCTGCTTTGAGCCGCAGAGCCGCCGCCGAGCCGCCAAGCTGCACGGCCAGGCAGAGACCCCATGCATCAGCCGCCTAAGCGCCGCAACTCTTTGCTGCTCAATGGCGAGCCGTACGAGGTGGCCGAGGACGCCACCGTCCTCGATCTGCTGACGGGGCTTGGCCGCGACCCGCGCAGCGTGGCGGTCGAGCGTAACGGCGAGCTGCTGCCGCGCGCCGCTTACCAGGAGACGCGCCTCGCCGCCGGGGACAGGCTCGAGGTGGTGCATTTCGTGCAGGGCGGATCTGCGTAGCCGGGGCGGAGGTGTCCGGAGGAGCGGGTCGGGGGTCGGAATTGAACGCCGGGCCGGGAGGTTGCAGGCGGATGACAGGTTGTCGGCAGCCGCCGCTTTGGATATGATCCGGGTGCAAAAGGGCCGCTAGCTCAATTGGCAGAGCAGCAGACTCTTAATCTGCGGGTTCTAGGTTCGATTCCTAGGCGGCTCACCACTCCCTTCAACTCAAGTCATCCTCCCGCCGGTCCGCGAGGGCGACCTCACTGCGAAAGTGGCGGAACTGGTATACGCGCTAGACTTAGGATCTAGTCCCGAGAAATCGGGTTGGGGGTTCGAGTCCCCCCTTTCGCACCAACCCCGGGGGTTTTGAGAGCGCATGAGCGTGGTGTTATCGACGAAAGACGTGGGCCCTTGGCGCAAGCAGCTGACCGTCGAGGTGCCGGCGCCGGCCGTGGAGGCCGAGACCCAGCGCGTCGTCCGCGAGTTCGGGCAGCGCGTGCGGCTCCCCGGCTTCCGCCGCGGCAAGGTGCCGGCCGAGATGGTCCGCCGCCGCTTCGCCAAGGACATCGAGCGCGAGGTGATCGACCGCCTGGTGCCGCGCTACTGGCGCCAGGCGCAAGCCGAGAGCGAGATCGAGCCGCTGCTGCCGCCTTCGGTCGAGGAGGTCGGCGATCTCGAGCCGGGCGGACCTCTGACCTTCGTCGCCACCGTCGAGACCCGTCCGCGCGTCGAGCTGGGGAACATCCACGACTTCCAGCTCCCTGACCCCCAGATCGAGCCGGGCGAGCTCGACGTCGACAAGGCGCTCGACGACCTGCGCATGCGCTTCGGCGAGTGGGTCCCGGTCGAGCGCCCGGCGGCGCGCGGCGACCTGGTGAACGTCCAGATCACCGAGACCACCGATGCCCCGGCTGGCCCCGACAGCGGCGGCAGCGCCGATGGCGCCGAAGGCGGCGCGGCCGCCGCGCCCCCCCCGAATACCGCCATGGAGGCCGCCGCCAATCCCGTCGAGTTCGAGGTCGGCGACGAGCGGGTCTGGGACGAGCTCTCCCTCGCCGTTTCGGGTCTGGCGACGGGGCAGGAATCGGCTTTCACGCGCGAGGCCCAGCCGCCTCCTCCGTCTCCAGACACCGGCGGCGGGCCGGCTCCGGGCGAGCCCGGCGGGCGCGAGGCGGACGGCGCTGCAACCGGCGCGCGCCCCCGGCGTTTCAAGGTGCAGGTGAACGCCGTCAAGGAGCGGGAGCTGCCCGCCCTCGACGACGAGCTCGCGGCGCGCGTAAACCCCGAGTTGGGAGGGCTCGCCGAGCTGCGCGAGATGGTGGCCCGGCGCCTGCGCGAGGCGCGCATCGAGGAGCGCTACGAGCAGCGCCAGCGCGCGCTGCTCGAGCAACTCCGGGAGCGGCACCCGATGGAGTTGCCGCAAGGCGTCGTGGAGCGCGAGGTGGAGAACCTGACCGCCGACTACGCCGAGACCTTCGCCCGGCGCGGGGTGCGGCCGGAGCAGGCGGGCGTCGACTGGCAGCGCGTCCGCGAGGAGATGCGGCCGCACGCCGAGCGGCGGGTGCACTCCCGGCTGCTGCTCGATGCCGTCGCCGACGCCGAACCGGTGGAGGTGACCGACGAGGAGTTCGAGCGCGCCCTGGCGGCCCTGGCGCGGGCGCAAAAGACCACCACGCCGGCGCTGCGCAAGGCGCTCCACGAGAACGGCCGGCTGGAGACGTTGCGCGAGCAGCTGCGGCGTGAGAAAACGATCCGGCACCTGCTGGGCGAGCCGGATCCCGCGCAGGCTGCTCACGCCGCCCATGCAGCGAGCACCGCCGCTGACGCGCCGGATACCACCCCCGCCCATCCTGAGGCCGGAGCGGACCGGGCGGAGCCGGCGGGTTCGTGATGCGGCAGACGGCGAACGCTGGCGGGCCGGCGCGGAATGACGGAAGATGGCGCAAGATGGCTAGGGCAAACGCACTGGGAAAAGTAGGGAACGCAGAGGAGAATGGACCAAGAATGCTGATTCCGATGGTTGTCGAGCAGACGAGCCGCGGCGAGCGCGCGTACGACATCTACTCGCGCTTGCTCCGGGACAACATCATCTTCCTGGGCCGTCCCATCGACGATGACGTGGCGAGCCTGATCATTGCCCAGATGCTCTTCCTGGAGGCCGAGAATCCGGAGAAGGACATCTCCCTGTACATCAACTCGCCCGGGGGCGTGACCAGCGCCGGGCTGGCGATCTACGACACCATGCAGTACATCAAGCCCGACGTCTCCACCTACTGCGTCGGGCAGGCGGCCTCGATGGCGGCGGTGCTGATGGCGGCCGGCACCAAGGGCAAGCGGACGCTGCTCCCCAACAGCCGCATCCTCATCCATCAGCCCTGGTTGTCGGGGTTGCAGGGCCAGCAGTCCGACATCGAGATCCACGCCAAGGACATGTGGATGCTGCGCGACCGCATGGACGAGATCCTGGCCTTCCATACCGGCAAGACCAAGGAGGAGGTCCATCGCGACACCGAGCGGGACCGCATCCTGTCGGCGCCGGAGGCGCTGATCTACGGCCTCGCCGACCGCGTGATGTCCCGCCGCGCCCCCGGCACCGGCCCGGGCCCGGGCCCCGGTCCGATCGGCGCCATCGGGCCGAGCGGCGCCATCGGCCCCGGCGGTCCGATCACCCCGTCGAGCTCGCCGTCCGGCTCGGGACGTTCGGGGGAGGGCCGGTGATCAGGGGCCGGGCCGGAATAGCCTCGCCCCGGCGCCCTGTTCTGACAGCCGGAGGAAATCGGAGAACAGTTGACAGGGCCGGAAGTTCGCTCCTAGCATGAGGCCACATCCCTGAGCCTGCGGCCCGGCGCAACGGAGGAGAGATGCCGAAGAAAGACAGCGGCGATGAAGTCCTGAGGTGCTCTTTCTGCAACAAGAGCCAGCGGGAGGTCAAGAAGCTCATCGCCGGCCCCACGGTCTTCATCTGCGACGAGTGTGTCGACATCTGTCTCGACATCATCGCCGAAGACCGGATGCTCGAGCAGCAGCAGGACACCA
>DASZHY010000561.1:0-19114 GCA_035949675.1 Thermoanaerobaculia bacterium
ATGCCAAGAAACGAGCGGTGGTGGCGGTGGCCCGTAAGCTGGCCGTGCTCCTGCATCGGCTGTGGGCCAGCGGCCGACCTTACGTACCCTTGCGCCCGGCGCCCGTAGCCACCACCTGACTGAGGGAGGCGACCCACCACCCAAGATTCAAGTAGAGAACAAGCAGCTGCGAGCCCTGAGTCTGCTTCTCGGCGACTGCGACTTGGCGACTAGCCCTCAAGGCTGTTTTTGAGATGGCAGCGCCCGGAACGGACCTCCTCTAGCACCGAGCCCACTGCCTGGGCTCACCAGAGTGCGTATGGAAGTCAGGTCCAGGGGGCTCGATCAGAAGCACAGAGGACGGCCGCCCCGGCGGCCGCTTGACATCGGATGGCCTTCTCATGGAAGTCACCAGGCGGGACATCTCGCCTGCTCGCCAGGGCAGCGCCCGCGGTGGGAATGTCGGCTTGCCTCACCTCTGAGGCACCTGGCGGGACATCTCGCCTGCTCGCCAGTGCGGCCCCGCGGTGGGGATGTCTAGACCCCCCGCGGCGGCAACTGCCCCCTGCGGCAGCCCCCGGCGGATATCCAGAACTGATATGTGTTGCAACACGTTCCTTCTGGTGGTATAAGCCTGGTTCATGGGCGACGCGCTGCGGAACCGCATCCAGCAGACCCGCTTCGAGAGCGCGGCCCAGGAAGCGTTGCTGAATCTCCTGGTGGCCGCCGACCATCTGCGCGCGTGCACCGAGCAGCTCTGCTCGGAGTTCGGCATCTCGGCGAGCCAGTACAACGTCCTGCGCATCCTGCGCGGCGTCCATCCCGCCGGGCACCCGCGCTGCGAGATCGCGCGGCGCATGATCGAGCGGGCCCCGGACGTCACGCGGCTCATCGACCGCCTCGAGAAGCGCGGCCTGGTGGAGCGCGGCCGCAGCGAGCGGGACGGCCGGTTGTCGATCAGCCGCATCACGGCGGCGGGCCTCGAGCTGCTGGAGCAGACCGGCCCGCGGTTCGAGCTGATGCAGCGGGAGTTCGCCGAGCGGGTACCGGCCGCGGATTGCCGCGAGCTGTCACGGATCTGCGAAGCGATCTACGACGGCGCCGGCAGCTGAGGGAGGCCGTCCGGAAGGGTTCTCGGCCTGAAGCGTGTTGTAACACAGAAAGCTGTCCAACACTGTCCAACTGAGGAGGAACGCATGAACGCACACCTTTCGTGGATCTCGCGCCTGCTGCTGTCTTTCATCTTCATCCTGTCCGGCCTCTTCAAGATCGTCGGTTTCGCCAACACCAGCGGGCTGCTGGCCCACCTCGGCTGGCCGGCGCCGGGGCTGTGGGTGACCCTGGCGATCCTCATCGAGGTGCTCGGCGGTCTGGCTCTGCTGCTCGGCTTCCGGGTGCGCCTGGCCTCCCTGGCGCTGATCGTCTTCGTGATCGCCGCCACGGTCTTCGTCCACGGCGCTTTCTTGAGCGCCGCCGCCGACCAGGCCGCCAAGCAGGACCAGATCGCGCACATCCTCAAGAACATCGCGCTCGTCGGCGGGCTGCTCAAGTACTACCTCGACGGCGCCGGCCGCTACGCGATCGACCGCGAGCCGGCGGTGGCGTAAGACCAAGACCGCGCGATTCGGTGGCGACCTCGTCCAGGGCCCGGCCGCGACGTCCAGGCGCTAGTGTCCCAGCTCGAGCACGCCAAAGCGTTCCGGGCGGTGAAAGTCCGGCGGGTCGGTGAAGGTGGGCGACCAGCAGCTCAGCTCCGCCACGCCGTCCCGCGGCCGCTCGATGCGGTAGAAGTTGGCGCGCCAGCGGCGCTCCGCGCCTGCCGGTCCGCTCGCGCCGCCGAGCGCCGCCCAGGGGATGGCGAGCTCCGCCCACCAGTCCTGGCTGGCCGGACGTCCAGGCGGGCATGTCCCAGAGGCCAGGATGTCCCTGAGGCCGGTGCCGGCCGGCCCGGCCTGCCACTCGAGACCCGGGCACTCCCACGAGGTGTCGGCCACCAGGTCGGCGCGCAGGCCCGTCGGGTGCTCGATGCGGGCTGCGAAGAGCACGCCCAGCGGGCTCACCTCGAGCTCCCAGTAACGCCGCGGCGGGGCCTCTCCGGGAGCCAGGAAGACCTCCACCGCCTCCTCGCGATAGATGGGGTCGTTGCGGCGGCGGTAGGTCCCCCAGGCGTCGCGGTCGGCGCACTCGAAGCGAATGTAGAGGGCAGCGGGGTCGCTGGCGATACGCACGGCGGTGGGCTGCACGGCGGCGGCGCTGCCGTCGGCAAGCACGAAGCCGCCGAGCGCGGCGGCTCGCTGCCAGGGGAAGCCCGCCAGCCGCGGTGACCGGCCGGCGCCGGCGCCGCCGCGGTCCACCGCGGGCACGCACACCACGGGCACGGAGCTCATGGCCGGATTCTCACCGGCCGGCGGCTCGCTCGTCTACAATGAGTGCCGTCCGTCCCGCGTCCGCGTCCCCAGGAGAGCCCGCCAGGCATGAGCGCCCGATATCCGCTGCCTCGATCCTCGTCGGCCCGCCCGGCAGCCAAAGCTTTCGCCGCCGCCTTCTGCTTGCTACTGCTGCTGCTCGCCGCCGGCCAGGCGGAGGCGCGGCGCCCTGGCGGCGGCCACAGCTACTCGGGGTCCAGCCATTCGTCGTCCAGCCTCGGGCACGGCTCGAGCCCCATGCACCTCGCGGCCAACCGGCCCGGCGGCGGTCATACCTTCTCGGGCGGCAGCCGTCCCGGCGGCGGTCACACCTATTCGGGCGGCCGGTCCTCGTCGTCGTCGCGCATCGGCGGCGCACCGCTCCTCGGCGCCGGCTCGGGATGCGGCGCCGGCGGCTGCTTCACGCTGGTGCTGCTGATCGTCATCGTGCTGATCGTCCTCTACCTCATCAACAAGAACCGCGGCGGTGGCGGACCGCCCGCGCCGCCCGGCGGCCCGGGCCCGGCCGGCCCGCCGCCGGCGACGGACCTCGACGCCATCCGCGGCCTCGATCCCGAGTTCTCGGTGGTGCTGTTCGAGGACTTCGCCTTCGCCCTCTACGCCAAGGCGCACGAGGCGCGCGCCAACCGCCAGGAGCTCGATGCGCTGGCGCCCTACCTGAGCGCCGAGGCGCGGAACGACCTGGCCAACCGTCCGCCGGCCGGCGTGCCGGTCACGGCGGTTGTCGTCGGCGCCATGCGCGCCGTCGACCTCCGCCTGCCGGCCGGCGACGAGCCGCGGCCACAGGTCGTCGTGCTGCTCGAGTTCGAGTCCAACATCACGGTCGGCGCCGGCACCGGCGACGCGACGCAATACGTCCGCGAGCGCTGGCGCCTGGTGCGCGACGCGGCGGTGCGCAGCCGGCCGCCCGAGGCGGTGCGCAGCTTCCATTGCCCGAACTGCGGCGCGCCGTTCGGCCCCGGCGGCGGCGACCGTTGCGAGTACTGCGGCGAGGTGGTCTCGGGCGGACGCTTCGACTGGAGCGTGTTCTCGACCGCGGCGAGCGAGATCGAGTCGCGCCCGCCGGCGCTCACCGGCACCGTCGAAGAGGTGGGGAACGACTGGCCGACGATCGAGCACCCCGCCCTGGCCGGGCGCTGGGCCGAGCTGCAGCAGGCCGATCCGGCGAGCGGCGAGCAGGCGCTCATCGCCCGTCTGCAGCTGATCTACAACGAGCTGAATCCCGCCTGGACCGGGCTCGACCTCCGGCCGATCCGCGGCTTCGTCTCGGATGGGCTCTACGACTACCTGCAGTACTGGATCACCGCCTACCAGCACCAGGGCTTGAGCAACCAGCTGCGCGACATGCGGCTGACCCGCTGGCAGCTGGCGAAGGTGGTCCGCGACCAGCACTTCGACGCGGTCACCTTCCGCATCTGGGCGAGCGGCCGCGACTTCACCGTGCGCCAGGCGACCGGCGAAGTGGTGGGCGGCAACCCGAACGCGGACCGCGACTACTCCGAATACTGGACGCTGATCCGCGGCGCCGGCGTGCGCGGCGCGCCGCACGCCGACAAGAATTGCCCCAACTGCGGCGCGCCGCTCGAGGTCAACATGGCCGGGCAGTGCGCCCACTGCGACGCCAAGATCACCAGCGGCGAGTTCGACTGGGTGCTGAGCAAGATCGAGCAGGACGAGTCCTACAGCGGGTAGCGCGTGGGCGAAGCCATCCAGATGCCGGACCGCGCGAGCACCCCACCTCGGCCGCCGGCTGCGGCGGTGACGTCGGTGACGTGGGCGAAGGTCATCGACCAGCAGCGCTGCATCGGCTGCCACGCCTGCACCACCGCCTGCAAGTCCGAAAACGAGGTGCCGCTAGGGGTCACTCGCACCTACGTCAAGTACGTCGACGTCGGCGTCTTCCCCCAGGCCCGGCGGGCCTTTCAGGTCACGCGCTGCAATCAGTGCGACGACGCCCCGTGCACCGCCGCCTGCCCGACCGGTGCGATGTTCCGGCGGCCCGACGGCATCGTCGATTTCGACAAGTCGATCTGCATCGGCTGCAAGGCGTGCATCGCCGCCTGTCCTTACGACGCCATCTTCATCAATCCTGAGGACCACTCGGCCGAGAAGTGCAACTTCTGCGCGCACCGCCTCGACGTCGGCCTCGAGCCGGCCTGCGTGGTGGTCTGCCCCACCGAGGCCATCCTGGTGGGGAACCTCGAGGACCCGGACTCGCAGGTGGCGCGCATCGTCCACCGCCAGCCGGTGGCGGTGCGGCGCCCCGAGAAGGACACGCGGCCGAAGCTTTTCTATCGCGGCGCGCACCAGGCGACGCTCGATCCCCTGGCGGCTCGACGGCCGCCGGGCGGGCTCTTCTCCTGGAGCCAGCAGCAACCAGGCGGCGACCTCGTCGTCGCGGGATATCCGGACCAGGCCGGTGCGGTGCGCCCGGGCCGCCCGCCGACCGGCAACTCCGCCGCCGCCGCCGTCCTCGCCTACGACGTGGCCCACGGCATGCCCTGGGACTGGCGGGTGAGCCTCTATACCCTGACCAAGGGGATCGCCTCCGGCGTCTACCTGGTGGCGCTCCTGCTGCTGGCGCTGGGCCGGCTGAGCGCCGCGAGCCCGTTGTGGCTGCTGGCCGTGCCCGTCATCGGCGGGTTCTTCCTGGCCGCCACCGGCGCCCTGCTGATCTGGGACCTCGAGCACCCCGGACGCTTCTACATGATCTTCACCCGGCCGCAGTGGCGCAGCTGGCTGGTGCGCGGAGCGTTCCTCATCGGCGGCTATGCGCTCGTGCTGGCGCTGCACTTCCTGGCCGCCGTCGCCGGCCGGCCGCAGCTCGCCCGGCTGCTGATCTGGCCCGGGCTGCCGCTCTCGCTGCTGACCGCGGTCTACACCGCGTACCTGTTCGCCCAGGCCAAGGCCCGCGATCTCTGGCAGAACCCGCTGCTGCCGGCCCACCTCACGGTGCAGGCCGCGCTCGCGGGCGCCGCGGTCCTGGCGCCGGCGGCGATCGCGGCGCGCGCCGATCTCGGGCTGGTGGAGGCGCTGCTCGCCATCCTGGCGGCGGCGGGCCTGGTGCACCTCGCGCTGGTGGCCGGCGAGTGCACGCTGACGCACGGCACGGCGCACGCCCGCCTGGCCACCCGGGAGATGCTCCGGGGCCGGTACCGCGCGTGGTTCTGGGCGGGAGCGGTGCTGGTGGCGGCAGGTGTGGCAGTGGCCTTCCTCGGCGCCATGGCGGGCAGCGCCGGGTCGAGCGCGGCCGCCACTGCTGCGGGCAGCGCGGGCAGCGCGGGCACCGGCGGCATCGCCGGCGGCGTGGGCATGGCCAAGATGTCCGCGGCCGCCGTCGAGGTCTTGACGGTTTTCTGGGCGACGGCTCTCGCGCCGCTCCTCGCCCTGCTCGGGTTGCTGGCCTTCGAGCATGCCTACGTGCAGGCCGGCCAGGCGGTGCCGCTTGCGTAGCTTGCCGATGAACCTCGAAGAGCTGGCGCGGCGGGTGAGCGCGGCGCGGGCGGCTACCGAAGCGCGGGGGGAGACTTTCTATCCCGGGGCGAGCCGGGTCCATCTCGCGGCGTTCCCGCCCAAGGAGCGCTGGGACGACTGGGTGGAGCTCGACTCCCGCGCCTGGCCGCGGCGGGTGGAGCGGCGCTACCTGCTGGTGCCCACGACCTGCTTCAACTGCGAGTCCGCCTGCGGCCTGCTCGCCTACGTGGACCGCGAGAGCTTGCAGGTCCGGAAGTTCGAGGGCAACCCGGAGCACCCGGGCTCGCGCGGCCGCAACTGCGCCAAGGGCCCGGCCACCTTGAACCAGCTCACCGATCCGGACCGCATCCTCCATCCGCTCAAGCGCGCCGGGCGCCGCGGCGAGGGCAGGTGGGAGCAGGTGGGATGGGACGAGGTCCTCGACGAGCTCGCGCGGCGCATCCGCGCCGCGATCGTCGAGCGGCGCCAGGGCGAGATCATGTATCACGTCGGGCGCCCGGGAGAGGACGGCTTCACCGAGCGGGTGCTGGCCGCCTGGGGAGTGGACGGCCACAACAGCCACACCAACATCTGCTCGGCGGCGGCGCGCACGGGCTACCAGCTCTGGTGCGGCATCGACCGGCCCAGCCCCGATCACGCCAATGCCGAGGTCATCCTCCTGGTGAGCGCCCACCTCGAGAGCGGGCACTACTTCAATCCCCACGCCCAGCGCATCATGGAAGGCAAGCAACGTGGCGCCAAGCTGATCGTCCTCGACTCGCGGCTCTCCAACACCGCCACCCACGCCGACATCTGGGCGGCGCCCATCCCGGGTTCCGAGCCCGCCATCTTCCTGGCGATCGCCAACCACCTCGTCCGGCACCGCCTCTACGACCGCGAGTTCGTGCGCCGGTGGTGGAACTGGCAGCAGTTCCTCGAGGCGGAGCACCCCGAGCTGCCGCCGACCTTCGCGAGCTTCGAGACGGTGCTGGCGGCGCTCTACGAGCGCTACACCTTCGCCTACGCGGCCGCCGAGTCGGGCGTCGCGGCCCCGGTCCTCGAGCAGATGGCGGCGCTGGTCGGGGGCGCCGGCACACGCCTGGCCACCCACACCTGGCGCAGCGCCGCCTCGGGCCACCTCGGCGGCTGGCAGGTGGCCCGGACCCTGTTCCTGCTCAACGCGTTGGTCGGCGCTGTCGCCACGCCAGGAGGCACCTATCCCAACGCCTGGAACAAGTTCGTCCCCAAGCCCATCCACATGCCGCGCCACCCCGAGCACTGGAACGAGCTGACCTGGCCGCCGGAGTACCCGCTCGCCACCTACGAGCTCTCGTTCCTGCTGCCGCACCTGCTCAAGGAGGGACGCGGCCGGCTCGACGTCTACTTCACCCGCGTCTACAACCCGGTGTGGACCAACCCCGACGGCTTCACCTGGATCGAGGCGCTGACCGACGAGCGCCTGGTCGGCCTGCACGTGGCGCTCACGCCGACCTGGAACGAGACCGCCTACTTCGCCGACTACGTCCTGCCCATGGGCCACGGCGCCGAGCGCCACGACGTCCACTCCTACGAGACCCACGACGCCCAGTGGCTGGGGTTCCGCCAGCCGGTGCTGCGGGCGGCGCGGGAACGTCTCGGCGAAGCGGTGCGGGACAGCCGCGAGGCCAACCCCGGGGAGGTCTGGGAGGAGAACGACTTCTGGCTCGAGCTCACCTGGCGAATCGATCCCGACGGCAGCCTGGGCATCCGCAAGTTCGCGGAGTCGGTGGCGCGCCCCGGCGAGCGGCTCGGCGTCGAGGAGTACTACCGCTACCTCTTCGAGCGCTCCGTGCCCGGTTTGCCGGAGCGGGCCGCCGCGGCCGGGCTCGAGCCGCTGGCGTACATGCGCCGCTACGGCGCCTTCGAGATCGCGCGCGAGATCGGTCCCCTCCACGAGCGCGAGGTCCCGCCCGCGGAGCTCGCGGACGTTGCCGAGGACCGCTATGGCCGCGTCTACACGCGCGCGCCCAAGCCGGCGTCGCCCAACCTCGTGCCGGTCGGCAACCCCGATCCGGATGCCGATGGGCGGCGCCCCGCCGGCGTGCGCGTGGACGGCAAGGTGCTGGTCGGCTTCCCCACTCCCAGCGGCCGGCTTGAGTTCTACTCCGGGACGCTGGCCGTCTGGGGCTGGCGCGAGCAGGCGCTGCCGTCCTACATCCGCAGCCACGTCCATCCCGAGAACCTGGGCGCGGACCGCCTGTGCCTGATCTCCACCTTCCGGCTGCCGGTCCACATCCACACTCGCAGCGCCAACGCCAAGTGGCTGGACGAGATCGCCCACAGCAACCCGCTGTGGATCCATCCCGCCGACGCCGAGCGGCTGGGCATCGCGACCGGCGACCTGGTCCGCATCGAGACCGAGATCGGCCACTTCGTCGACAAGGCCTGGGTGACGGAAGGCATCCGGCCCGGGGTGGTGGCCTGCAGCCACCACATGGGGCGCTGGAAGCTCGGGGACCGCGGCCAGCGGCAGCTCATGGCCACGGTCGAGCTGGGCCACGAGGGCAGCCGCTGGAGCATGCAGCGTCGCGCCGGGGCCGGGCCCTACGTTTCGAGCGATCCCGACTCGGCGCGGATCTGGTGGACCGACGTCGGCGTCCACCAGAACCTCACCTTTCCGGTGCACCCGGACCCCGTCTCCGGGATGCACTGCTGGCATCAGGCGGTACGGGTCAGAAAGGCCGAGCCCGGCGACCGCTACGGCGAGATCGCCGCCGACACCGAGAAAGCGCACCGCATCTACCGGGAATGGCTCGCCCAGACGAGGCCGGCGACGACCCATTCGCCGGACGGCACGCGCCGCCCCCACTGGCTCATCCGGCCGCTACGCCCTTCGCGCGAGGCCTACCGCCTGCCGGCGCCCGGTCCGGCAGGCGCCGTCCTTGAAGGGCCTGCCGGCCCCAAGGGTCCGACAGGCCCTTAGGGGGGAGCTGGTGGAGCCCGAGATCTTCAGGGCCCTGGGAGCCCTGAGCGAAGCGCCGACGCCTGACCTGCAGGAAATCGCGGATCCTCTGGATCTTGGGCAGGTGCCCGGCCGCGCCGTCCACGGCGAGCTGTTCGTCTTTCAGCTGGTTCCCTATGCGTCCGTGTATCTGGGCGCCGAGGGGATGATGGGAGGGGAGGCGGCGGACCGGATCGCCGGTTTCTGGCGCGCCCTCGGGCAGACGCCGCCCGCGGAGCCCGACCACCTGGCGGTGATGCTCGGCCTGCAAGCGCGCCTCGGCGAGCTCGAGCAGCAGGCGGCGGACGGCACCGCCCGCGAGCGCTGGCGGCACGCTCGCGGCGCCTTCCTGTGGGAGCACCTGCTGAGCTGGCTGCCCGTCTTCTTGATGAAGCTGGGAGATCTCGGGGCGCCCGGCGGCGCAGAAGAGTCCTTTTATCAGCGGTGGGCAGCCTTGCTCGGCGAGGCATTGCGCGCCGAGGCGGCGGCCCTGTCCTTGCCCGCGGGGCCGGACTGCCTGCCGCTGCATCTGCGCGCCGCGCCAGGCTGCGTCGATCCCCGGCGCGATGGGCTCGAGGGCTTCATCTCTTCGCTGCTCACGCCCGTGCGCAGCGGTCTCGTGCTGGTCCGCGCCGACCTGGCGCGAGCCGCCCGCCAGCTGGGGCTGGGTCTGCGGCAAGGCGAGCGCCGCCTGGTGCTGAAGGCGATGTTCGAGCAGGACCCCGGGCCGGTGCTGGGCTGGCTGACGGAGGAAGCCGCGGCCTGGGCCGCGCGGCACCGGCCGGAGGTCCCTGCCGCGGCGCCGCTGGCAGCCTTCTGGCAGGACCGCGCCACCGCCACGGCCCGCCTGCTCGGCGAGCTGAAGGCGACGCTCTAGAAGAACGCGCCGAGTCTCAGACGGCGGGACGGCTGGCGTGGCGGGCGACCACCTGCCAGCGGCCGTCGCGCCTGACCCAGACGTCGGTGAGCAGGAACTCGCCGCTCCAGTCCTGGCCGGCGAAGGTCGCGCTCTGCTGGAACTGGGCGTTGATCACCGCGGTGTCGCCGTAGATGCGTACGTTCATCTTCTCGAAGCTGTAGCCGTCGCCGCGCACCAGCTTGAGAGTCGAATCGATGTACTGGCGCTTGTTCATGATCTCGCCCTTCGAGCGCGAGCTCGTGAGGGTGAAATCGTCGGCGAGGAGGTTCTCGAGGGCGCCGGGATCGGGCAGCTGCCAGGCCCTGGCCCACTCGTTCTCCATTTTCACCAGCTCCTGCTCGATCAACGGGCTGGGGAACTGCTGGGTCTGTCTCATGGCTCACCCCTCGCCCCGCAGCGCGCGTCAGGCCGCGTCCGGCGGCGTCGGCGTACGGCCCGCCTCAGCGGGTCGGCGGTCGTGGGGGTGCGCTCCCGGGGACTCCCGGCCCTCTGTGCTCGATGGCATTAGGTTAACGGGCGCGTGATTCAGCTGTCAAACGCGGCCCATGGTAAAGTTATCGACCTTCTCGTGGTCCGTCTCCGGCGCTCGCCGTGCCAGGACCCGAGGTTCCCTGAAGCGAGAGAGGAGCGCCTGCGCGAAGCGAGATGCCTGCCACCGCTACGATGACGAGCCGCTGGACCGCCGCCGATTCGATGGATCTTTACAACATCAACGGCTGGGGCAACAACTACTTCTCGGTCAATGACCGGGGCCACATCTCGGTCCATCCGGCGGGAATCGGAGCGCCGGCGATCGACCTCAAAGAGCTGGTCGACGAGGTGCGCCAGCGGGGCATCGGACTGCCGCTGCTCATCCGCTTCTCGGAGATCATCAAGGCCAGGGTGGTGGAGCTCAACGAGGCGTTCGGGCGGGCGATCTCGGAGTACGGCTACCGCAACGTCTACCGCGGCGTCTATCCGATCAAGGTGAACCAGGACCGCTACCTGGTGGAGCGCCTGGTCGCCTACGGCCGGCCGTACCACTTCGGCCTCGAAGCGGGCTCCAAGCCCGAGCTGCTGGCGGTCATGGCGATGCTCGAGGACGAGGAGGCGCTGATCGTCTGCAACGGCTACAAGGACGAGGAGTACGTCGAGACGGCGCTGCTCGCCAGCAAGCTCGGCCGCACCGTGATCCTGGTGGTCGAGAAGCCCTCGGAGCTGGCGCTCATCCGCCAGATCAGCGTCAAGACCGGGGTGCGGCCGCGCATCGGCATCCGCTCCCGCCTCTCGGCCCGCGGCGCCGGCCATTGGGAGGCGTCGGGCGGCGACCGCTCGAAGTTCGGCCTCTCCGGCCGCGACCTGCTCAACGCCGTCGACTACCTGCGCGAGCATGGCCTGCTCGACACCTTCGAGCTGCTGCACTTCCACCTCGGCAGCCAGATCTCCTCCATCCGCTCGGTCAAGGACGCCCTGCGCGAGGCAGCGCAGATCTACGTCAACCTGGTCAAGATGGGCGCTTCGATGCGCTACCTCGACGTCGGCGGCGGCCTCGGCATCGACTACGACGGCTCGAACACCAACTTCGCCTCGTCGCTCAATTATACGCTGCAAGAATACGCCAACGACATCGTGTTCGGCGTCATGGAGGTCTGCGATCACGAGGAGGTGCCGCATCCCATCCTGGTGTCGGAATCGGGCCGGGCCACCGTGGCGCATCATGCGGTGCTCATCGTCGAGGCCCTGGGCGTCGCCGAGTTCTCGGTCGGGGCGCTGCCGGCGCAGCTGCCGCAGGATGCAGAGCTGCCGCTCAAGCACCTGTTCGAGACCAGCCGCGAGGTGTCGCGCAAAAACCTGCTCGAGTCCTACCACGACGCCATCGCCTACCGCGACGAATGCCTCAGCCTGTTCAACCTCGGGCACCTGTCGCTCGACAACCGCGGCCTTGCCGAGGACCTGTTCTGGGCGACCTGCCAGAAGATCCTCAAGATCACCCGCACCCTGACGCAGGTACCCGAGGACCTGGAAGGGCTCGAGCGCACCCTGGCCGATACCTATTTCTGTAACTTCTCGGTTTTCCAATCGCTGCCGGACTCCTGGGCGATCGATCAGCTGTTCCCGATCCTGCCCATCCACCGGCTGCTCGAAGAGCCCGCGAACCGGGCGGTGCTCGCCGACATCACCTGCGATTCGGACGGCAAGATCGATCACTTCATCGACCGCCGCGACGTCAAGAGCGTCATCGAGCTGCACCCCCTGCAGCCCGATGCCGCTTATTATCTCGGCGCTTTTCTGGTGGGGGCCTACCAGGAGATCCTGGGCGACCTGCACAACCTCTTCGGCGACACCAACACCGTGCACGTCTCGCTCGACGCCGAGGAAGGTTATACGATCGACGGCGTGGTCACGGGCGACAGCGTGGCCGACGTGCTGCGCTACGTGCGCTACAACCGCGGCGAGCTGGTGGCGCGGGTGCGGCAGGCGGCCGAGGCGGCCCTGCGCGCCAAGCGCATGACGCTCGAAGAGTCGCGCCTGCTGGTGCGGCGCTACGAGGAAGGGCTGTCGGGCTACACCTATCTCGAGCAGGACTGACTTGCAATCGAAAGGACCTCCCGCCATGACCAGTGCCGCCGTCGACGTCGAGCCCTTGATCGAAAACCTGCGTGCCGCCGTCCGGCTGCGCGACACCGCGGCCATCGCGGCCCGGATCAAGGACGACCTCGAGAGCTTCATCCCGGCGGAGGGACTGCGGCTGCCCGAGCGCTTCCGCCGCACGCACCACGACAGCTACTGCCGGCGCCTGCTGTACCGCGATCCGGATCTTGGCTTCACCGCCCTGGTCATGACCTGGGGTCCCGGCCAGCGCACCGCGCTGCACGATCATGCCGGGATCTGGTGCGTCGAAGGGGTGGTCGAGGGCGAGCTCGAGGTGACGCGCTACCAGTTGCTCGAGGAGTCCGCCGGCGGGCTCTGCCGTTTCGAGGAGAAGGGCAGCGTGCGGGCGCGGGCCGGATCGGCGGGAGCGCTCATCCCCCCCTTCGAGCATCACGTCCTGGCCAACGTCGATCTCGACCGCATCGCGCTCACGTTGCACGTCTACGGCGGTGAGATGGACCACTGCTCGACGTTCGACCCCGAGCCGGGCGGCCGCTATCGCCGGCACTCGAAGCAGCTCAGTTACGACGAGTGAGGCGCCCGCCCTACCTGACGCCGGCCAGCGCGCTTGCCGCCGCGGCAGCCGGCACCGCCGCCGCCCCGACCGGCGTTTCCAGCAGCACCGAGAAGCCCAGCAGACCGAAGATCCGCTGCACGTAGTCGCGAGTCTCGGAGAACGGGGGCACGCCGCCGAAGCGGTCCACGGCGCCCTCGCCGGCGTTGTAGGCGGCGAGCACGCGGACGGGATCGTCGCCAAAGCGGTCGACCAGCCAGCGGAGGTATTTGCTGGCGGTTTCGATGTTCTTGCGCGGGTTGAAGAGGTCGCGTTTGCGCGGCAGGCCGAAGCGGCGGGCGGTCGAGGGCAGCACCTGCATCAGCCCGCAGGCGCCCTTGCGCGACCGGGCGCGGGGATTGAAGTCCGATTCCACCTTGGCGATCGCGGCCACCAGCAGCGGGTTGAGCGCGTAGCTCCGGGCGATCTGGTAGAACAGCTTGCCGAAGGGCCGGCGGGGCACTCCCACCGAGGTGTCGAAACCGAGGGCCGGGTGGGGCTCGGGAGCCGGCTTGGGGGCGGCGGCGGCCGCCGCCGGCAACATCGGCATCGGCAGGCTCGGGGCAGCGGCGGTGGCGGTGGCGGCGGGGTCGGATGGTGGAGCGGAGAGGGTGGCCGGGGCGATGCTGGCGGCGGGCGCTGGCTGCGGGCCGAGGGCGGCGCCGGCGGCGCCGAGGACTCCGGACGCGCTGGACGCGCCGGGGAGGCCGGAACCGCCGGAGATCGCGGAGCTGGCCTCGACGGCCGCAACCAGCGGCGGCGGAGCCTCCGCTGCCGCGGCGGTGATCGCGGACAGCGGCGGCGGTTCGGCGGCGGTCGCCAGGTCGGCGGCGAAGCCGCGGAAGGTGCCCAAGGGCAGGGCGGTGGCGCCGACGATGACTGCGGTGGTGCCGGAGTACGCTTCCGCCAGCGCCTGAGAGACGCTGGCCTGATCGACCAGTCCGGCCTTGGGCGAGATGGGCGCCAGCGGCGCGATCAGCGCCGCGGCGCCGCCGGGGGCCGCCGGCACGATGGGGCGGGGGTCCGCGCTCGGCATCCGCGGCAGCTCGGCAGCCCGAGCGCCGAGCGCGCCGGCGAGGCCAGAGAGCAGCAGGACGCCGTAGAGCAGGCAGCGAGCGCCGGCGGTCGCGGCGGCTCGCGGCGAGCGACGGTAGTCTGGCGATGACGATCGCATGGGACTCCCTTCGATCTCTACGCGCGATCTCTACGCGCTCGATCACTTGTGGCCTGAGGCCAAGAACTGAGGGAGCATTGATACTAGAACCGTCACCGTTCTGTCAATCGCAAATCGAGCGTAAGTGAGGGGTCGTCGAGGGTTGTGTTAGGTTGAAGGATCGGTGCCCGCCGCGGGCCCGTTCTGGGGGATCTCGTCCGGAGGTTGATCATGAAAGGCCGGCCCAGCCGAACACGCCGCCGCCCTGGGGGCCGGCGGCGCCGCAGCGGGGCGCGCCCGCTCTGGCCGCTGCTCGGCCTGGCGCTGGTCGGCGCCGTCGCGGCAGTGCTGGCGAGCCGCCGCCCTGCCAGCGACGAGGTGGACGAGCCGGCTGGTCAGGGCGAGGGACCCGAACCGGTCGGGGAGCCCGAGCGGGCAGGGGAGTCCGAGCCGGCAGGGGAGCCCGAGCCGGCAGGGAAGCCCGAGGCTGCCGAAGCGGAGCAGCTGTGGATCGCCGGCCCGGCGGGCAACCTGTTCGTTCGCGTCGTCCGCAGGGGCGGCGCCGCTGCGGGCGGGCGCTTGCCGGTCCTGTTCGTCCACAGCCTGGCGGGCAACGGCGGCCAGTGGGCGCTGCAGCTCGATCACCTGCGGCGGCGCCGGCAGGCGCTGGCGGTCGACCTCCGCGGCCACGGCGACTCCGACCCGGCCGAGGATGGCGCTTACGACGTCGCCGCGTTCGCCGCCGACGTCGTGGCGGTGGCGGACCACTTCGCGCTGCGGCGCTTCGTGCTCGCCGGGCACAGCCTGGGCGCCGCGGTGGCGATCGCCTACGCGGCCGCCCATCCGCAGCGGGTGGCGGGCCTCCTGCTGGTGGACCCCAACGGCGACCAGACCCGCATCCCGCGCCAGCAGATCGAGCCGTTCCTCGCGGCGCTACGCGCCGAGCCGCTCGCGGAGCTCGAGTCCTACTTTCGGCAGCTGGTCGCGGGCGGCGACCGCGATGCCGCGCACTGGGTGATCGAGGATCTACGGCTGACCCACGAGGGCGCCGTCGCGCCTGCCGTCGCGGCAGCCGTGGAGTTCGCGCCGCTGCCGGCCCTGGCGCGCTACCCCGGCCCCAGGCTGGCGGTGATCAGCACCGCGAACGACCTCCCCTACAGCCTGCACAAGCTGCTGCCCGAGCTGCCGGTCCAGCTGGTGCGCGGCACCGGCCACTGGCTGATGATGGACCGTCCGGAGATCTTCAACGGCATCCTCGAGACCTTTCTCGAGCAGGTCGAGAACGCCGTGGACTAATGTCCCGGCGTCCCGCCGGCGTAACAATTCCCGCGACGGATCGTTCCATGATCGAGGACGACGAGAGCGGTCGCAAGAGCAGCCAGCCGCGACCGGCGCCGGTCCAAGGGGGGAACGACGACGTGCAAACCGCAGCCTATGAAACCGCGGCCGAACCCGCCACCGGGCCGCCCGCGGATCTCGCGGCGATCTTCGAGAGGCACCACGGCGCCGTGTACCGGGCCGCCTACCGCATCACCGGCAACGCGATGGACGCCGAGGATGTGCTGCAGACGGTGTTCACGCGCCTGTTGCGCCGGCCCGGCTCACGGGACGAGACCGGCAGCCACGAGCGGCTGGACCTCTC
Source organism: Thermoanaerobaculia bacterium (assembly GCA_035949675.1). Taxonomy (GTDB): domain Bacteria; phylum Acidobacteriota; class Thermoanaerobaculia; order Multivoradales; family UBA5704; genus JASLEW01. The sequence continues at coordinate 15,737 of DASZHY010000561.1, forward strand.
GCAATCCGCCGGCAGCTACCTGCACCGGGCGGCGGTGAACGCCGCGCTCGACCTGCTGCGCTCGCGCCGCCGCTCCCGGCTGGTGGCGCTGGGCGAGGTCGAGCAGGAGCTGGTCGACGAGGAAGGGCCGGGTCCCGAGCGCCGCAGCAGCGGCCGCGAGCTGGGCCGCCGCCTGCGCACCGCAATGTCACGGTTGTCGCCGCGCCAGGCCGAGATCTTCGCCCTGCGCTACCTCGAAGGGATGGGCAATCTGGAGATCGCGCGGCAGCTCGGCAGCTCGCAGACCGCGATCGCCGTCATTCTGCATCGCGCGCGGCACCGTTTGCAGCGGGAGCTCCAGGCGCCGCAAGGAGATAGGTCATGAGCCGCAGCGACAACGACAACCGCAACCATCGGGACGACCTCGAGCAGGCGGTCGCGATGGTGCTCTCCGAACCGCTCGACGACCGGCAGGTCGAGGAGGCCGCGGCGCGGGTCTGGCAACGGCTCGCCGCCATGGCGGCGACCGGCGCCACCGACCCGAGCGACGCTGGCGTTCCCGCCGGCGGTGCCGGCGCCGCCGATCGCGCCGACAGCGGCAGGGGTCCAGCGGCGGCGCTGCCGGCCCGAGGCGTTGCGGGCTGCCAGGCTTTCGGCCCGCAGATCCCGGCCTACCTGCGCGGTGAGCTGGCGCCGGCGCGCGCCCTGCTGCTCGAGGACCATGCCCGCGAGTGCCTGCCTTGCCGGCGGGCCTTGCACGCGGCGCGGCAGGAGCGTTCCGGGCGCGCCGCCGTGGCGCTCCACGAGGTCGCGGAGGGAGGCTCCCGCCGGCCGCGCCGACCGCTGATGGTGCGGGAGCGGTGGCTCGGCGGCGGGAGGCCCTGGCTGGGGGTGACGGCGGCGGCGGCCCTCTTGCTCCTGGGCATCGGCCTGGGGCTGGCCTTCTTCCGTGTCTTCGGGCTCGGCGGTCCGGGCGGCGCCCGCATGGCGCGCGTCGAATCCGTCGACGGCGGGCTCTACCGCATCGCCGGCGCGAGCAGCGTGCCGGTGCGTGCCGGCGACGCCGTCGGCGAGGGCGAGCAGGTCCGCACCGCCAAGGGTTCCCGCGCCGTGCTGCGCATGCAGGACGGCTCGCAGATCGAGATGGCCGAGCGCGCCGGCCTGGCGCTGGCCGCCAGCCGCGACGGCAACACCATCGAGCTCGAGCGCGGCCTGATCGTCGTCCAGGCGGCGCATCAGCGGCCCCGTCATCTCTATGTCGCCACCGGCGACTGCCTGGTCTCGGTGACCGGCACCATCTTCGCCGTCAACCATGGCACCAAGGGCTCGCGGGTCTCGGTGGTCGAGGGCGAGGTCCACGTGCGGATGAACCGGCAGGCGCAGCAGCCGCCGGCCGCGCTTTCGGGGGCGTTTTCGGGGGCGAATCGGGACGAGCTCGTCCTTCATGCCGGCGACCAGGCCGCCAGCCGCGCCAACGTCGCCGCGGTGCCGGTGGGCCAGGAGGTGGCGTTCAGCCGCGATGCCGCACGCTACGACGCGTTGCTCGCGGCGCTCACCGCGGCGGGCAGCGCCATCGACGCGCAGGTGGCCCGGCCCGGCCAGCGCACCGCCAGCCGGCTGCTGGACCTGGTGCCGGCCGGCTCGCTGGTCTACGTCGCGCTGCCCAATCTGTCGGCCAGCCTGGCGCAGACCCAGCAGCTGCTCGATCAGCGGCTGGCCGAGAACCCCGTGCTGCAGCAGTGGTGGAGCAAGACGCTGGGCTCGCCGGCCAACGAGAAGCTCTTCCACGAGCTCGTCCAGGAGGTCGGCGACGTCGGCCATTACCTCGGCGGCGAGGTGGTGATCGCCGCCGGCTCGCCGGCGGCCGCGGCCGGCGACGGCCCGCCGGTGCTGCTGGCCGAGACGACCCATGAGGCGGCGCTGCGCGCCACGCTGCAGCAGGAGGTCGCCGCGATGAACCAGCGCGCCGGCAAGACGGCGCTGGTGCTCCTCGACCGCCTGCCCGACTCCGGCACCTCCGCGGGTACGACTGCCGCCGCCCATCCGCTGCTGCTCTGGGTGGGGCAGGGGCTGCTGGTGGCGTCGCCGAACGCCGCGCAGATCGCCGCGGTCGCTGCCAACTTGCAGCCGGGGGCTGCCAATGCCTTCGTCGGCTCGAGCTTCCATGCCCGCCTGACGCAGGCGTACGCCGACGGCGCCGGCTGGCTCTTCGCCGCCGACCTCCAGCGGCTCATGGCCGGCCGGCATTCGGCGGCGGAGCCGAGCCGGCCCGGGCTGACCGAGTCGATGGGGCTGTTCGACCTCGAGCACTTCGTCGTCGAGCATCACGAAGCGCCGGCGGCGGCCTCGACCGAGACGCGCGCCGCCCTGACCTTCACCCAGCAGCGGCGCGGCATCGCGTCCTGGCTGGCGGCGCCGGCGCCGATGGGGAGCCTCGGCTTCTTCTCGAGCGACGCAAACCTGGTGGCCGCCTTCGTCGTAAAGAACCCGGTGGAGCTGCTCGACGAGCTGCTGAGCCTGTCCCCGGAGCTGGCGGCCCAGCTCGCCAAGGCGGAAGCCGAGCACGGCTTCAACCTGCGCGACGACCTGGCGGCGCCGCTGGGCGGCGAGATCGCCCTGGGGCTCGACGGCCCCGTCCTGCCGAGCCCCGCCTGGCGCCTGGTGGCGGAGGTCTACGACCCCGTGCGCCTGCAGCAGACCATCGCCCGTAGCGTGCAGCAGGTCAACGTGGAGCTGGCGGCCGCCGGCAAGCCGCAGCTCGGGCTGCAGCAGCAGGCGGACGGCGACCGCACCTACTACAGCATCGTCTCGAGCCAGCCGGCGTTCGAGGCGCACTACCTGTTCGCCGACGGCTACCTGGTGGCGGCGCCGAGCCGGGCGCAGCTCGACCGCGCCCTGACGCAACGGGCCGCCGGCACGACTCTCGCCGCCTCCCCACGGCTGCACGGCCTGCTGGGGCGCGACGGCCAGGTCAACGTCTCGGCCCTGTTCTACCAGAACCTGGCGCCGCTGGCGTCGCTGACCGGGCCGTTCGCCGCCGCCGGCGACGCGGCGCTCGACCCGGCGAGGGCGGGCCACGGCGCTCCGGGTCTCGCCGGCTTGCTGCTTGGCGCCGGCCGCGGGCCCTCGCTGCTCTACGCCTACGCCGAGCCGGACCGCATCGTGTTCTCCGGGCACAACGAGGCCGGCCCCATGGGTCTCAACCTGGGGACGCTGGCTGGCTTCGGCGGTATCCTGGGCGGCATGGAGCGCGCGCACGGCGCGGCCATGCAGCGGAGGGGCGGCAGCTAGGCTGCCGCCGCCTGGGGTGCAGGAAGCGGAGAGGGCGGTGCCGATCTCGGCAAGCCCACCAGACCTTGCGGCTTCGTCGCCGGCACCGCCAGCGGTGCTCCTGACGCA
>DASZHY010000562.1:0-5182 GCA_035949675.1 Thermoanaerobaculia bacterium
TCTTCCGCGGCCAGCCGCTGTTCGCGGCGGTGGTCGGTCTCGAGGCCATGGCCCAGGCCGCCGCCGCGGTGAGCGGCGCCACGCGGCCGCCGGCGTTCGAGCAGGTCGAGCTGCGGCGGCCGGTGGCGGTCGGGCCCGGCCTCTCCACCACGCTGCGCCTCGCCGCCCTGGTGCGCGCGCCCGGCTTGGTCGAGGTGGCGCTGCGCGACCGCGCGACCGGCTTCGCGGCCGACCACTTCCGCGCCGTCTGCCGCTTTCCGGTCAACGAGGAGGCGGCAAGGACGGCCGACAGTGCGCCCTCGCCGGCCCTGCTGCCTGCCGGCGGCGCTCGCCTGGCGATCGATCCACCGCGCGACCTCTACGGCGGCATCCTGTTTCAGAGCGGACGCTTCCGCCGCCTCGGCGGCTACCGCCGGCTGCGCGCCACCGACTGTCTTGCCGACATCGTCCCCGACGGCCAGGCGAGCTGGTTCGGCCGCTACCTGCCGTCAGGGCTGCTGCTGGGCGATCCGGCGGCGCGCGATGCCGCGATCCACGGCATCCAGGCCTGCATCCCCCAATCGCAGCTGCTGCCGATCGGCGTCGAGCGCATCTTCGCCGGCCGTCTCGCCGCCGACGAGCCGCTGTTGCTCGCCGCGCGCGAGCGCCGCCGCGACGGCGACACCTTCCTTTACGATCTCGACATCCTGGCCGCCGACGGCAGCCTGCGCGAGCGGTGGCAGGGCCTGCGCCTGCGTGCCGTGGACCGCACCCGCCTCCCCGCCATCTGGAGCGCGCCGCTGCTCGTTCCGTATCTCGAACGCCGGTTGCAGGAGATGTTCGCCGGCGTCACGCTGAGCATCGCGTTGGAAGCCGCTGCCCCGTCCGAGACGGACGCCGATGCCGAACCGAGCGCGCCGCCAGGCCGTCTCGGTAGGGCGAACAGCGCCGCGGTCGTCGAGCGGCTCGCAAGCTCCGGACCCATGCCGCCGCGTCTCCGCCACCGTCCCGACGGCCGTCCCGAGGTCCCGGGCGGCCCCCAGGTCTCGGCCTCCCACGCCGCTGGACTGGTGCTGGCCATCGCCGGCGGCGAGAGCAGCGGCCCCATCGGCTGCGACCTCGAAGCGATCGTCGAGCGGCCGGCCGAGACCTGGCGCGATCTGCTCGGCGCCGAGCGGTTCGCCCTGAGCGAGCTCGTTGCCCGGCAGCCGGGCGAGCGGCCCGACGCCGCCGCGACGCGGGTCTGGACCGCCGCCGAGGCCCTGCACAAGGCAGGCTCGCCCGCCGGCGCCCCGCTGCTGCTCGAGGCTGCCCTCGAGGACGGCTGGCTGCTGCTGCGCTCCGGCAGCCTGCGGGTCGCCAGCTTCGCCGCCAACCTGCGCGAGTTGGGCGGTCCCTGCGCCATCGCCATCGCGGCCCTTGATCCCCAGTCCGTCGCGGCCCTCGAAATCAATCCGGCGCTCGCTTCAGGCGTCACCCCCGAGCCGCAAATTCGCCCACCGCAGGGGTGAGCATCCTTCCCAGGAGGCCCGGGAGCGCGCGGGCCGCCGGGATCTCCCGCTAGAGCAGCATCTCCGGGCCGGCGTAGGGCCGCAGCGCCTCGCGCAACGCGGCGGGGATCGGGGCCGCGACCATGGCGCCGCCGGCCCCGCGGTCGCGGCGCATGCAGGCGATCTGCTGCTCGCCCCGCGCCACCAGCTCCTCGCCGGCCGGCGCCAGGCGCCAGTACTCGAACTGCAGGCTGATGCGGTTCTGCGCCATGCCTGCCAGGCGCATGCGCACCAGCACCTCGTCGAAGACCTGCAGCTCGGCCAGGTAGTCGCAGGAGCAGCGTACCGTCGCCAGAGCCAGGTCGCCGTCGAGGTCCCGGAGCACCTCGGGCGCCTGGTCCTTGAGGAACATCTCGCGGCAGCGCCCCTGCCACCGCAGGTGGTTCACGTAATAGACGTTGCCGACCAGATTGGTCTCCTCGAAGCCCACCCGGTGGCGATATTCGTAGTACCTCAAGCGCGTGCTCCCGGCGCTACCCTATCGCAGCGGCCCCGCACGCCGCCGGGCACGCCCGCGGCGCGGGCGCTTGCCGGAACTGCCCGTGCCGCCGGCGCCGCCGCCCGCGCCGGCCGTGGCGGAGCCCCGGTGCCGCAGCGCCGCGAGCTGGCGGTAGATCACCGAGTTGACCTCGCCGCCCACCAGGATGGCGAGGGCGGTGAGATAGAACCAGAGCAACAGCACGATGACCGCGCCCAGCGAGCCGTAGGTGGTGGCGATGCCGTTCTCGAGCTCGTAGAGATAGATCCGGAAGCCCAGCGAGGCCGCCAGGAACAGGCCCACTCCGATCACCGCGCCCGGCGTCCCCCAGCGGCGGCCGGTGCCGCGGCCGGTGTCGGGGGCGAAGTTGTAGACGGCGTCGAAGGACAGCAGCACGAACGCCGCAACCAGCAGCCAGCGCACCGGGGGCCAGATGCCAATGAAGGCCGGGCCGATCCCCAGCGCCGCGGCGAGCGCCACGCCGATCTGGTGGCCGTAGAGGATGATGGCGAGAGCGCAGATGATGAGCGCCGCAAACCCGACGGTGAGCGCGACCGCCACCAGCCGCCGCCGCCACCACGGCCGCGACTCCTCGACCCCGAAGGCCGAGTTCAAGGTCCTGGCCACCGCCAGCATGCCGGCGGAGGCCACCCACAGCGCCACCAGCAGCGACAGCGAGAGCCGGGCGCCGTGGCGGCCGGCGATGATCTGATTCAAGGTGTTGCGCAGCAGCTCGGTGACCTCCGAGCTGGGCGACAGGTGGTCGAGCATGCGGAAGAGCACGAAGCGCAGCCTCGTATCGGGACCCGCCAGGTAGCCGAGCAGGGAGGTGAGGAAGAGCAGCAGCGGGAACACCGAAAACAGGAAGTAATAGGCGAGCTCGGCGCAGCGGCCCGGCACCTGGTCGATCCAGACCTCCCGCCACACCCGCACTAGCAGCTGCCACCAGGTCAGACCGCCGCGGCGCCACATCGACCCCATGGCCCGGATGATACAGTTTCGGCCCATGACCCGAGGCCAGGGCACCGCGCCGGAGCCACCGCCGGACGGGCCGGCCCCCGCGGCGGACAGCGCGCCGGCCCCCGCGGCGGACAGCGCGCCGTCCCGCGCCGCCGAGCTGCGCCGCGAGATCCGCCACCACGATTACCTCTACTACGTCCGCGACGCTCCCGAGGTCTCGGACGAGCAGTACGACCGGCTGTTTCGCGAGCTGGCGGCGCTCGAGGAGACGTTCCCCGAGCTGCTCGCGCCCGACTCCCCCACCCAACGGGTGGCCGGCCAGCCGCTGGACAGCTTCCCGACCGTCGAGCACGCGGCGCCGATGCTGTCGCTCGACTCCGACCAGGACCCGGCGGCGCTGCGCCGCTTCGACGAGCGGCTGCGCAAGACCCTCGCCGAGCACCACCCGGAGACACCGGTCAGCTACGTGCTCGAGCCCAAGCTCGACGGCGCCTCGCTCGAGCTGGTGTACGAGGCGGGGGTGCTTACCCGCGCCGCGACTCGCGGCGACGGCCGCCGCGGCGAGGGGGTCACCCAGAACGTGCGGACCATCCCGGCGGTGCCGCTGCGGCTGCGCGAGGGCAACAGCCCGCCGCCCGCCTTCGTCGCGGTGCGCGGCGAGGTGATCATGCGCGCCGACGGCTTCGACAAGCTCAACGAGTCGCTGCTGGCCGCCGGCAAGGAGCCCTTCGCCAGCCCGCGCAACGCCGCCGCCGGGGCGCTGCGCCAGCTCGACCCGCAGATCACCGCCGCGCGCCCGCTCGACCTCTACGCCTACGACGTCCTTTCCTGGGGGGACCAGGCGCCGCCGGTCGCCAGCCAGTGGGAGGTCCTGGCGACGCTCGCCGATTGGGGGCTGCGCGTCAACGGCCTGGCGCGCCGGGCCCAGAGCCTCGAAGAGGTCCTCGCCTACCACGCCGAGCTCGAGGCGCGGCGCGACGACCTGGGATACGAGATCGACGGCGTGGTGATCAAGCTCGACGACCTGGCGGCCCGCGAGGCGGCGGGCTGGACGTCGCGCCACCCGCGCTGGGCCTTCGCCTTCAAGTTTCCGCCGCGCAAGGAAGTGACGCGCATCCTGTCGATCCTGCCCTCGGTCGGCCGCACCGGCGTGGTGACGCCGGTGGCGCTGATGCTGCCGGTCGAGATCGGCGGCGTCACCGTGGCCCGCGCCACCCTCCACAACCGCGAGGAGGTGGCGCGCAAGGACGTGCGCGAGGGTGACCGCGTGCGCGTGCAGCGCGCCGGCGACGTCATCCCGCAGGTGGTCGAGCGCCTCGACGAGCCCGACCGCGAGCGCGCTCCCGAGTGGCGCATGCCCCCGGTCTGCCCCTCCTGCGGCACGCCGCTCGTCGAGCGCGGCCCGTTCACGGTCTGCCCCAACGCCTTCCAGTGCCCGGCGCAGCTCACCGGCCGCATCGTCCACTTCGCCTCGCGCGGGGCGCTGGACATCGAGGGCCTGGGCGACGAGAGCGCCAAGCTGCTGGTCGCGGAGGGGCTGGTGCGGCAGCTGCCCGATCTCTTCGACCTGCGGGCGGAGCAGCTGCTCGTCCTGCCGGGCTTCGCCGAAAAGTCGTCGCAGAAGCTGGTCGAGGCGCTCGGACGCGCCGCGCATGTCGAGCTCAGCCGCTTCCTCTACGGCCTCGGCATCCCGGAGGTCGGGTCGGCCGTCGCCCGCGACCTCGCCCGGCACTTCGGCGGCTTCGCCGCGCTGCGGGCCGCCGCGACTCCGGGCCACGACCAGCAAACCGAGCTGAACGAGCTGCAGCAGGTGCACGGCGTCGGGCCGCGCATGTCGGAGCAGATCGTCGCCTTCTTCAACGACCCGCAAAACGCCGCGATCCTCGACGCCCTGCTGGCGCGCGTGCGGCTGATCGAGGCGCCGCCGATGCCGGCGGCGGCGGCAGCGGCGGCAGCGGCAGCCGCCGGGGCCGCCGGCGGCGCGCCCGGGGCGGCCGGTGCGGGTGCCGGCCCTGGCACCGGGACAGCCGCGGCAGCCGGCCAGCCGCTGGCCGGCCAGAAGTTCGTCTTCACCGGCACCATGGAGCGCCTGTCGCGGCACGACGCCCAGGCGCTGGTCGAGGCGCTCGGCGCCCGCGTCACCGGCTCGGTGAGCAAGGCTACCGATTACGTGGTGGTGGGGGCGGAAGCCGGCAGCAAGGCCGAGAACGCCAGG
>DASZHY010000563.1:0-2935 GCA_035949675.1 Thermoanaerobaculia bacterium
GCCTTGACCGCGCACGCCCGCCCCGAGGATCGCATGCGCGTGCTGTCGGTCGGCTACCAGATGCATGCCGCCAAGCCGATCGATCCGATCGAGCTGTTGATCGTCTCCGCCAGCCTGCTCAACCGGCCGCTCTGAGGCGCCCGTGGCACCCCAAGTTCGACCGCGCCGAGGCGCCCGGCATCCTGCAGCTCGTCAACGGCGTGGCGCTGGCCCACGCCGACGACCTGGACCGGCTCGACCGCGGCTTCGCCCTGTTCGACGACCTCTACGAGTCCTTCCGCCGGCGCCTGCCACCACCCGCCATCGCGGACCTCGAGGCCGTTCGCGGTTCCAAGCGGCCACGCACGCACACCTCTCACGCCAAGGAGAAGTGAATGAGACTGCACACCGTCGCGCCGGCGGTGGCCATCGCCCTGGCCGCCGCCCTTCCTGCATCCGCCCAGCCGGCCGATCCCCTCTGGACCAAGGTCGACGCCGTCTTCGGCGCCGCCGGCAAGGACCTGCCCGGCGGCGTCCACCGCTTCGGCTGGCCGCGCCGGGACCTGCACGTGCGGATCGGCGAGGTCGCGGTCGAGCCGGCCCTCGCCCTCGGCTCATGGGGCGCGTTTATCAAGGCGGGCGCGGACGGCGCCGCGATGGCGATGGGCGACCTGGTTCTCCTCGAGTCGGAGCTCTCCCCGGTCGTCTCGGAGCTCGAGACCGCCGGCATCGAGGTCGCGGCCATCCACAACCACCTGATCGGCGAGTCGCCCCACGTCGTCTACGTGCACTTCTCAGGGCATGGCGATGCCGCCGCGCTCGCCACCGGCTTGAAGCAGGCTCTGGCTCGCACCGCGACGCCGCTGGCCGGCCCCACCGCGCCGATCTCCGGGGCTGCCGGGGCCGTGCCGGCCAGTCCCGCCAAGCCGATGCCCGCCGGCGCCGCCAGTGACGAGGCCTTCGCCGCGGTCGAGCGGGTGCTGGGACGCAAGGGGACCTTGGCCGGCGCCGTGCTGCAGCTCGGCGTGCCGCGCGCCGAGCGCATTGAAGAGCACGGCATGGAGATCCCGCCGGCGATGGGCATGGCCAACGCGCTCAACTTCCAACGCGTCGGAAACCAGGTCGCGACGACCGGCGATTTCGTGCTGATCGCGACCGAGGTCAACCCGGTGATCCGCGAGCTGCGAGCACATGGGCTCGAGGTGACCGCCCTGCACTCTCACATGCTCGCCGAGACGCCGCGCCTGTTCTTCATGCACTTCTGGGGCGTCGGCAGCCCCGAGACGATCGCCGGCGCGCTCAAGGCGGCGCTCTCGAAAGTCAACACCAAGCCCTGAGCGAGAGGAGGTCGTCATGTCCGGAGCTCGCGTTGATCCTTGTCTCGCCCTTCTTGCTGGCCTGGCGCTCGCCGCGGCTCTCGGCGCCGCCGAGCCGCCCGCCCGTACCTACGATTTCGACGCCGACGTCTCCGGCTCACCGCCCACCGTCCAGGGGCACTGAGAGACCCGCCGGCACGAGCCGATGGCAGAGTCGCTCCCGGTCCCCGCTCCGCCGCCGCCGCCCTCGTTGTGGGCGCTGGCGCGCTACTTCCTGCGCCTGGGAGCGCTCGGCTTCGGCGGCCCCGTCGCCCTCGCCAACGCCATGCGCCGCGACCTGGTCGAGCAGCGCCGCTGGCTCTCCGAGGCCGAGTACGACGACGGCCTGGCGATCGCCGCGGCATGCCCCGGGCCGCTCGCCTATCAGCTCGGGGTGTACTGCGGCTACATCCGCCACGGCGTGACCGGCGGCCTCGCCGCCGCGGCCGCCTTCGCCCTGGCGCCCTACCTGCTGGTCACCGCCACCGCCTGGGCCTACGTCCGGCTCGGCGACGCCTGGCAGATCCGCGCCCTGTTCTATGGCATCGCGCCGGTGGTCGTCTCGCTGATCCTCAAGGCCTGCTGGAACCTCGGGCGCAAGACGCTGCGCCGCGACGGGCTGGCATGGCTGTTCTTCGCCCTGTCCGGCGTCATCACGGTCATGGTCGAACGCGAGCTGACGGTGCTCTTCCTGATCGCCGGAGCGCTGGGCACTGTGCTCTTCGCGCCGCCCCCGGCCGGCGCCGCCGCGACCCTGCAACCCGCTGCCACGCCGGGGCCCGCGACCGACAAGCTCCCTGCCCTGGCGCCGGCCGCCGCGGTCGTCGGGGGGATCTCGGCGCTGACGGCAAAGATCTTCTGGTTCTTCTTCAAGACCGGGATGCTGGTCTTTGGCAGCGGGCTGGTGATCGTGCCGTTCCTCAAGACCTACATCGTCGATCAGTACCACTGGCTCGATAACCGCCAGTTCCTCGATTCGGTGGCGATCGGCATGATCTCGCCCGGCCCGGTGGTCATCACCGCCACGTTCGTGGGCTTCCTGCTCAACGGCTGGGCGGGCGCCACCGCGGCCACCATCGGGCAATCCCTTCCAGAGGAAGAGCGAAGCCAGGGTGAGCACGGCGACGGCGGCGGTCGGCCAGTCGGTGATCGCCGTCCTCCCGACCAGGAAGGTGGTGCCCACGAGCACTCCCACGACGGTGACGGTGATGCCGCGGATGAAGCCGCGCAGCCGGCGGCTGCGGCCGTAGCGGAGCAGCAGCGGGGTGGCGAGGACGGTCAGCAAGACCGCCGGCGCCGGAGCCCCTGCTGGTGGCCTTGGGCGCCCTGCTGGGCATCGCGGCGCACTGGCTGCGCCTTGCCTGAGCCGGCCGTCCAACGTTCCCTATACGGAGCGGACTTGCGAGCTCGTCAGCCATCCCGCCGGCCGGCGGCCTGGCGCTTGCGCTCGTACATCAGGGCGTCGGCGCGCTCGATCGCCGCTTCGAGGGCGGCGGCGCGGCCGAACGGCGCGATGCCGAAGGACACCGACAGCGGCAGCTCGGCGCGCGGCGGCTCGGCGCGCGCCGGCACGCCGCCGTTGCCGGCCTCCCGCGCCGGCG
>DASZHY010000564.1:0-4219 GCA_035949675.1 Thermoanaerobaculia bacterium
CGCCGCCCGGCGCTCCCTTGATCGCGGTGAAGCTCTCGCCGCCGTCGGTCGAGCGGTAGGTCGAGGTATTGCAGACGTAGACCACGTCCGGGTCCTTGGGGTCCACCCTGACCTCGGCGAAGTCGCCGCCGCGTCCCCAGATCCGCGTTTCGGCATTCACTCGCCGCCAGCTGGCGCCGCCGTCGTCCGAGCGGTACAGCCCGCCGTGCGCGGCGTCGGCGTCCACCTGCAGGTAGACCCTTCCCGGCCGGCTGGGAGCCACGCCGATGCCGATCCGCCCCAGGCCCTCGGCGGCCGAGGGCAGCCCACGGGTCAAGGGCTGCCAGCTGCCGCCGCCGTCGGTCGACTTGTAGAGCCCGCTCCCCGGCACCTGGAACGACGCGCCGATCTCCCATGGCGCCTGGCGGGCTGCCCACAAGGAGGCGTAGAGCACGCGCGGGTCGGCAGGATCGAACGCCAGGTCCACGGCGCCGGTGTTCTCGTCGCGGTACAGCACCCTCTCCCAGGTGCGCCCGCCGTCGGTCGAGCGGAACACCCCCCGCTCGGCGTTCGGGCCGTAAGGATGGCCGAGCACCGCCGCGAAGACCCGGTTGGGGTCGTGCGGATCGACCAGCACCACCGGGATCTGCTGGCCGTCACGCAGCCCCAGATGTTCCCAGGTCTCGCCGCCGTCGGTCGACTTGTAGATGCCGTCGCCCACCGACAGGTCGGGCCGCTGCAACCCCTCGCCGCTGCCGGCGTAGATCACCCGCGGGTCGGAGGGCGCCACGGCGAGCGCCCCGATCGACTGCGTCGGCTGCCCGTCGAACAGCGGCCGCCAGGTCCGGCCCGCGTCGTCGGTCTTCCAGACGCCGCCGTTGTTGACTCCCATGTAGAACACGTCGGGCTGTCCCGGCACCCCCACCGCCGCCACCGTCCGTCCGCCCCGGAACGGCCCGATCAGCCGCCACCGCAGCTGCGAGAAGAGGGAGGGATCGACCCCTCGACCGCGCTCCTCGGCGGCGGCGGGCGCAAGCGGACTGGCCGCGACGGCCGGCGGTACGAGGGACAGCAACGGCAGCACCGACAGCACCGGCAGGGTCGAGAAGATCCGCCGGACGAGGCTACGACCGGCGCGCGCGACGAGGCGGACTGGGTTCACGGCTGGGCCCTCCCCCGAAACGGAAGGGCCTAGTGTAATGCACTGGCCGCGGACGGCGGTGTCGGGCTCCGGGGGCTCCGCCCCGCGCGTCCCGACCTGCGACGCTCCTGCTGTCCCAGCCGCAGCACCAGCAGCCCGATCAAGGAGGCGAAGCCGCCGGTAAGGAGGAGGTAGGTCACCCCGAGCCAGATCTCGCGGTGCCGCAGCGAAGGGCCGCCCCAGCAGCTTTCGATCGCCTCGGTGGCAAGGCTCAGACTCTGGATGCAGGCTTCGTCCCCGGTCCCTGGCGGGCAGCCACAGCCCGGATTGCGGGAGTCGGAGACGATGACCGCCACGCTGGTGCCACCGAAGCTGGGCAACCTGACGAACTCGAAGTAAAGGATGGTAAAGAGGAAGAATCCCAGGCACATGGCGCCCAGGCCGGCGCGGAACCGCCGTCGGATCCTGGGCGCCGCCACCCTCTCGCCGGCCTCGAACTGGACGCCGACCGCAATCAGCCCCATGAGGAACGAGGACAGCGGGATGAGCACGCCCTGGAGCTGCCAGGGGAACAGCTCCAGCAGGGAATGGTACCCCTTCACCTTGACGCTGCCGATGAAGGGGGCAAACCCGAGGCCGGCCGCGACACTGAAGCCGCCCACATAGAGAACCAAGCGGCGCGCCACGGGCGGCAGGTCGCTGAGTCTCGGCAATCTCATGGCGGGCAATCCTGCTTGGTCCCGCCGGGCTGCGCCTCACAAAACGCGTCCCTGGGGTCGGAGGCCTCATAGAGGTGGCACTCGACCACTCGCGGCGATCCCTCCACCAGGTTCAGCCAGTGCTTTCCCCGGTCGGTCGCCGTCTTCAACTGCACTCTGGGGGGTTTGGCTGTGTATTGGTAGAGGCCCCGCCACACCTGCGGCTTGAGACGGTTGGTCTGGAGCTCGCCGCCCGACCGCTTGTAGCTTACCGGGTTCATGCTGAAGACCGCGCCCTCGGGATCGCTCTTGACGCAGAGGTCGAGCTGCAGGTCCAGTTTCTTCGCATCGAACTCGATGATCGCGATCTTGTCCCAGAGCCGGGCCCAGACCCCGTCGACTGCGCCCTTGTCCAGATGCCCCGGCGCCGGCTCAGCCCTGGCCACGCGCAGGCGCTTCTCACCGGGGGCCGCCGCAGGGGAAACCGCCGTCGGCGGCGTACCCCGAAATACGGCCCACGCGAGGCGCGCCGCGGGCGCCGGACCGGCCGCAACTAACGGCAGGGCGGCGATTTCCGCGCGGGCCTTGGCGCAGAGGTCGTGGACGTAGTCGCGCATGGCCACCAGCTCGGGGCCGGCGAGCGCCGCGACCAGTTTCTGTTCCATCTGGTCGAGCAAGAAGTAGACCTTCTGCGGCTCGTAGCCCGCGCCCGGCGGGCCCGGCAATCCGATCCCAAGCTCCGTCGCCGTCCGGCGCAACTCTTCACGAGCCCCCTCCAGCGCCGGGATGATCTGGCGTGCCACCTCCTCCTGCGAGCGCTCACTTGCCTGCGAGCCTTCCCTTTTCGGCGCGGTCCAAGCGCGTTGCGGCCGCACCGCCAAGCCCAGATGGCTGAGCTTCATCGAGACCGTGAAGAGGCGGTCGCCGAAGCTGGTCTCGAGGCGCAGCAGCAGCGGACCGGACAGCCTCACCCCGACCCCCGCGATCCCCGCCGTGCCGCTGGCCACGAAGCCGGTGTGCGTGTGCAGGAGAGTCTCTTCCGCCTCGGTGCGCAACGCGACGGTATCGTCGATGGTCAACAGGTCGCGGTAGCGCAGGATGCCGAGGTACGGCGCGATACGGCCGCCGGCCAGGCTGCGCCCGATCCGCAGCAGCCCCTCGCCGCCGCGAAGACGAACCCGCGTCTGGCTCTCTGGCACCGCGAAACCGGTCGCCGCGATGGCAGGAGAGCGGTCGGCGGAGACGCTCGGCATGGTGTGGACGCGAAATCCGGCGCCGGCAAACCAGGGGCAGCTGCTGCAGAGTTGCGCGGTCAGGTCGAGGCCGAGGCCGAGGACCGCGCCCTGTCCCGAGACGGCGGTGCTGTCGGCCAGCTCCGGCTTGTCGAAGAAGCCGAGCCTCCAGCCGCTCCATGCCCCCTGGAGAACCAGGGTGGGATGGATCGCCAGGCCCCCGAGCGGCAGGCGCGGCAGGGCGATGGGCACCTGTGCGCCCCCGCCGGGTCCGGATCGCCAGTGCAGGTCGAACTTACGGTTGAGCAGTGCGGGGTCGTCGTTGACGGCCGTCGTCACGCTGGTCCCGTGCTGCAGGTCGAGCAGTGTGGTGGTCGTGGTGGCGGTGGAGATCTGCAGGCCGTCCTGCCGGGTGTAGGCGCTGTCGAGGCCGAGCGCGACCCAGGCGCCCGCGGCCTGCGGGCTCTCCGCCGCCCACGCCGGCGCCGTGCCCTGCTCCGCCGCCGCCGCCGGGTGGAGGACCAGGGTCAGCAGGACACCCATCGTAAGGGCGAGCACCGCCTGGCCGATCTTCGTGGCAGGCCGCTTTGTGACGACCATGAAGCCAAGCTCCTCGGATCGCGCCCTTGCAACCGAACGCGGATCGATCGGTACCGAAACCAACACTTGTAATATAATATATCAAATAACTCTAATACGTATGATCGCTTTTGAATATTTCGATTTCACTCGCCGCCGAGCGCACATGTCGGGGCCCTTTCGAGCGCACGGCGGAGCGGGGCGGACCTTCAAGGTGGCCGTCTCGGGCGCCTCGCTTTTCGCCGCCCTCGCCCTGGCCGCCGCCGGGCGCGCCGAGCAACAGCAAGGAAGCTGGCAGCCAGCGAGTGCGATGCTGACCCCCCGCCGCCTCCTGACCGCCGCGGCCCTCGACGGCAAGGCCTACGCGCTCGGCGGCTGCGGCTCTGCCTGCTTCGAGCCTCCCCTGCACAACTCGACGTTCGAAGAGACGCGGGTCGAGGTCTACGATCGGAGCTCCGACACCTGGGTCGTGAAGAACCCGATGCCGACCATCCTCTTCGGCGCCGCCGCCGTGGCTCTCAACGACAAGATCTATACGCTGGGGGGCGTCCTCAGCGGCAACGTCGTCCAGGAGTATGAACCGGCGTCGG
>DASZHY010000565.1:0-6997 GCA_035949675.1 Thermoanaerobaculia bacterium
CGGCGGCTCAGCCGGACTTGTCGGCGCTCAGCACCGCGCGGTCGCGCAGCTTCTCGGCGGCCGGGGAGAGCGGGGCGTTGGTCAGGATCTTGTTGATCCGCTCGAGCGCCTTAGTGGCATCGCCGAAGCCCTGGTACAGCACGACCTCGCCGTAGAGGTTGTCCGCCAGCACGTTGAGGCGGTCGAGCACCGGCACCACGTACTCTCCCGCGGGATAGCGGCGCAGGTACTCGGCGCCGTTGGCGACGTCGTCGTAGACGTGGGACATCTGCGCCAGGCGCTCGCTCGCCAGCCGCTGCATCTGGGGGTCCCGCTGCTGGTCGGCCAGCTCCTGCAAAGCGGCCAGCTCCTTGAGGTTGGGGGTCAGGTTGCGCAGGCCGGTGCGGGCGCGCTGGCCGAAGCTGCTCTCGGGTGCGGCGTTCCAGGCGGTGAGGTACTGAGTGACCGCCTCGACCTCGTTGCCGGTCCGGCTGTAGGCGTCGCCCAGCGCCAGCGCCACGTTCGGCACCTCGGGCGAGTCGGGGAAGTTGCTGACGAAGGCGACCAGGAAGGCGGTCTCGTAGACGCCGTCTTTCCAGACCGCGAGCGCGCGAGGGTACAGGGCCTGGCGCTGGGCTTCGAGCTCGCCGACCTCGTAGTTGAGGGTGGGCAGGAGCGGCGGCGGCGGCCCCATCGGATCGAGCGCCTGCACCTCGGCCAGCTCTTGACGGTAGGCGCGCACCACGGCGCCGTAGTCGTGCAGCTCGGGCGCGCAGGCGCCTGCCTCCATGCCGGGGATGCGGGCAATCCGCAGAGTGCCGCTCCGCTCGCCGCCGCGTCCGCCGCCGCGCTGGCGGCCGCCGCCTTCCCCGGGAGCGCCGGTTGCCGGCAGGTCCTGGGCGGCTCCCAGGTGGAGATCGGGACATTCAGCGAGCTTCTTGTCGCGAAACTGGTGGAGGCGCGCCAGGCGGATCGAGTCGGCGGTCTTGCCCAGCGGCCAGGTGGCGAGTGCCAGCTCGTTCACCAGCTCGCTGATCGACTGCGGGGGCTTGGGCGGCTCGAGCTGCACCTCGCCGCGGCCAGGGCCTTCCGGCTGCCGCTGCTGCCGCTTCTGGGGCGAGGCCAGGTCCTTGATGCGCTGCCGCTGTGAGTAGGCGACCAGCACCTGCTGGGTGCGCTGGCGGAAAGCATCGGCGCGCATCGGCTTCTGGATGCTCCAGCTGCCCTTGCGCGCCTCGGCGGCGCGGCTGCGCTCGAGCACGAACGGGTGGGTCTGCAGGTAGCCGTACTCGCGCACCTGTGGCGCCCGGCTCTCTATCTTCTTCCACAGGCGCTCGGCGCCGTCCGGGTTGTAGCCGGCGTCGGCGGCCAGGCGCTGGCCGACCTGATCGGCCTCGTCCTCGTGCTCGCGGCTGAAGCTGCGCAGCATCAGCTCGCTGACGATCAAGCTGGCGGCCGCCGCCCCCTCGACACGGTTGCCGCCGCCCGGGTCGTAGCCGACGCGCGGGTCGTAGGGACCCTCGACCCCGGTATGCGGCGGGTTCTTGGCGGAGCTGATGAGGACCCCCGCCACCAGCAGGTTGCCGAGGATGCTCAGCAGCGTGGCGCGCCGCGACATGTGCAGGTAATGCTCTTTGATGACGTGGCCGATCTCGTGGCCGAGCACGCAGGCCAGCATGTCGTCGTCGGGGCCGATCACATCGAGCATGCCGCGGGTGACCAGGATGTCGCCGCTGGGGAAGGCCATGGAGTTGGGCTCGGGCATGTTGATCAGCGAGAAGGTGAACGGGTACTTGTAGAAGTCCGCGTGCTGGGCCAGCTCGTAGCCGATGCGGTTGATGCGGGCGAGCGCCGGGCCGTTGTCATAGGTGCCGTACTCCTGCCTGGCCTCGATGATCGCCTGCAGCACCTGGGTCATCATCTTCTCGTCCGAGACGGTGATCGGCGGACCCGGAGCGCCCGTGGCGGGCGGCGGCGCCGGCGCGGGCCGATCCGGGATGGCCGGCAGGGTGGCGGGCGGCGCTCCCAGGGCGGCGGCGCTCGCCGGGGCGGATGCGGTCGGGAGGGTGGCGATCAGCAGGAGCTGAGCAAGGGCGGGAGCGATCGCGCGGTTCATCGTCATGATGCTAGATAGTAGAGCTTTCGGTGCGGTTCGCCAAAGGTGCCCTGCCCGGGTTGCCCGGTGCATCGCGTGGGCGTTACGGCGGCGGGCTTTCGGCGGCGGCGGACGCCTGTGGTAGGGTTCGGGGCCCATGAGCGACCTGACCATCGAGGTGGTGACCACGAAGTCATCGATGGCGGAGCTCCGCCCGGCGATCGATGCCGGGCTCCAGGAAGCCTTCCCGGGCGGCATGCTCAAGTGGCGCTGGGAAGGCGAGGTGCTGCACCTGTCGGGCCCCGGCGCCAAGGGCACGGTGGTGCTCGAGGACGGCCGCCTCGTGGGCCGCGCCCACCTCGGGCCGCCGGCGAGCATGATGCGGCCGATCATCGAGCAGAAGATCCGCGGCGTGATGCTGAAGGTCGTCGCATAGAGACGGCCCCCCCCCAGAAATCGGCGCTTCGGCCCATCGTAGCGAGATGCACCCGAGCCTGCCCGCAGCCCTCGAGCGTCAGGCCGCGGCCGACCCCGAATCACCTTTCCTCTTCTGGCCCGAGGGCTGGAACTGGCGCTGGTGGTCCTGGCGCCAGGTCGCGGAGCTGGCGGCGCAGTGGTCGGCGCCGCTGGCCGGCCTGCGGGCCGGCGCGGGCGTGGCTTTCGCCGGCGACTCCTATCCCCAGGCGATCGTGCTCGATCTCGCGGTGCAGGCAGCCGGCCTGACGCCCGTGCCGCTCGCCGGCGGCGAGGGGGCGGCAGCCGAGGCGGGTTGCGTGGCCTGGCTGGAGGAAACCGCGGGCGAGGCGCGAGTGACCAGGCTCGACGGCGAGGTCGCCCTATGGGACGCGGCCGGCGGCGGCCCTGCCGTCCTGCTGGCCGGCGAAGGCGGCGATTGGCGCCCCCTGCCGGTGGCCGAGCTGCTGGCGGCGGCGGCGCGGGTCGAGGGCACGATCGGCGCGGCCTCGAGAGTCGAAGGCGCGACCGGCTCGGCGGCGGGTCCTCGGGGCTCGCGGGGGCGCGAGATCCTGGTCGGCGGCTGGCCACTCCGGGAGTGGGCGGGCAGGCTGCTTGCGGCCTGGGCGGTGACGGCGGGGGCGGCGCTGGTGCTCGAGACCGACCCGTCGCGGCGCCTGGGAACGGTGCTGTGGGCGCGGCCGACGGTGTTTCATGGCGGTGCGGCCGAGACGGCGGCGCTGCGGTTGCAGGTCGAGGCGGCGCGGCGGCCCCACCGCTGGCGCGGCTGGCGCCGGTTGCCGTCGCCGCCGCTCGGGCGCCTGCGCACCCTCTTCCAGCTCCAACCGCCGGCACCCGCCGAGGCGGCCTTCTGGCAGGAGCGCGGCGCGCGGCTGCTGCAGCTGCCCGGGCCCGGAGACGCCGGCCCCATCCCCTCGGGTGCGGCCCGCCCGGTGCGGCCGGGCATGGTATAAGAACCACAGCGAGAGGAGAGCCCATGGCCGCCGACGACGCCCAGCACGCAGCGCCCGATCCAGAGGTGCCGCCGGCGACGCCGGCGACGTCGGTGCCGCCCACGCCTCCCTTGCCGACCATGCCTCCAACGCCGCTGCGTCCCGAGAACCGGGCCTCGGCCCTCGAGGAGATCCGGCAGCGGGCCGATACCGTTTGGGTCCACGCCGATGGATCACGCGGCGGCCGCGGCAACGGCTCCGACGGCTCCGGCCGGGCCGCCGCCATTGGGGCGGGCAACGGGCGGGCCGGCTACGCTCCGATCTCCGTCACCCGCCGTGAGGACCTGAAGGGCAAGCACGGCCGCGTGGCCATCGTCGACGGTTGCCGGACGCCGTTCAGCAAGGCCGGCACGGTCTTCAAGGACATGGACGTGGTGGACCTGGCGGGCGCCGCCGCCGCCGAGCTGATCGAGCGCACGGCGGTCGATCCGGCGGCGATCGAGCTGTCGGTGTTCGGCGTCGTGGTGCCGGCGCTGCACGCCCCCAACCTGGGGCGCGAGGTGGTGTTCCGGACCTCGCTGCCGATGGGCGTGCCGGGAGTGACGGTGAACCTGGCGTGCGCCTCCTCGACGCGCGCCATCACCTTCGTCGCCGAGGCCATGCTGGCGGGTGAGTGCGAGGTGGCGCTGGCCGGCGGCGCCGAGTCGCTGACCAACGTGCCCATCCAGTTCTCGCGCCGCGCCTCGCACGCTTTCCTCGAGCTCAGCAAGGCACGCACCATGGGCCAGCGGCTGGCGGTCCTCTCGAAGCTGCGGCCCAAGGACCTGGCGCCGGTGGCGCCGGCGATCGCCGAGTACACGACCGGCATGAGCATGGGCGAATCGGCCGAGAAGATGGCCAAGGAAAACGACGTCTCGCGCCGCTCCCAGGACGAGATCGCGCTGCTGTCGCACCAGCGCGCGGCCGCCGCCACCGCCGACGGGCGGTTCACGGCCCAGATCGCACCGGTCTTCCCGCCGCCGCGCTATGACCGGGCGGTCACCCAGGACAACGGCATCCGTGCCGACAGCTCACTCGAGGCGCTGGCCAAGCTCAAGCCGGTCTTCGACCGGCGATACGGCTCGCTCACCGCCGGCAACTCGAGCCCGCTGACCGACGGCGGCTCGGCGGTGCTGATGATGAGCGAGGAGCGGGCCAAGGCGCTCGGCTACCAGCCGCTGGGCTACCTGCGCGCCTACGCCTACGCGGCCGTCGATCCGCGCGAGCAGCTGCTGCAGGGGCCCGCCTACGCCGCGCCCGCGGCCCTCGACGCCGCCGGCGTCAAGCTCGCCGACGTCGACCTGGTCGAGATGCACGAGGCGTTCGCGGCGCAAATCATGTCCAACCTCAAGGCGTTCGCCTCGCCGCGGTTCGCGCGCGAGGAGCTGGGCCGCGGCGCCCCGATGGGCGAGGTCGATCTCGAGCGTCTCAACGTCACCGGCGGTTCGATCGCCATCGGCCACCCGTTCGGCGCCACCGGCGCGCGCGTCGTCATGCAGCTGCTCTACGAGCTGCGGCGGCGGGGCCAGAACCTGGGCCTGCTCACCGTCTGCGCCGCCGGCGGGGTCGGCTTCGCCATGGTGGTCGAGCGCGAATAGCCGCGGCGGCTGGCGGCGGACGGCTGCGGCGCCGGTGGAGGCGTGGACGGCGGGGCCGCGGCGGGCGGATGCGGCGGGGCAGCTGCCGGCGGGGCGGGTGCCGGCGCGGCCGCCGGCGGCGCGGCCATCGAGGCGGGGGTGAAGCGCGCGTCGTCGATCGGCACGTTGACGTCGATCTTGGAGAACGTGATCTTCTGCTTCTGGGCGCTGCCCTTGATCGATGAAACGATCTGGAAGGGATATTTCACGCCGCCGGCGTCGCGGTAGTCGCTGAAATCGGATTCGAACAATACCGGCTTGCCGCTGATCAGGCGGCTGCCCTCCCAATGGATCGGCAGGTACGACGTGGCGTCGATGTAGTAATAGAACACGTCGCCATTGGTCAGCATGACCTGTACCTTGTAAGCGATTTTACCAGTGGCGCCAGCGGCGCCGGCGGCTCCGGCCGTGCCGCCGAGCGATTCCTTTCCCAACAGCTCAGCCTTGCCCTTGGTGGCGGTATCGATCAACGCATTGTCGAAGTCCGCTTCATTGGCGATGTTGTGCAGGTCGTCGCCGGTCAGCTGCTCCGGGGCCGGCGCCTGCGGCTGCTTCTGCCAGCCCTGGGTGCCGTCGAAGGCGCGGATCAGCTTGGTGCCCTGCAGCTCGATCTCCATGCGCATGCGGTTGGGCCGCTTGTGCTCGACGACGAACGGCCATTCGTTGCCGGCCCCGAGCCCCAGGGTGCCGGCCTCGCGGCGGGAGGTGACGGCGTGCAGCTGCTTGGCGCCGCCGCGCGCCGCCGCCGATTTCGCGAGCACCTCCTGGACGGTCGGCGACGGCGGCTGGGGCGCTGCTTTGAGCGCCGCGGCGAAAAGCTGCGGCGTCGATGCTTGAAGCGTCGCCGCGAAAAGCTGCGGCGTCGCTAAGATGAGCGCAGCGATCACCTGAGACGCGGCGGTCGCGCGCCGCGCGCGGATGGTGCGGATGGTATGGAAACCTTTCATTTGGTTCTTCTCCCGGGGTGTCGAGCGTGAATTGCAAACGTGCATGGGACGGCGGACTTCGGCGTCGAGCCGCGGCGGCGAGGCGGAGACGGCTTTCAGCGCGCCGCGACCACGATGGCCGCGAGGCCGGCCGACGCCAGCTCGCGGCGCAGAGCCTCGGCCTGGTCGCGGTCGTCGAACAGCCCGACCTGCACGCGGCTCCAGGTGCCGTCGGAGTGAACTGCCGCTGCGGGGTAGTGGAGAGCGAGGTCCTGCCGCAACGCCTCGGCGCGCTCGACCTCGCCGAAAGCGCCGACCTGCACCGTGAAGTGAAACGCCGCCGCGACCGGACCGCGAACGGTCCGGTGCACCGCCGGCGCCGCGACGAGCAACGAGTGCCGCGACAGGCGACAGGCGGAGCCGCGGCCGTCGGACCGGTCGGCAGCCGCGGCCGGGGCCGCCGCCGGGGACGGCCGGTCGGCTTGGGCGTTGCGGGCGTCGGCGGCGTCAGCCTTGCCCGTGTCCTGGGCGGCGCGCGCGTCGCGGGCATCGGCGTCGAGGCCGGGTGCGTCAGCGGCTCCGTCGCGGGCGCCCGCGGCGCCGATTCCTGCTGCCGTGGAGCCCGACGGTGTCGCCGGGTCCCAGCCGTCAGCCGGTTCGGGAGCGGCGGCCAGCAGGGTGGGCTGGGCGACCTGGGCCGGCGGCAGATCGTACCGGCCGAGCACGGCGACCTCGACCCGGGCGGTCCCGGGACCCACCATGTCCAGCTCGCGAGCCGCCGCCAGCGAGAGGTCGATGACGCGGCGGCGGCCGAAGGGACCGCGGTCGTTGATCCGCACCACCACCTGCTTGCCGTTCTCCAGGTTGGTCACCTGGACCATGGTGCCGAAGGGCAAGCGTGGGTGAGCCGCCGTC
>DASZHY010000566.1:0-12387 GCA_035949675.1 Thermoanaerobaculia bacterium
CTTAAGGACTTTCGCAACGCTGTCAGTGGCCGGCGTGTCCTTGAGGCGTCGGGCGAGGATGTATGTGGAGGCCTGTGCGCTCTTGACGAGCGGATCCTCGACGACGCCGTGAAAGAGCGCCTCCTCGACCTGACCGGCCCCCACTATGAGGCTCGCGTGGCTGACGTCGGTCCCGTCGAAGAAGCGGATGGCTTTCGAGCACCAGCTCTTGCCGTGATAAAGGAGGATGTCGATGGGCCGCAGAGCCGTTGCGAGGTACGGGGTCGAGCTATCGGTCATAGGGGCTCC
Source organism: Thermoanaerobaculia bacterium (assembly GCA_035949675.1). Lineage (GTDB taxonomy): Bacteria > Acidobacteriota > Thermoanaerobaculia > Multivoradales > UBA5704 > JASLEW01. Next base: position 289 of record DASZHY010000566.1, read on the forward strand.
GATGAGGCGTGGATCTGTGGCTATCCTCTGTCGGCGTGACTCGGCGGTAGCGATCCAAAACCAGCCTGCGCTGCTGGTGCTTGATCGTAAGGCAGCTCTATGCAGCGATGGAAGCTTATGGAAGAATTGCAATTTACAAATAGCCAGCTGAGGCCCGCGCTGGCGCTGCCGAAAGGAGCCTCGCAGCGATCGTCGCCGGGGAGGGTCTCCCAGTAGAGCGCGACCAGCCGCTCGGGGCCGGCGTGCCAGCCGAAGAGGGCGCCGGTCGAGGGGTGGCGGACGATCGATGCATCTCGGCCGGGGGTTCATCTCTTCGGTGTTCGGCGGGCTCCTCGACCTTGGGGCGGCCGCGGCGAGCGCCGCGCGTCTTGCTGGCGCCAGCGGTTCATGACGTCGGCGTCGTCTCGGTCCTCGGTCTCGATCGCCGGATCGTGCTCCGGCTCGGTTCCCGCTGTGGTGCGGCGCAGCTCGGCGGCGGAAGCCGGCGGGTCGTCGAGCTCGTGGAGCACGGACCTGAGCGTCGAGAGAGAGGGCGGGCAGCCAGCTGGGGTCGTTGGCCGCTATGGTGGCGTAGACATGGATGTGGAGGCCGAGGTCCGACCTGGCCGGCGGCGAGGTCGAGGGCCCAGCCGCCGGCCACCGGTCCCAGGTCGAAGGAGCCATCGGCGCCGGTGCGCGACACCTTCGGGAGCGGGGAAGGCGTCGGCGGCCTTCCTGAGGCGGCCTGGGGAGTCGTAAGCTCTTGACACTCAAGCGCGAGGATGGAGATTGCTTGGCACCCATTTGGCACCCTGGAGATTGTCCAGTGGTGTTATCTGGTGTCACTAGTGGTTGCTGTTGTCACTTTAGAGCACACTGCAACTCATTGAAACGGTGGACAATAGCGCCACTGGATGACAACAGTGACACCACGGGACAACGGGTCCTCTGGTCTTGTAAGACCGTGGGTCCCAGGCTGCCGCCGGCTCGAAAAACGCAGCCTCACCACCAGGAAACCGCGCTTTCAAACCGCCGCCCACACCAGGAGGTGATCGGGCGTCTACGGGGTGTCCAAACACCATAACCTCACTATAGAGGCGGGTCAGTGTCATCCTTACGGTCGCGACCGGTTCGCGACCACGGCGCGGGATCGCCAAGCGCGCGGCCTGCCTCCCGACCGAAGCCTATGATCTCAGCCTTTTCACACATGGTATAGTGACAGTAATCTCAAGTTCCCGGGAGGGGTTATGCCGCTGAGCGCTCTTCTCGCAGTGTGTCCCGCCTTCATCGTGAGCCTGGCTGTAGTCGCCGTGTCCGGCGCGGCGCCTCTGGGTGGTGGTACCGTCGACACGGGAAAGGAGGCGCTGGCCGCGCTCCTTTCCCACTCCCAGTCCCTAACCTCCTTGGCCCTCGTTGTCATTGGCGGTTCGATTCTCGTTCTCCTGCAACGCGGCAACTTCCGGCCGCTGACCCGGCGTGGCCGTTTCTTCTATCTAATCTTCTTCTTTGGCTGGTTTTTCTTGGCCTTGTCCATCTGGTATGGCGTGAGCGCCCAGTCGGTGTACTCGGCGTACTTCGTGTCGCATAACGCCTCTCTGAAAGACTTTGAGAAGGAGTTAAACAGAGCTCTGAGCGGACAGACGACATTTTTGGAGTTGGGAATGCTCCAGTTCGGCCTCTGGCTCTTTGCCTATCTCATCTGGTGGGTTTTTGGCAGCATCGACACGGATGTCGGTGTGTCCGGCGCCGCGGTCAAACCGCTGCGGCGCGAGAAGCCCTCTGCCGGTGCGTTTGTGGTCTTGTTCGCGGCCATCTTCACGCTGCCCCTGAATGCAGGCGTGAAGTGCGACTGTCTTCACTTTCCGTACAAGCCGCCACCCTGTTTCGACCAGTGTGTAAGCTCGGCGTTGAGGGCTTCGACGGCTGCGGAGCTTGAGCTATTGCACATCGATCCCGCTGTAGCGAAAGAAATCGTGGCCAAGCAGCGGGGCGAGGGTTTGCTTCGATCTGTTTCAGACTTACCGCCTGTGGAGCGGGAACAAGTGGTTTCGGCGTTCCGCACCGCCGATGCTACCGTGGCTCAATACCTGGCGTCGTCGCCTGAAGAGAAGACACGCCTCGCACTCGGAAACCGCAAGCTGATCCAGGCTTGGCGTTCGACCCAAGGCGCTGGGGACAAATGGGCAGAAAAGACGACGGTGTGCACGATGGACTTTACGCTCAAGGGGTGGTCGGCAGGTTACAAGACCGCGAAGGGAGAGGGGACGATCTCTTGCGACAACGGTCAGACGGCACAGGTAAGGATCCATTCGGTCGGGGGAGGCCTCACGGCCGGAAAGTCGGCGGTCCGGGACGGTCGCGCGAAGTTCACTCAGGTTGCGGACATCGGCGAGCTGTTTGGAGACTACGCCAGCGCGGACGCCGCCGCGGGCGCCGGCGAGTCGTCACAGGCGCAGGCCCTGACCAAAGGTGAGGTTTCGCTGTCGCTGACCGGCAAGGGGACGGGCGTCGAGCTCGGGGTCAGCTTCGGCAAGTTTACGATCAGCAGGCGCTAGGCGAAACGTGATCGAAAAGTGAATGGAACAAAGACTCGAGGTGAGGAGGCGCCCCTCGAAGACGGCGCGAACGCAGTCCTCGGTGTGTCGCCAGATCTCACGCCGGGAGTCTAGCCAGCGGGGCTGCGGTGCGATCGGAGCGGTGCGATGGATAGCGCAAAGGATATTTTTTGAGGTGTCCTCGGCAACGCGATCTATGCGGGCGTTATTGCGGTAGCTGCGGCGCTGCTGGGCGCCTTCACGTGTGCACCACGACCGGCAAGGCGACGTTCGGGGGCCCCCCGGGCTGGGGGCACGGAAGTCGGCGGTCGTCGCGCTCTTGCCCGCAAAGCTGCTCGCGTAGTCCTTCATCATCGCGATGAAACGAGCCGGGACGGGTGAGGTGGAATCCCACATCATCATCCGCAATAGGTCCCTTTGGAGTAGATCAGCACCTGGTACGCGTAGGAGAGGCGCGTCGCACGACGCATGGAGGGGCATGTCTGAGACTGCCGCCAAACATCATCAACTCTAGCCACCCTTGATCTCCGGTGGTGGGTTCTCGTCGCTTCCACTCGCCTGCCTGAGGCCCTTGGTCAGGGCACCGCGCGGGTCACGGTTCTCGGCCGGTGGCCGGAGTCGACGCCGGTCGCAGCCGCCCGGCAGGCTCGATGGCGATGGCAGCGGCGCCGCCGGTGGAGTCACCGCCGGCAGCCAACGTCGCCTCTCCGGTTGCCCCTACCCGGAAAGCAACCTTGGTGAGGGCCCGGCGATCGGCGCCGGGACCGGCGACCGGCGTTGCCCCTGGCCCGGGGAGGCGGCCACCCCGAGCGCCGCACCGTCCGATCCGCCAGTGCTCGGCGTAGTACAGGCGTCGGATCTCGGCGACGGTCTCGGCAGCGAGCATGGTTTACTCCTGCCGCACTCGGACCGAAGGGATCGATCCACGGACTTGGTCGGTTGCATCCCACGCAGCGCCACGACAGGCTCCGGTCTTCACAGGCGGTCTCCCAGGGCGGCGCGGCAGCCGTCCGCACCACGCGGACCTGCGGCAGCTCCGGCCGTAGCGTCCCAGGTCCGCACCGCACCGTGGAAGATGGATCCCTTACGCCGGCGACCAAGCCCTCGCGGCGTCGGGCGCGATACTCCCGCTGATGGCGAGCATTGTTGTCTCGCCCACACGGCGTCTGCTGATGGCGGCGCTTGGCCTCGCGACGCTGCTCGCGGCGGGCCGCCTGGCTGCACGCCCGCGAGCCGTAGCGATAGCCGTGGTCGCAGCTGCAGCAGACGGTGAACGGCCGCCCGCAATGCCGGCAGTGGCGTAGGTGGAGGACCGGAGCCTCGGGTGCGGCCATCGCAGCCTCCAGCGCTGGGGGACTGGACGAACGCGGCCTGCTTGTGCGAGGCTCCAACTGTCTGGTTTGGGCCTCGGCTCGCTCTACGGGTGGGCCGCGGAACGACGCGAAAGCCCCGGCTCCAACCGGGGTTTTCGTTTCTCTATCTACCCAGCTCGGCGAAGCATACCCCTCACACCCCCCCGCCGCGCTCCGCGCGGGATGATGCTGCTCGCCGACTCCCGACTAGATGGTCAGATTCCTACGGATTCTGGCGATCGGCAACAGGAGCAGTGCGCGCAGCGGTGACCGGCCCGCCGAGCTCGCTCTGCGTGCGCACTACCCGCTGGTCGCAGCGTCCGTGGTTTGTCCGAACCGCCTGTTCGGTGCGATGTGTGTCAACGGTGCCCTGGTGGCCCTCCGTCTGGCCGACCAATATCCGACGGCACGCCTCATGGAGACTCACCCGAAGGTGCTCTACTTCGCGCTTGTTGGCAGGCCCTACGCCTGGCCCGACCAGCAAGACGACATGGTTCAGCAGCTCGGGGGTTGGCTGGGACTGGGGCAACTCGAGATCCCCGGGGGACATGCCTACGATGCAGCCCTGTCAACGTTTGCCGGCCTCGAAAGCTTGCGCGGCCATTGGCCGTTTAACCTCTTGGACTTGCCGCCAAACGGAGAGCCACTGCGCTTCCCGGCAGGCCAAGCCACCTATCCATGGCCCGCCGTGGTGCCGCCCGGATAGCCTCGGCCTCCGGCCGGCGGGAGAAGGCGGTGGCGATCGCTGGCCGGCTTGGGCGGGGGGCTTCCGAATGGCCAGGACGCAGAGAGTCACGGGGATCGGGACGCGGGACCCCGTCTCCGTGAAGGCAGAGTTTGTTCCCGGCGGACATGCGACCGGCGTTGCCTTCGGCGATCGGCGCCGGACCGGCGACCGGCGTTGCTCCTGACCCGGGGGGTCGGCCACCCCCACCCCCCAAAGGCACATTCGTCCGAGGAAATTCGCGGTCTGAGCTTGGCACTCATTTGGCACTCTGCGAATTGTCCGGAGGTGTATTCTGGTGTTCCGGCTGTCTCCTGGTGGCTTTGGCTCTGTCGCCTAAGTCCTTGTAGATGAGGACAATAGGTGACATCGAGGGACAACAGAGGACAACAGCGGACACTGGACTAACCTGCCTCGCAGACCGTGGGTCCTGGGTCTAAGGCGCTGGCCGGTCCGCCGGGGTCGGCGATTTCGTCGAGCCTCCCACAAGCAGCAGGGGGCCTGCTGAGCGCAGGTCCTTCCTTGCTCGTACTCCTCGTTTTCTCCCTGCCCACGATTGGCCCAGATCGCGGCCTGCGCAGAGATGGTCAGCGCTCTGCGCTCGAAGGCGAGGTCCGCAGGGGTGCCTCCGGTCGCCTGGTTGGACAGACCGGAGGGCGGGGGTTTCCTGGGTCTTGTCTTGTAGACTCTGAGCGTATCCGGGGAGCACGGTGGCGCTGCGCCGGCGCCGGGGCGGTGGACGAGCGGTGTGCCGGGAACGGCGAGGGCACGCCCCGGCGCAGGCGCGCACGCGAGGCCGGCACGGTCGCGGGGTTGGCGGCCGCTGGGGCCGGTGCGGTCGCGGGCTGACAATGCGGGGCTGGCGCAGGGTGACAGGCGCCGGTGCTCCGCTCGGGTGTGTGTCTATGGGCAATCCCTCGGTTGCTGACATCCAGAAGGAGCTTGCCGTGAGCGGGCGCGGGCTGGTCGTGGTTGGCACCGGCGTCACCCTGGCCGCCGTGGCAGGCACGGAGCGGGCAGGGCTCGCCTCGTGGGAGGGGCTGCTGCGGGACGGGATCGCGCACTGCGTGCGGTTTGCGCGGCAGAACGAGGCGTGGGCCGCGGCGCTGCGAGTGCGGCTGGCGGCGCCGCGGGCGGAGGACCTGCTGGCGGTCGCCGGCGAGGTGTGCGCCGCGCTGAACGCGCCGGGCCTGGGCGAGATGGGGCGCTGGCTGCGGGACACGGTGGGGTGCTTCGAGACGGCGCAGCGCGAGGAGCTCGAGGCGCTGCGCGAGCTCGGGCTGCCGCTCGCGACGACGAACTACGATGGTCTGCTCGAGGCGGTGACGGGGCTCGCGGCCGCGACCTGGCAGGACACGGCGGTCGTCGAGGACCTGCTGCACGGCAAGGCGCCCCGGGCCATCCTCCACCTCCACGGCTACTGGGAGCGTCCGGAGTCGGTGATCCTCGACCCGGCGGCCTATGAGCGGGCGGCGCCGGTCGTGCAGGAGTGGCTGCGGCAGGTGCGCGCGAGCCACACTCTCCTCTTCGTCGGCTGCGGCGAGGGGCTGGCCGATCCCAACTGGGCGGCGCTGCGGCGCTGGTCGCGCGCGATCCTGGCCGGCTCGCGGTACCGGCACTTCCGGCTGTGCCTAACGGGGGAGGTGGCGGAGCTCGAGCGCGAGCATCCGCCGGAGGAGCGGATCTTCCCCGTGCCGTATGGGGACGGGTTCGGCGAGCTGGCGCCGTTCCTACGGCGGCTGCGGTCGCCGGCGGCGGGCGCGCCGGGCGCTCCCCAGCTGCCGGTCCCCGGGCGGTGCTTCGGGCGGGAAGAGCAGGTCGCGGCGCTGGTCGCGGCGGCGTGCGCCGCGCGGCCGCGGCAGGCCGCGGTGCTGGGGCCGCCTGGGGTGGGCAAGACGACGGTGACCGTGGAGGCGCTGCACTGCCAAGCGGTGGTGGCGCGGTTCGGCGCGCGCCGGTGGTTCGTGCGCTGCGAGGCGGCCACAAGCAGGGGCACCTTGTTCAACGCGATCGCGCTGGCGTTGGGGATCGAGCTCGGGCCTGAAGGCCAGGGCGGCGACCCGGAGGCGCGCATCCTCGGCGAGCTGGCGCGGGGGCCGGCGCTTCTCGTGCTCGACAACGCCGAGACGCCCCTCGATGCCGAGGCCGCAGGTGGCGAGGTGGGCTTCGAGGAGCTGCTGGCGCGCCTCGCCGCGCTGCCCGAGCTAGCGCTCGTCGCCTCGTTTCGCGGCGCGCAGCGGCCCTTCCGGCCCTCCTGGCGGGAAACGATCGCGGTCGCGCCGCTGGCGCCCGAGGCGGCGCGGGAGGCGTTCCTGGACGTGGCCGGCGAGGCTTATCGGGGCGACCCCCTGGTCGACACGCTGGTCGCTGAGGTCGGGCACCTGCCGCTGGCGCTGGTGCTGCTCGCGTCCCAGGCCGAAGGGTCGCCGCTCGCGGAGATCCGGCGGCGGTGGCGCTCCGAACGGACGCGGCTGCTCCGGCGCGGCCGGGGCGACAGCCGCGAGACGAGCTTCGAGGCGTCCGTGGCTCTGTCGGTAGAGAGCCCGCGCCTGACCGAGGAGGCGCGCCGCCTCGCCGCGTTGCTCGCGCTGCTCCCCGACGGCATGGCCGAAGACGACCTCTTGGCGCTCGCGCCTGAGGACGGCGCGGAGTCGGCCGGACGGCTGCGCAGGGTCGGCCTGGCGCTGCCGCGGACGGCGCGGCTGCGGCTGTATGCGCCGATCCGGGAGGTGCTGGCGGCGACGCTTCCGGCGACGGCGGAGGAGGGCGAGCGGCTGCTCGGGCACTACCTGGGGCTGGCAGGCCTCGGTGAGCACGCCGGCGCAGAGGGCGGCCGCGAGGCGTTCGAGCGGCTCGCCCCGGAGCTCGGGAACCTAGAGGCGCTGCTCGGGCCGGCGCTCGATGGATCGGCGCCGGGGCCGGCCGTGGAGGCAGTGCTGGCGCTCGTCGAGCTGGGAAGGTTCAGTGACGTCGTGCTGCCGGAGCTCTTCGAGCTCGCGCTCGCGGCCACGCGGAGGTCCGGCTCGCCCGAGACACTCGCCCGCTGCCTTTACCGACTTGGGACACTGAGCTTGAACCGCTCCGACCACGACGGCGCCCGCATCCGCTACGAGGAAGCCCTGCCGCTGTACCGGCTCACCGGCGACCTCCTCGGTGAGGCCAACTGCATCAAGGGCCTCGGCGACATCGCGCTCGAGCGCTCTGACCACGACGGCGCCCGCGCGCGCTACGAGGAGGCGCTGCCGCTCTTCCGCCGCGTCGGCCACCTCCTCGGCGAGGCCAACTGCATCCAAAGACTGGGCGTCATCGCGCTCGCACGCTCCGACCATGCCGCCGCCCGTTCCCGCTTCGAAGAGGCCCTGCCGCTTTTTCGCCGTGTGGGCGGCCTCCTCGGCGAGGCCAACTGCATTATCAAAATCGGCGACATCGCGCTCGAACGCTCCGACCACAACGCCGCCCGCGCCCGCTACGAGGAGGCCCTGCCGCTCTATCAGCGCGCCGGCGACCTACGCGGCGAGGCCAACTGCATCAAGAGACTCGGCGACATCGCGCGCGCACGCTCCGACCACGACGCCGCCCGTACGTGGTTCGAGGAGGCCCTGTCGCTCTACCGGCGCATCGGCTCCATCCTCGGCGAGGCCAACTGCATCATGAGCCTCGGCGACATCGCGCTCGCACGCTCCGACCACGACGCCGCCGGCGCCCGCTACGAGGAGGCCCTGCCACTCTACCGGCGCGTCGGCGACCTCCTCGGCGAGGCCAGCTGCATCCGGAGGCTCGGCAACATCGCGCTCGAACGCTCCGACCACGATGGCGCAGGCGCCCGCTACGAGGAGGCCCTGCCACTCTACCGGCGCGTCGGCTCCATCTCGGGCGAGGCCAACAGCATCCAGGGCCTCGGCGACATCGCGCTCGGACGCTCCGACTACGACGCCGCCGGCGCCCGCTACGAGGAGGCCCTGCAGCTCTACAGGCGCGTCGGTTCCATCCTTGGCGAGGCCAATTGTATCCTGCGGCTCGGTGACATCGCGCTGGCTCGTGGCGACGAGAACGAGGCGCGCGACCGGTTCGTGGAGGCGCTGTCGCTCTACTCCCGGATCGCAGAACCCTACTCGATCGGCGAGACGCACCGGCGCCTGGCGCGTCTGGCGCGGACCGAGGCCGAGCGCCGGCGGAATGTGGATGCCGCACGCGCCGCCTGGCGGTCGATCGATCGCCCGGACTTGATCGCCGGTCTCGATCAAGAGTTCCTTCCGGGCAAACGGCGGCGGACGAAAGCGAGGCGACCGCGACAGACAGCGGCGACCAACAGAGGCGGAACGCGCTGACGACAAGACGCGAGGACGAGCGGCAGGAGTCACGGCTCAGAGCGAGAACGATCATGGCTTATGATTCGGGAGGATTCCCGTCGCTATAATAGTCGCGGAGTGCCATACGTTTTAAAGCCCGCGCGGCCTGCGCAGACGTAGACAAGATGCTCGAGCTGCACCCGGTCTACACGATTGTAGCCTCGTACAGATAGTCGGCCTCGAGAGCCTGTTTCCGCTGCCGAATCGGACACGAGGTCCGCGCGCCGAGTGGAGCACTGCCTCCGGGACCAGGGCATCGTCGGCCGGATCGACTCGTGCCGGACGGATCGCTGCGCTGGATGATGATCCAGGCACGGCGGCGGCGGGGTTTTCCGTCCGCAGCGCGATGGTCGGGCAGTCGAAGACCTCGGTCAGCGGCACACCTTGACCTGCGCGGCCGACGGCCTGCAAGGTCCGCAGCCGGCGGCGCAGCCGTTCACGTTGGGCGGATGAACGCGTGGTCTACGTTGCCCGGTTCCTGGGTCACGTTCCAGTGGAACAGGGGCTCACGGCGCGTCTCAGGGCACGAACCACTCGGTGACCCTCAGCCTGCCCACAGATGGGCGAATCCTGTACGTGCGGCTTTGGTCACTCCTGAGTAATGGGTGGGCTTATCGCGACTATACGTACTACGCGCATTGGCGGTGAGGTGACGCCGCTCCCTTGGCCGACCATGGCTTTCAGGTCCCTCTCGCGGCACCGTTTCGCGGCCGCCCGGAATCCTGCCCTCACGCGTGTCCCCTTGCGGCCAGCTGCGGACGCATCTTCGCCTTCGCAGGCGCAGGCGCCGCAAGCAGAAGCCGGGTCGCCGCGGCGGGCCCTTGAAGCACGACCAGCGGATAGGACCGCCCTCACGTCACGAGCGGCGATGGCGGGAGCGACTTGAGGCTTGGCGGAGCAGCGGCCTCGCCCAGGGACAGTTCTGCCGGACGACCCGGACGCCGCGAGGGCAAGGCTGCTTGCCGCCAGGCATCAAGCCCTCGGACAGGGTGATCACCTACTGCACGGGCGGTGTCCGCTGGGCGGAGGCGCGGGTGATCCTGCGGGTGGTCGGCTACGGCGAGGCCCGCAACTACGATGGCTGGTTCGAATGGTCGGCCGACGCCAGGCGGGCGATCAGCCACGAGTGAAGGCCGCGGAGCCAATGGCTGACAACTAGAACAGCACGGGACTACGAGTCCCCTGGTCTTACAGCCCGTGGGTCTCTCGGTCTGGTTTGTCCAGGTCGATCATTGGGATATGCGGTGGAGGCACCCTCGCGCCTGGGGAGGGCACGTCACGCCCACGGGCCAGCGGGGGCGACCGGTTGCGAAGCCGGCCACACGGCCGCCCGGAAGGCTCGATATCAACCGCGGCGAACGCCGGTTCTCCCTTGACTTTTTTCCCACTTGAGTTTTTACTCTAAACTTCTTGTGACAGTAGGGAGGTTCGAATGCTCGCTGCTTGGCGCCTTAGTTCATGGTTGTCGCTGGCATCTCTCCTGTTGACGAGCGGAGCATTGTCCGCAAACGAGCGGGACTCGGTGACAATCAATCTCGCCGGGCCGGCCAAAGCCGGCGCTACCACGTATAGCCTGGTCTTTGCCTCACGGCCACCGACGCCGCTCGGCACCGGTACGGCAAAATCTCGCTTTGGCCATGCGTTCGTCGTCTGGCGGCGCCAGCAATTCCTAGACGAGGGCACTACCACGATCGAAGCGGCGATTGGCTGGGAGGCGGATAATGCAATGGCGGCGGCCGCCTCCAGCCTGGCGAGCGGGTCGATGCCGTTCGGACCTGGCCATCTCAGGGATGACGCAGACTCTCTGACATTCGCGAAGCGGCTGCTCACCGTATCGGTTACGCGAGAGCAATTCCAGCGGACGCTAGCCCAGGCGAGGGTATTCGCCAGAGATCGCAGTTATATCCTCGGCGAGCGGGACTGCGTCGACTTTGTCGCTGAAAGGGCTGCTGACTTGGGCCTCAAGCTACCAAAGCGGGCTTTGGGGAACGCTTTGCCGGATGACTATGTTCGAGATCTCATCGAGCTAAACCGTCCCGGCAGGCCGCAACACCCTCTGCCTGATGCCAACCGGCTAAACGCTGCTGACGCAGACGCCTTGCTTAGGATCCTCGCGGAAGCGGAGACGGCGAGCGAAAACTGGATCGACATCTTCTTTGATGTCGACGGGACACAGGTTCGGCTCGCCGGTACCAGGACACAACCCGCGCTGCCGGGCCGAAGCGACAGGCGTGGAGGAGGCGCCTGTGCGCGATTTCGGCAGAGTTCACCGGATAGCGTCCAGCCGGGCAAAGTGCTGCAGTCCGAACTTGCTGGGCTATCAGAGAAAGATCTAGGAAATAGAGCGGCGCCGACTCCACTCAGCGCGCTGGCCAGCTTCTGGATCGCCGCCGATGCACCAGAGGATCTTTGTCTCTCATCGTGGCTCAAGGAGCCCTTGGCGGCTAGCACTTTCGAGGCAAATTTGTATCCCGACACGGTCCTCCTCGTGCGTACCGACCAGCCTGAAGGCGTCGGCGCGCCGAGATCCGTCTCGCGCGCGACGAGCCTTCCCATTGATTGGGCGAAGGCCTCAGAAGTAGGCATTTCGGCTCTCGTATTCGACCACGTTCACGAAGCGGAAAGTGCGCTTAGGAGACATCACAACCAAGCGGTGTCGCAACGCCGCCTGTCTTCTCCGGAAACGCAAGCCTTAGTCGCCGCCAGTATCGCGAATGCCGCGATTCATCGCGATCTCCATGAGCGCTGGCGTCAGCGGGCCGACGCAATTGAACACCGCCGAGCCGCCTTCGACCAGATGATTGCTCTGCAGGCCGGCGAGCTTGAGCGCGCAAAGGAGACTAACAGCGTTTGGAACATCAGCATCCAGGCCATCTCTCTGGCTGCAGCGGCAAAGGCTGAGGTCGCAATTTCGAGCGCTCTAGGCAGCATCGCTGCGCCCGGGCCGGGGCCAGCGATCTCGAGAATATTGTCTGGAGGTGGGCTGCCAGCGCAGGCAGCCGAGCGTCTCGCCGGCGTCGCTGATGGGCGCCAAGGCGCTGTCGACACAGGTCTGGACGATCACGGGCTTGTGGCGCCGAGGTCAGTGGGTACCCATGTATGCGCAGAAGGCGGCTGGTGTGTCTTAGGTAGGCGGGCGG
>DASZHY010000567.1:0-6872 GCA_035949675.1 Thermoanaerobaculia bacterium
GGCTCAGCGGCGAGACGTTCGGTCGGCCGCCGGGAGGGCAGTGCCGAGCCGGTAGAGATGGAAGGTGCCGGCGACGTAGCCGCGGTCCTCGCCGGTTCGCGCCACGGCGGTCGCCGCCGGCAGCCAGCGCTCGGCGATGGACCGGTACCGCGGGAAGCCGTACATCTCGCCGGCTGAAGAGCGCAGGATCGCCGGCAAGCAGACCTCCACGGCGGCGCCGACCGCGTACCAGCCGGCCGGCAGCGGGCTCTCCGGCGCGAGTCCCACCCCGCCTCCGAGATAGCGCTCGAGCGCCGGGCCGCCGAGGGTGGGGTCCAGGACATGGAGCGGCCGCAGGGAGCTCCGATCGGCGATTTCGCGCAGCGCGATCAGGTTCTGATGGTAATAGCAGTTGTCGGTCGAGAGCGCGAACCGCATCGGATCGCGATCCCCGAGCCACCAGGTATTGGATGCCGACAACCAGGTGGGAGCCAGGGCGAGCGATTCCGCGAACAGCGCCGCGAAGAGCGCGGCCGCGCGCCATGGCCGCCGCGATGCCCAGAGGGCCGCGGGCAGATAGAGGATGGGCAGCACCGGCAGGAGGTGACGGAGGCCGGCGTTGTAGTTCGAGGAAATGGCGACCGCCAGGTAGATCCCTGCCGTCACGGCAAGCAGCAGCGCGAGCCGCGGGCGCGGCGGCGTGGCGGGCAGCAGGGCGCCGCCATCCTCGCGCTCGCGGGCGGCGGCGAGGTCTTGGTGCGCGAGGCGCTCGCGCCGGCGAGCGATTCCGCCGCGGCGCCGGGCGAGCAGCCAGGTCACCAGGGCGACCCCGCTCGCCAGCAGCAGCGCGAGCGGGGTCCTGGCGAGGAGCAGCACCGGGAAGTACCACCAGCGCCCCTTGGAATGCATCGTGCCGAAGTTGCACGCCGGGTAGGTGCCGATGGCGCCCTGGGCGCGGGTGGCGAGCAGGCCGGTGAGCCACTGCGCGGCGCGCGGGTCGTGGCGCTCGAGCGCGAGCAGCGGGCGCTCCCATGGCCTCAGCCGGTCCTCGACCAGCATGGTGGAGCGGTTCTCGGCGTAGAGCGTGATCGCCTCCCGTCCGTAGGCGGGGTCGTAGTGGCGGTTGGCGGCCGCGTAGACGAGCTCGACGGTCGCCCAGGCGATGGCGATCGCGGCAGCGCCGGCAAGCAGCCGCCGCCGGCCTTCGAGCGGCGCCGGTCCCCGCCATGGAGCCAGCAGCAGGGCGCAAGCCAGCGGCGGCAGGGCCAGGAGCCCGGTGAACTTGCTCGCCAGGGCGAGCCCGAGCCCGAGCCCGCCAAGAGCGGCGGAGGAGAGATCCGGGCGCCGCAGAAACCGGGCGGCGCCGAGCAGCGACAGGCCCAGCCCGAGGGCAGCGGCGGTGTCCGTGTAGATCATCGCGAGCACGGGGAAGACGAAGCAGTCCAGCCCGAGCGTGACGGCGAGGACGATGCCCGCCGCCGCCCCGCCCAGCTGGCGCCCCAGGAGGAAGGCGACGAGCAGCAGCGGCACGCCGAAGGCGGCGGCGGCCAGCGACCTGCCGCCAAGGCGCGCCCGCGCTTCGGCGGCCGGATCCGCGAAGAGGGCCTGCAAGGTGGTCAGCGCCACCGAGACCTTGGTCACGGGGATCGGCGGCCGCGGCGCCGCGAGCAGCGGCAGGGCCGCCACCATCTTCAGCAGCGGCGGGTGCTCGAGGTTGAGGCCGTTCTGGCCGTAACGGTCCGCCTGGTAGCCGGCGAGGAGGTGATACGCCTCGTCGCTGGTGAGGGACTGTCGCGTGATCGCGAAACCCTGGAGCGCGGCCACGGCCAGGGCGCCGCCGAGCGCGAGGGCGCGCCAGCGCCAGGAGAGCTGCGACGAGGGCTGGTCGGTCGTCGTCATGGCTGGCCAGGGAGATACACTACGGCACATGCGTATCTGATGGGTCGAAGAGCAGATGAAAGACGTCGAGCCAGGCATTGCTTCTCGGGCTCCGGCGGCCGGGGAAGGCACGCCGGCCGAGGCGCCATCGGGCTGGCGGGCAGGTCACTGGCAGCGGGCAGGGTGGTGCGCCGCCATGCTCGCCGCGGTGGCCTTGCAGGCGGCGGCGATCCGCACGCAGTCGCTGACCGGCGACGAGCCCTACCATCTCCTGGCCGGCCATCAGGCATTGCGGTACGGCGAGAATACCCTCAACTTCGAGCATCCGCCCCTGGTCAAGATGCTCGCCGCGCTCCCTCTCCTTGCCGAGGCCGCGCCGCTGGCCCCTCCTGGCGACGTCACCAACGCCCTCAGCAGTGCGCAGGCGGTGTTCAGGGATGCCGGCCTGGAGGCTCGCATCCGGGTCCGCTCCCGGACCGTCCTGCTGCTCTGCTTCGTGCTGCCCTGGTGGTGGATGACCTACCTGCTGGGGCGCGCCGCCGGCGGCCCGCGCACCGGCCTGGCGCTGGCCCTGATCGTCGCCCTGAGCTTCGGCATGCTGCCCTATCTGACGATCCTCACCACCGACGTCGCGGTCGCGCTCGGGTTCGCCGCCACCTGGGTGCTGGCGGCGAGATTCCTGGCCGCGCCGCGGCTGCTCACCGCCGCCGGCATGGGCTGTGCGCTCGGTCTGGCCATTGCCGCCAAGCATTCCGGGCTGCTGGTGGCGCCCTCCCTGGCGCTGGCCGTCGTGCTGGCCAGCGGCCCTCGGCTCGACGGCCGCCGCCGGCTGGGCTATCTGCTGGCCGCGGCCCTCTGCGCCGCGGCCCTGGTGGAGCTCACTTACGGCGTCGCCAACCGCCGTTACGACCCGGTTCGCGGCCGTGCGGCGATCGGCTTTTACTGCAACAACCATTCGACTCTCGTCGTCGGCGACCGGATGCGGCGCTATCAGGCGGCGCTGCTGGCGATCGAAGAGCGCGATCCGCGCCTGGCCCAGTGGCTCACCGGGATCCTCGGCATCAAGGTGCAGAACGCCCTGGCGGTCTACCCTTCGTACCTCTTCGGGCGCATCCAGTCGCGGGGTCGCTGGTGGTACTTTCCGGTTCTCTTGCTGCTCAAGAGCTCGCTGGTGCTGCTGGCCGCGACGCTGTGGGCCGGTGTGGAGCTATGGAGCCGGTGGCGCAGCGGGCGCCGGGCGCGCGCGCGCCGACTCCGGGAGGCGGCGCTGCCGCCGGGGAGCGGGCCGGCAGCGACGGCGGCGACCACGGCGACGACGGTGGATGACGCGACGGAGCGGGCGCGGCGGCGGTTCCTCGCCATCCTCGCCGCGGCGGCGGCGCTCTATCTCGCGGTGGCGATGAGCTCGAACTACGACCTCGGGTACCGCCACCTGATGCCGGTGCTGCCTCTGCTCTACCTTCCCGCCGCGCTGTGGGCCGCGCGGCGCACGTGGCGCCTGGCGGCCGTGGCCGGCCTCCTGCTCGCCGAATCGCTGGCCGTGGCGCCGCTGTGGATGTCGGCCACCAACACCTGGTGGTTGGGAGCGCGCAATCCGACCCGCTTCGCCGCGTCGGGCGACAACTGCGACTGGAATCAGAACCTGATCGTGCTCGGCGAGATCGCGCACCGGCGCGGCCTCGAGCCGCTGCACCTGCTCGACCCGGTGGTCAGCGCGGCAGCCCGCGAGGCCTACCTGCCCCGGGCCGTCGGCATGTATCCGGGAGAGCCGTTGCCGCCCGGGTGGTACGCGGTCGGGGTGATCGTGGAACAGGCGATTCCCGCGATCCTCCGCGCCACGCCCGCGGAGATGTACAACCAGCCGGCCTACCGCGGCATCGCCGAGAGATGGGCGCCGCTGTGGTACCGGGTGCGGCAAGGCGAAGACCACGGCTACATCGCCGGCACGTTCCACCTCTTTCGACTTGCCGCTCCAGGTCCGGGTGGGTGAACGAGAAGAGACGGTGTTGCCCCACCGCTACCTTCGCCTCTGCCGGTAAGGACGCCGGAAGAACACATTCCACCTCTAATAGCGTCGGTAGCTCCCGTTTGAAAGCCGCTCGAAGGTTGCCCACACTTTGGGAGGGCTATTGGGTGAGCCAACGCGCAATAAACCATCAAATCTCCAATCTGCTTTCGGATTGACACCGACCCAAACGTTCGCTACAACGTTGCCTGCTGCGTCTGTTACTTGGATCACCCGTGCCTTTTGACCGCCGAGAGAAGCAAGCTGTGTGGAGGTATTGGGTGGCAAGTTTGGCGTCAATGGAAGAACGAGCTTCTCAAGCTCAGAGCGAAATTCTGACCATGTGACAAAGTTACTGCATTGATCGATACAAGCGCCAGCATCCATGCCTTGATCTGGCCCCCAACTAAGGCTCTGAGAGCGTATTGCGCTAACACTGAGCGGCGCTTTATCCGTGTTGGGCGGTGATCCCTTGTCAGGAGGGCTTTGATCGATTGAAGTTGACGTTCTTCTTGCAACGAAAAATCCTGTCTGATGTAGAATAGCGATCAAGCCCGCTATCGCGCCGATAGTTCCCGCGATAGCCGTCAAGACAGCGGGAAGAGTTTGCCACCATCTCTGAGGGCTCTGTTCTTCAGTCATTGGAAAGTTCGAGGCGTAGAGTGAGAATTGACGGCGGCGCCTGGCCCCAGGTTTGATGGCCGATACAGACAACCTGGTAGTAACGGGGGATCATCTGCCGGGGTGCCACAGGTGGAGGCTGGCCTGCACTTATGAGTAGTTAAATCTAAGATGAACAGTAGGCTCTACATAGACGTTCTGTCAACAGAATCATAGCCATAAGGAAATCGGCAGCGGTGCATTGCCGTGAGCAACGAGAAGCGGGCGGGGTAGAGGCGTCACCCCACTCCCGCACGCGCCAGCGACAAGGCGAGCTCCGGCGAGCGGTCTTTGTACCTTCTTAACGCTCCCCGGCGTATCCTGCCGGCCGATGGCTCACGGGGCTCGCATCGGTGCGTTTTGCCTGGCCGCGATCTTGCCGGCCGGCCTGATGGGCTGCCACTCGGAGCACCGCGCGGCCGAACCGCCGGGGCCGCGCATCGTCGGCCAGCGGATCGTCTACCCGGAGAACGCGGTCGAGCTGGCCTCGCTGTCGACGGCGACGGCGGCGGCGGCACCGGTCGGAACGGTGCGCACGACCGGCCGGCTGGCCTGGGACGAGGACCGCACGGCACGGGTGTTTCCTCCCATCGGCGGCCGGGTGCGGAAGCTGCTCGCCGACCTGGCGCAACGGGTGGAGCGGAGCTCGCCGCTCGCCGCCATCGAGTCTTCCGATTTCGGCCAGGCGCAGGCTGACGCCGATCGCGCGGCAACCGACGTGGCGGTGGCGGAGCGCACCCTGACGCGGGTGCGCGACCTCTACGAACATGCGGCGGCGCCGCGCAAGGACCTGGACGCGGCACAGGCGGACCGCGACCGCGCTCGAGTCGAGAGCCAGCGCGCCGCGGCCCGCCTGGCGCTGCTCGGCGGCGCGGGCGGTGCACGCGGCGGGGTGCGCGGCGTGGACCAGCATTTCGTGCTGCGCAGCCCGATCGCCGGCGTGGTGGTGGACCGCGCGATCAACCCCGGCCTGGAGGTGCGCGCCGACGCCCAGGCGCCGCTCTACGTCATCTCCGACCCATCGCGCCTGTGGGTGTATCTCGACGTCGTCGAGCAGGACCTGGCTTCGGTGCGGCCGGGGCTGCCGTTCAGCCTGCGCTGCAACGCCTATCCGCAGCGGGTTTTCGGCGGCCGCGTCGAGGTGGTGGGCGACACCCTCGACGCGGCGACGCGGACGGTGAAGGCGCGCGGCATCGTCGACAACCCGAGCCGGCTGCTGAAGGCCGAGATGTACGTCGAGGTCGAGGTCGCCGATCCGTCGCGGCAGCCGGCGCTCGTGGTGCCGTCGGCGGCGGTGGTGGCCGAGGGCAAGCAGCGCTACGTGTTCGTCGAGGAGGGGCGCGGCCGCTTCGCGCGGCGGGCGGTCACCGCCGGCGCCGAGCGCGGCGGCAAGACGGTGATCCAGGCCGGGCTCGAGCCGGGCCAGCGGGTGGTGGTCGACGGCAGCCTGCTGCTCGAATCGCTGTTGACCTCCGGAGGGTAAGGGGTTGCACGGCCATCGCGGGCTGCTGCAGCGATTCACCGCCCAGGCGCTGCGCAGCCGGGTGGTGATCGTGGCGCTGCTGGCGGTGTTCGTGAGCGGCGGCATCGCCGCCTTCCGCAGCCTGCCGGTCGAGGCCTACCCCGACGTCACCAACGTCCAGGTGCAGATCATCACGCTGTTCCCCGGCCACGCCGCCGAAGAGGTCGAGCAGCTGGTGACGGTGCCGGTCGAGAACGAGATGAACGGCATCCCGAAGCGCGCCTCGATGCGCTCGATCTCGCTGTTCGGGCTGTCGGTGGTGACGCTGGTGTTCGAGGACGACGCCGATCCGGTATACGTGCGCAACCAGGCTTTCGAGCGCCTGCAGGCGGTCACCCTGCCGGCGGGCGCGCAGGCCGGGCTGTCGCCGGACTCGACGCCGGTCGGCGAGATCTATCGCTACACGCTGCGCGGCCCCAAGGGCTTCTCGCTGCTCGAGCTCAAGGCGCTCGAGGACTGGGTGGTCGAGCGCCGCCTGCGCACCGTGCCGGGGGTGGTCGACGTGGTGGGCTTCGGCGGTCCCACCAAGCAGTACCAGGTGCTGGTGGACCCGCTGAAGCTCAAGTCGTACGGCATCACCTTGAAGTCGGTGTTCGACGCGCTGGCCAACGGCAACCGCAACGCCGGCGGCGCCTACATAGAGCACGGCAGCGAGATCTACGTGGTGCGCGGCCTCGGCATGGCGCAGAGCCTCGACGACATCGGGGCGATCGCGGTGACCGCGCGCGGCGGCACGCCGGTGCTGATCCGCGACGTCGGCCGGGTGTCGTTCGGGCCGGCGATCCGGCTCGGGCGGGTGGGCAAGCTGGTGGCGCGAGACGCCGCCGG